>CBFHMO010000109.1:0-5413 GCA_965656925.1 Patiriisocius sp.
GTCTACGACCTTATTGTAGAGCAGACATTTTTCTGCTCCTTTGTACCACAGAAAATGAATAGGGTTAAATACGCAACTAAAATGGCCTCTTTGCTTGCCCCAAAAGGGAAACTAGTTGGTTTGTGGTTTGATTTTCCGCTCACCGAGGATCTAGAAAAACGTCCTTTTGGCGGAAGTATAGAAGAATATAAAAGTTATTTAAGCCCACTGTTTACCATACAAACCTTTGAGAAATCTTATAATTCTATCCCTCAAAGAGTGGATAAAGAATTGTTTGGGATTTTCAGTAAAAAAGAAAACAAACCCAAACAAGCCAACAATCCTTTACATGGTATTACCCTTAAAGCCATTTTGGAAGATCTGGTTGCCAAATATGGCTGGGAATATATGGACCAGAAAGTACGTATTAATTGCTTTGCGCTAAACCCGACGATAAACTCTAGTTTAAAGTTTCTTCGCAAAACTCCTTGGGCGCGAGAAAAAGTAGAACAGTTATACCTAAGAAGCATTAAATAACTACTATAAAAGCGCATCATTAAGCCGCAATAAACCAAAGCTTAAAACAACAAGGCTTGCCCGTCCTGGTCTATTGGGGGCTCTTTTTCTTTATTTGGAGCTGTGTCTTGAACAGTTTCTTCTTTAGTAGTTTGAGCAGCTACACTTTCTGAGCTTTTTACAGCTTGCTGATCAACCACTTCTATAGCGGCCGCAGGAGTTGTCTCTGGCAGGGCGAAGGGCAAAGGATCAAGAGCGTTAATTTCTAAGATTTTATATTTTGTCAATTGGTTACCAAGGGCGCCAATTCCTTTTAAGGCAATGAAACGCTCTAAATCAATTACAAGGTTATCCTTTCTTTCTTTACCTCTTTCTTTGGTAAAAACAAGCTCCGCAACCGGTCTATGATCTGTAAATATAGTTTCAAGATAAGATTTAGAATCATCTGTTAATACATTGTCTTGTTTCTCTGGAGTATCTATAAGGAACCTCTTTACATAAAAAAGTTCTTTCTCTCCAGCCCAATGTATGGCAGTTATTGGCTTTTTAGGCTCCCACTTTTCCATTACAATAAGGTCATCATCAAAATGCATGGTAATCTCTGGAATAACAGTCTTTACAAGCCCTCTTTGATTAATTAGCAACAACCTATCTGTAGGTCTAAACTCTCCCACAAGCTCACCACGCTGGTCTAGATTAAGGCGTTGTACTGTTTCATCAAACCAAATTTTACGAGGTTTCAAGGTAGAAATACCTTTCTCTTTTAATTCTATGCGTTTTACAGGATACTTAGTTACAATGTTTCCTTTAGAGCCGCGTCCTTTAACTAAAACATCACTAAAGTGTAAATCCCATTTTAATTTTTTAATACTTCCGCTTTGACGCAGTAAAACATGTACCACTTCTGCCTCACCATTAGGGTTTGCAGTAAAATAAAGTACTTTGCTGTCTTTAGTACCTTGAGAGACTGGGTATTCTTTATCACGGGTAACTCCCGTTACGTTAAAGCGTTTAACATAGGTTGGACCTTTAGGGCCATCCTTGTAAATCATGTTATAGGTAGTGCGCTTGTCTTTCTTTTTAAATACAGCAACATGAATGATGTTTTTACCTATAAAGGTCTTACTCCCTACCTTAGTGATCATCATTGTTCCATCTTGGGTAAATACAATAATATCATCAATATCACTACAATCTGTTACGTACTCGTCTTTACGCAAGCTAGTACCCACAAACCCTTCCTCTTTATTTACATAAAGCTTGGTGTTTCTAATAACTACCTTGGTTTTTTGAATATCATCAAATACCTTTATTTCTGCTTTACGCTCTTTACCCTTACTGTATTCTTTCTTTAAACGAGTAAAGTAATCTATGGCGTAGATAATAAGATTTGCCAAATGGTGTTTTACCTGAGCAATACTATCATCTAAGGCATCAATTTTTTGCTGCGCCTTGTCTATATCAAACTTAGAGATGCGCTTGATGCGTATTTCAGTGAGACGAACAATATCATCTTGAGTAACACCTCTTTTTAAATGTGTTATATGTGGCTGTAATCCTTTATCTATAGCATTTATTACTCCTGGCCATGTTTCTTGGTCTTCAATATCTCGGTAAATACGATTCTCTATAAAAATACGCTCTAAAGATGCGTAATGCCACTGCTCCTCTAATTCATGAAGCTGTATTTCAAGTTCACTTTTTAATAATTGAACAGTTCTATCTGTTGAGCGGCGTAACATTTCACTAACCCCAACAAACAAAGGCTTGTTGTCTTCAATAACACACCCCAGCGGAGATATAGAACTTTCACAATTTGTAAATGCATACAGGGCGTCTATAGTTTTATCTGGGGAAATACCAGATGGAATATGAATTAGTATTTCAACATCTGCGGCCGTATTATCCTCTATTTTCTTAATCTTAATTTTACCTTTATCATTGGCCTTTAAAATAGAGTCAATTAAAGATCCTGTATTAGTTCCAAAAGGAATCTCAGTAATAACTAAGGTGTTTTTATCATGTTGGCCTATGCGAGCACGAGATCTTATTTTTCCGCCTCTTAAACCATCATTGTAGTTTGTAACATCAATAATACCACCTGTAGGAAAATCTGGAAAAATAGTAAAGCGCTTGCCTTGCAAGTGTTTTATAGAAGCATCTATGAGCTCTATAAAGTTGTGAGGTAAAATTTTTGTTGACAAACCAACGGCAATACCCTCTCCTCCTTGTGCCAATAGCAGTGGAAACATAACTGGAAGGTTAATAGGCTCCTTCCTTCTACCATCATAAGAAGACTGCCACTTGGTAATTTTTGGATTAAAAACAACATCTAGACCAAACTTAGAAATACGAGCTTCAATATATCTGGCAGCTGCAGCTCTATCTCCAGTTAGGATATTACCCCAGTTTCCTTGGGTATCAATAAGTAAATCTTTTTGCCCTAACTGCACCATAGCATCTGCGATACTTGCATCCCCATGAGGATGGTATTGCATGGTATGTCCTACAACATTGGCTACTTTATTATAACGGCCATCATCAAGATCTTTCATAGAATGCATAATGCGGCGCTGTACGGGCTTAAAACCATCTTCAATGGCAGGAACAGCACGTTCTAATATAACATAACTAGCATAATCCAAAAACCACTCACGGTACATTCCAGTGACGCGGGTAATGGTTTCACCATCCTCTGTCTGTGGTGAATCAAAATCATCTTGGTCTTCACCAACAACCTGGGTATCAAGAGGGTCGTCTTGATGGTCATTTTGCGGGGTGGCCCCATCTTGGTTTAATGCTTCTTCTGGATGTTGATCCTCATTCATGTGTTATAATTTCACTTTTGGTACTTAGCTTGTTTTTATGAGGCCTCTTCTTCTAAGACATCCAACTCGACTTTTAGATTGTTGATGATAAACTCTTGTCTATCTGGTGTGTTTTTTCCCATATAAAAAGAAAGCATCTCTTCTATACTCATCTGCTTATCTAACATTACAGGGTCTAGCCTAATGTTGTCTCCAATGAAATGCACAAATTCATTAGGTGATATCTCACCAAGACCTTTAAATCTTGTAATCTCTGGCTTGGGTTTGAGTTCCTCTAAGGCACTTTTGCGTTCTTCCTCAGAGTAACAATAAATAGTTTTCTTTTTGTTACGAACCCTAAAGAGCGGCGTTTGCAGAATATACAAATGCCCTTCTTTAATCACCTCAGGAAAAAACTGAAGAAAGAATGTAATAAGAAGCAATCTAATGTGCATTCCATCTACATCGGCATCTGTAGCAATAACAATATTATTGTACCTCAAATCGGCAAGAGACTCTTCTATATTTAAAGCAGCTTGCAAGAGATTAAACTCTTCATTTTCATACACAATTTTTTTTGTGAGACCATAACTGTTTAAGGGTTTACCTTTTAGGCTAAATACAGCTTGAGTGTTAACGTCTCTACTTTTTGTAATACTCCCTGATGCACTGTCTCCCTCTGTTATAAACAATGTAGATTCAAGATTTCTTTCTTTTTTGGTATCGCCAAGATGAATCCTACAATCACGTAATTTTTTATTATGTAGGTTTGATTTCTTTGCACGATCTTTTGCTAGTTTTCTAATTCCAGACAACTCTTTACGCTCCCGCTCTGCTTGCATGATTTTACGCTGTATGGCTTCAGCGGTAGTTGGATTTTTATGTAAAAAATTATCTAGTTGTGTTTTGAGAAAATCATTAATGTAAGATCGCACCGTTGGCAAATCACCACCCATGTCTGTTGAGCCAAGTTTGGTTTTTGTTTGGCTCTCAAAGACAGGTTCCATTACTTTGATACTAATAGCGCACACAATAGATTTTCTAATATCACTCGCCTCATAATTCTTACCATAAAACTCACGAATGGTTTTCACCAAACTTTCTCTAAAGGCAGCCTGATGCGTACCTCCTTGGGTAGTGTTTTGTCCATTTACAAAACTGTGGTACTCTTCGCTGTATTGGGTTTTACTGTGAGTGATTGCTACTTCTATATCTGTACCTCGCAAGTGTATAATAGGATACAGCATATCTTCACCAGACATGTTATCTGATAGTAAATCTTTTAAACCATTTTCACTAAAATACTTTTCACCGTTAAAATCTATAGTTAACCCTGGATTGAGGTACACATAGTTTTTTAGCATTTTCACTACATACTCGCTACGGTACTTAAAGTTTTTAAAAATAACTTCGTCTGGAATAAATACAACTTTAGTTCCCTTTCGTTTAGTAGATTCCTCTACGGCGCTGTCTTGCTTTAATTCTCCCTGAGAGAACTCTGCATATTTTACTTTACTATCTCTTACAGATTCTATCTTAAAGTAAGAGGACAAAGCATTTACAGCCTTTGTACCTACCCCATTTAAACCTACAGATTTTTTAAACGCTCTAGAGTCATACTTCCCTCCAGTATTCATCTTTGATACCACATCTACCACTTTCCCTAAAGGAACACCACGGCCAAAATCACGAACACGTACTTCTTTATCTTTTATTCTAATTTCAATGGTCTTTCCAGCGCCCATCACAAATTCGTCAATACTATTATCTAATACCTCTTTTAATAATATATAGATACCATCATCTGGAGAAGAACCATCACCTAGCTTTCCAATATACATCCCTGGACGCATACGAATATGCTCTTTCCAGTCGAGGGATCGTATGTTATCTTCGGTATATTTTGTGTCTGCCATAAAATCGTGTGAATAGTTGTTAAATATACCCTTTACAAGACAAATTTGATAAATTTAAAACACAAAGTAATTAACAAATACAACGCCAAAATTGTGAACAACCTTATGCTATTGTTAAGAATAAACAAATGTTATTACAAAAAAAAGCAGCCCTATTTATAAATAAATAGGGCTGTCTTTAAACTATATATTATG
>CBFHMO010000110.1:0-5361 GCA_965656925.1 Patiriisocius sp.
GCCCCTTATTAACAAGGGGCGTTTTTATTTTATACTCTTAACTCCTACCCTTTAAAAACAAAGTGTTATGGGATACTATTTTTTTTTAAAAGCTAAAACAGTAGTTCACTATCTACACTAAAGCCTTGCAAAAAAGCAACACTGGCATGAATATCATCTGCTAGAATTCTATCTTCTTCTAAAAACGGCACCACGGTTCTATAACTTTCTATAAATGACATTATAAAGGGTGATGATTTTTTATTTCTAAAGGCTAACCCTTGGGCGGCGTTCATCAGCTCAATTGCTAGTATGGTTTCTATATTATCTATAATACGCAAGCATTTAGTTGCTCCATTAGCTCCCATACTCACGTGGTCTTCTTGGCCGTTTGAGGAGACTATAGAATCTATAGAGGATGGAGTTGCAAGTTGTTTGTTCTGGCTTACAATACTTGCCGCTGTGTACTGAGGTATCATAAAACCGCTGTTAAGACCTGGATTTTTCACCAAAAAAGCAGGTAAATCACGTAAACCAGCTATTAGCTGGTAGGTTCTTCTCTCAGAGATACTCCCCAATTCACTCATTGCAATGGCCATATAATCTAGTGCCAGTGCCAGTGGTTGGCCATGAAAATTTCCGCCAGAGATAATTACATCTTCTTCTATAAAAATATTTGGATTGTCTGTAACTGCGTTAATCTCTGTTTTAAATGTTTGCTGTACAAATTCTAGCGTGTCTTTGGTAGCGCCATGCACTTGGGGTATACACCTAAAAGAATAGGGGTCTTGAACATTAGTTTTTTCGGCAGCTCCAAGCTCACTGTCTTGCAGAATCTCATTGATACGTGCGGCGGTTTCCAGCTGCCCTTTGTGCGGGCGTACTTTATGCACAAGTGCATTAAATGGACTCATATTACAATCAAAGGCATCTATAGAAACCGCACTAATAACATCTGCTAGATAAGAATACTTATAACTCTTGAGCAGCATATAAACTCCATATGCGCTCATAAATTGTGTGCCGTTTAAAAGGGCCAAACCCTCTTTAGCCATAAGTGTTATTGGGCTCCAGGTGTGTTCTTGCATGATACTTGAAGTGGGCACTATTGCATCATCTAACCAAACATCTCCTTTACCTAGAATCGGTAAAGACATATGCGCTAGTGGAGACAAATCTCCTGAGGCGCCAAGACTACCTTGGGTATACACAACAGGAATTACATTGGCGTTGTACATGGCCACCAATCTAGCAACAGTTACTAACTGCACCCCACTGTAGCCATAACTTAAAGATTGTATTTTAAGCAATAACATTAACTTCACTATAGCCTTAGGTACATACTCTCCCGTACCACAGGCATGAGAGGTAACCAAGTTTTCTTGAAGTTTTGATAAATTCTCTGAAGAGATTTTAACATTACACAAAGATCCAAAACCAGTGTTTATACCATAAATAGGCGTGTCATTGTTTTTTATTTTTTCTGAAAGAAACTCATATGAGTTATTTATATTATCTATTGCCTCTTTGGAAAGGGCTAATTGTTTTTGATTATCAACGATATCTTTAATGACAGATAGCTCAACAGGGGAGCTGCTTATATGATGTATTTCAGACATGATTTTAAATTTGTTTAGACAAAAGTACAATATATGTTTTTGTATAACTAACAGAAATTTAGCTATTCAAAAGAATGCGCTTGTATTGGATTTTATTGCAGTAGCGTAGTAAAGAAAAAAAGTACAGGACCTTATAATATATTATTTTAAAGCAAAACCCTTAAAAATTTGGTAAGCCCACCACCCTAGCGTTATATTTGTTTTTTAAAATCTGAACCAACAAACAACACAGTGCTTAAAACATCATTTTATTCGCTGTGTAAATACAATATATAATGAAAGACACAGCTCTATCTGCAGTACATGCGGCCCTTGGCGCAAAAATGGTGCCCTTTGCAGGGTATAATATGCCCGTTTCTTATCAAGGAATTAACATAGAACATCAAACCGTAAGAGAAAAAGTAGGCGTTTTTGATGTAAGCCATATGGGAGAGTTTTTTATAACAGGGCCTAATGCGCTTGGTTTAATACAAAAGGTGTGTAGCAATGACGCTTCCAAACTAGAAGATGGTGAGGCCCAGTATAGTTGTTTTCCTAATCTAGATGGCGGTGTGGTAGATGATCTTATTGTGTATAGAATAGCTGCAGAAAAATGGCTGCTCGTTGTAAACGCATCAAACATAGATAAAGATTGGGCATGGATTAACGCTCACAATACTATGGGAGCTGTGCTTGAAAATAGTAGTGATCATTATTCCCTTTTGGCCATACAAGGTCCAAAAGCTATACAAGCAATGCAAAGCCTTACCCAGGAAGATTTAAGTGCTATTAAATTTTACACCTTTAAAATAAACACCTTTGCAGGTGTTGAAGATGTAATTATTAGCGCAACTGGGTATACTGGTAGTGGTGGTTTTGAGATTTATTGCAAAAACACACAGGTGGCCCAAATATGGACAAAAGTTTTTGAAGCTGGCGCAGATTGGGGCATCCAGCCCATTGGATTGGCTGCCAGAGATACCTTAAGACTTGAAATGGGCTATTGCCTTTACGGAAATGACATAGATGACACCACCTCGCCACTTGAGGCAGGACTTGGCTGGATTACAAAATTCAATAAAGATTTTACAAACAGTGCATCCCTAAAAAAACAAAAAGAGTTGGGGGTATCAAAAACATTAGTTGGTTTTCAGCTCAATCAGCGCGGTATACCAAGGCAGGGCTATGCAATTGTTGATGCACAAGGCAACAGTATTGGAAGAGTTACTAGCGGTACCATGTCTCCATCTATGGGTAAGGGCATTGGCCTGGGATATGTACCTGTGGCATTAAAAGAAGTTGGATCTCAAATACACATTCAAATACGTAACAAAATAGTACCTGCAATGGTTGTGAAATTACCATTCTATAAAAAATAAATTAGTACCAATACATTTTTTACTCATTGGCAATCTATTAAAGATATAGGCTAATTCAAACTAGATGCAGAAACAAAAACACAGCATATTAATTTTAGGAGCAAGCGGGTATACTGGCAATGCTATCTATAGAGAGTTGTGCAGCTATTTTGAGACCTATGGCACCTACTATTGTGCCCATGAATTGTATGATAACAATAAGGCGTTCTTTGGATATGATATAGCCAATGATGATATTACCAACATCCTAGAACAAATTAACCCCACCCTAATTATTTCTGCACTTCGCGGAAATTTTAAAGCGCAATACCATGCACATAAACAGGTTTGTAAGTATATAAATGGCACCCCAGGGAGTAGCCTATTGTTTTTATCTTCTGTTAATGTTTTTGATGGCAACACTGACCTGCCAAGTTATGAAGACACTCGCCCCAGGGCAGTAAGTGAATACGGGAAGTTCAAAACCTCTGTAGAAAAACTACTGTTCGAAAAAATTAAAAATCAGGTAAGTATTTTAAGATTGCCAATGGTGCTGGGTGCTTATAGCCCAAGAATTTTACAATTAAGGCAAGCCATTAAACACCAAGCGGTTTTTGATGTCTACCCAAATCTTATTATAAGTGTAACAACGGCCAACACCATAGCGCAACAAATTCATTACATCATTAATAAAGAGCTAAGGGGTATTTTTCATTTGGCAAGCAATGACCTGGTACATCATCAAGACTTATTCACAGAAATTTGTGAGAAGATAAGCAACAAGACTCCTATCTTTAAAAGTATTTACAATAGTAATGATGATCAGTACTTAGCTGTTTTACCAAAATTTAATACCTTGCCTGTAAACTATCAAACTACCGTGGCAGCTGTTATAGAAAATTCTACTCTAGAGGATCTTATTACTCATAAAAACACATAAGTATGATAAAATATACACAAGCGCAGATTACAGAAAAGCTAACTCAGTTTCAGGGCTGGGAGTATGTTGAAGGAGGCCTATATGCCAGTTTTGAATTTGAAAATTTTAAAGAGGCTTTTTCTGCCATGACACGCATCGCCTTTGAAGCAGAGCGTATTAATCATCACCCAGAGTGGACTAATGTATACAACACTTTAGAGATTTTCTTGTCTACCCATGATGCAGATGGTGTTACAGAAAAAGATTTTGAGTTAGCTGCTATTATAGATCTGCTCATTGGCTAACAATGCATAATACAAAACATAGCTATTATAAAATCTTTAAACCCTATGGAGTGGTGAGTCAATTCACCACCAACGATAGGCATGCTAAAAACAAAACTTTTTTAGGGGCTTTGGGTGATTTCCCAAAAGGCACCATGGCTATTGGAAGACTAGATGAACCTAGTGAGGGCCTACTGCTACTCACTACAAATGGCGCATACAGCTATCATGTAAATAACAGTGGTGTAGAAAAACAATATTATGCCCAAGTAGATGGTATAATAACCGCTTCTGAAATTTTAAAACTACAAGAAGGGGTTTATATCACCTCAGATAACAAGCCTTATCTTACTAGGCCATGTATAGTTACATTACTTACAAGTGCTCCTACCCTGCCAAAACGTGCAAAAAAAATAAGAGATGAGCGTCACGGGCCAACCTCCTGGATTTCTATTACCATTACCCAGGGAAAGTTTAGGCAGGTACGCAAGATGACCTCAGCTGTTGGGTTTCCTACGCTACGTCTAGTAAGAGTTAGAATTGGAGAGCATACTATTGGCACTTTAAAACCAGCAGAAGTCGCTCAAATAGAAGTGGTATTTTAAGAGTTTGAACTATTAATCTTGGAAGACTATAATTGTGGCTTTTCTTCCCGTTAGTAAATTCCACTCGTTTTTAGAAATTAAGGTTCCGTTTTCATCATAGACATGCAACTCTGCAGTATTAGGACCACTCTCGCCTTGATTTAAAGCTTGAAATTCTATGATATTTTCTCCTGGTGTGAGGGTAAGATCAAAGCCTCTAAAACTGGAATCCAAAGAGATGTCACTTTGTACAATATCATCATTTACATACACCCGTATTCTATCACCATCTACACTTTGATGGTCTCTATAAACCACATTCACAAAACCACTCTTGGTTTTAATCTCTCCCAGAACTTGATCTCTATCAAAAGCATCTGAGGCTGGTTTATCTTTAACAAAAGCATTGGGAGTCATGTCTGTCTTGGTGGTTAAAAAGCCATCATCTGTTGAGATATCAAGAGGCTCTGGATCATCTGTGCCAAGTGTATTGCTGTTATCATTTTTTATCTCAAAGCGATTTTGTTGGTTTGTTAAACCTGGAATTGGTGATTTTGGTAATTTCAAACCCGCAGGATCACTCACTACCCTGTCTATAGGCTCAAAATCAACTTTCTTAGTGGTATTATCAAACTGCGC
>CBFHMO010000111.1:0-5295 GCA_965656925.1 Patiriisocius sp.
AAGTTGGATTACACAAATTAAAGCCAGTAATAAAAATAAAGGAGAGGCGCTTCTGGTAGCCAATAACTACAGACGTTTTGACTACACCCCTTATGCATACCGCACCACAAATTACGGACGTTCTTGGACTAGAATTTTAGGTCCAGAAGACACCCAGAGTTATGCCCTTTGTATTATAGAAGACCCACAAGAAAAAAACCTACTGTTTTTAGGAACAGATGATGGCCTGTATTACTCTACCAATGCGTCAAAAACTTGGACCAAATGGACACATGGCTTCCCGACGGTACCTGTAAAAGACTTGGTGATTCAACAAAGAGAGAACGATTTGGTGATAGGAACTTTTGGCCGCGCCGCCTGGGTGTTGGATGATATTAGCCCACTGCGCGCCATAGCCAAAGAAACTCGGCTTTTACAGGAGAGGTTAAAAGTATTTACTCCACCCACGGCATACCAAGCAGCCTACCAGCAGCCAACAGGTAGCAGGTTTGGCGCAGATGCAATGTACCAAGGAGAAAACAAAGCTTATGGAGCGCATATTAGCTATTGGTATAATGCAAAACATACAACTGCAGAAGCTGAAGAGAATAGTACTCAAGAGCAAAAGCAGTCAAGTGATTCTATATTCATGAAAATTTATGACAAGGACCGTTTGATTCGCACCCTAAAAAGAAAAGTCCCAGATAGCTCAGGAATTTACAAATGGACCTGGTATTTAAATGAAGCTGGCGGAGATAGACCCTCTAGAAAAATAAGAAAAAGAAAAAATGAACCAAGTGGCACCAACGTAAAACCAGGAAACTATAACATTGTTTTATCCAACGATGGGGTGACAACTCAAACTACCATTACTGTGGCTAGCGATCCAAGATTAGTTATTTCGCAAAAAGCTATTGATCAAAAGTATGCAACTTCAAAAACGATTCAGCAGATGACCCAAGTTGCTGCAGATGCTGTTAAACAATTAGTAGAAAGTAAAAACACGGCAGCTAGCTTTAGTAAAACATTAAAAAAAGAAGACAAAAAGCTGCACAAAGAGGCAATTGCCTTAAGCACTGAAATTTCAGAAACTATTGAAAACCTTATTGCAACCTATATAGGTAAAGAAGATAAGCGCCAAGGCATCACTAGAAATCCTGAGGTTACGGTTTTAAATAGAATTAGAACAGCAAGCTGGTATGGAGGTAGCAGGCCAGATGGCATGACAGAAACAGAAATCACATTACTAAAACATGCTAAAAATAAGCTCAATGAGGCGCTTGATAAAACCAATGCGTTTTTTGAAAAAGACTGGAAAGCTTATAAAGAAGCTATGACTAAGGTGAAAACAAAACCTTTTAAAGACATCAAAGTATTTAGTAAGAATTAAAAAAAGTATCCCTAAATTATATTTTATAGAAATGAAAAAAACAATTGCATTATTGCTTATTACACTTGTAACAATTCAAAACACAAACGCACAAGAAAACGGCCAAGATGAGTTTGGATCTTGGGGTATGTTTTTTGGAAATGCCCGCCTGACAGATAACATTAGTATCTCTCCAGAAGTGCAGTATAGAACCTATGAGTTTGGTTCAAATTTTAACCAGTTACTGCTAAGAACAGGAGTAAATTGGCATATAAATAATAGCACGACAGCTACTATTGGGTATGGATATATTTCTACAGATGGAACCTTTAATGAACCAACGGGTGAGCAAAATATCCTAGAGCACAGACTTTATGGGCAGTTTACCAGTAAAAATTCTTTAGGAAAATTTAAAGCAACACATAGGTACAGGTTCGAACAGCGTTTTATAAACAATCCCCTTTCAGCAAATGACACGCAATACAGAGTGCGGTATTTACTAAGGCTCACCTACCCTATTAGTGAAAATTGGTTTGTATCTGCCTATGATGAAGTTTTTATTAACCTACAGGAACCTGTTTTTAGTCAAAACAGATTATATGCAGCTCTTGGATATCATTTAAACAGCACCATAACAACACAGGTAGGGTATTTAAAAAATCATTTTACAGGCAAAAACTATGATCGTTTTCAAATAGGAATTTGGTATAAGCTAGATTTTAGGGCCAAAAATAACTTAGAAAACAACGAAAAATAAGGGTAACTTCTAGACAAAGCGGTCTTAGATGTTTTGTTTAAAAAAAGGCTGTCTCTTTTTTTACCGAAGGCTTAAATTGTATCTTACCCATCAATTAATAATTAAAATAATAGTACCATGAAAAATTATATTCTACTAGCTATGCTCGTTTTGGTGAGTGCAACAAGTTGTAAAAATGATACCAAAGAAACTGCAGAAACTACAGATGGTGAGGCTCAAGCGGCTATGATTGAAGCGACATCAAAACAAGACATAGAAACAATAAAACTAAAAATATCCCTAGAGTCTAAAGGAGAAAGACAATCTAAAGGGGTTGCATATTTCAAGCAAGAAGGTGAGACGGTCTATTTTGATGCCAAAACCAAAGGGCTTACCCCTGGAACCCACGCCATACATATTCATGAAAAAGCAGATTGCGCCTCACCTGATGGAAAATCTGCAGGAGGACACTGGAATCCAACCTTTGAAAATCATGGCCAATGGGGTTCAGAAAAAGGATACCATAAAGGAGATATCGGAAACTTTACCGTAGATAAAAACGGAATTGGAGCAATTAGCATGGCTACAGACCAGTGGTGTATTGGCTGTGATGATCCTGCAAAAAACATTTTAGGCAAAGCGGTTATCATACACCAAGGTGAAGATGACCTTAGCTCTCAACCCTCTGGAGCTGCAGGAGCAAGAGTGAGTTGTGGTGGAATTATACAATAAAAACCTGTAGAAAAGCAAAAAACGCTTTACAGTTATGTAAAGCGTTTTTATATATATAATTTTAAATAAAAGGCATAAAAAAAGGCAAGCTACCTACATCACACTGCTACGACCATTTACCCTTGCTGTGTTCCCACCCTGGGGGATTCTACAGGAGCTAGTTGTGTAGGACTTGCCAGGTGCAAATATACTCCATTTTGTAATTTTGCAAACAATTTTTAAGAATCATTTATAATAAATATCTTGCCATAGCTTTTTAAGCAATTATCCTAGAAATAGATCCTTTAAAAAAAAATAACATCAACCAACACTCATGAAATATTCGACCTACTTTAGCATCCTACTTCTAGTGATTTTTTGCAGCAGTTGTGGTACAAAAAATCAAGACCCTAACACGCTATTTTCTTTAGAAATTCAAGGCAATAAAAAAGCTGTTTCAAATGCAGAAACTGTAATTTTTACTATAAAAAGTAAAAAAGGAGATCCTATTGATGCAGTAACCTATACTGTAAACGGAGAAAAGGCACTAGCAAATGAAATATTTCAAGGAAGTTTTGATTTTTCAAACACCACTCTTGGTGATAAAGTAATTAGTGCAGAAATTAAAAGCGGTGACAAGAAGTATCGTGTTTCAAAATCTATCACTGTTTTGTCTTCTATAAGCCCAATAGTGTATGACTATAAAATTTTAGAAACCTATCCTCATGCTATTAATGCCTACACGCAAGGCCTAGAGTTTGTGGGAGATGTTTTATATGAGAGCACCGGGCAATACGGAGAGTCTTCGCTACGAAAAACAGATTATAAAACCGGCCGAGTAGAAAAAAACATAGCCCTTGATGGGCAGTATTTTGCAGAAGGACTTACTATTATAAAAGATAAGCTATATCAACTAACCTGGAGAGAGAACATGGGTTTTATATACAACCTAGAAACACTTGAAAAAACAGGAACTTTTGCCTACAATAAAAGTAAGCAAGGTTGGGGACTTTGCAATGATGGCAACTCATTATACAAGAGTGATGGTACAAGTAAAATTTGGAAACTCAACTCAGAAACACTAGCTGAAGAAAGCTATATAGAAATGTACACCAATACAAGTAAAATAAACAACGTAAATGAACTTGAGTGGATCAACGGTGCTATTTACGCAAACATCTACACAAAACCAGCTATAGCTATAATAGATCCTACAAACGGAGCTGTTAAGGGTGTCATTAATTTAAAGGGGCTTAAAAAGAAAGTAACACAGCACAATAAACTAGATGTTCTAAATGGTATTGCCTCTAAAGGGGAACCCAATATTATTTATGTAACGGGTAAAAATTGGGACAAGCTTTTCAAGATTGAGTTTTTTGAAAAAAAGTAAAAACAATACATACCCTAACCAAAGAGAATATCCTTCTAGCAAATCTTTGCGACTTTACAATATTACACCCAATAAAAAGTTATATTTTTATCAAAATTTTCTTTTATGAAATACATGTATGGCCTTGTATTATTTTTCTCTATTATTTTGTGGAGTTCTTGTCGTAATGATTTTGAAACTGTTCCAAACACAGGCAACCTTGAGTTTTCAAGAGATACTGTTTTTTTAGATACTGTTTTTACTAACATTGGCTCTAGCACATACAATCTCAAGGTATATAATAGAAGTGATGATGATATTACCATCCCTTCTGTAAGACTTGGTGAGGGAGAAGATTCTCAATACAGATTAAATGTGGATGGCCTACCGGGTAAGATTTTTAATGATATAAATATACTTGCCAATGATAGTATATTTGTTTTTGTAGAAACGACCCTTGATATAGACAACCTCCCTGGAGGTGGTTTGGATTTTTTATATGAAGATCAGATACAGTTTGACACTGCTGGTAACCAGCAAGATGTAACATTAATAACCCTAGTGAAAGATGCTGTTTTTTTATTCCCTGAAGATCTAGGGAATGGCATTTATGAAACGTTAACCCTTGGTAGTGGTGAGCAGGCCGTTGATATAGAAGGATTTTTCTTAGACGATACAGAACTAAATTTCACCAATGAAAAACCCTATGTAATTTACGGTTATGCAGCAGTTGCGCCGGGTGATGAACTAATTATTGACCCTGGAGCACGCGTACATTTCCATAAAAATAGTGGGTTACTAGTTGCCAACACAGCTTCCATAAAAGCAAACGGAACTCAAAGTCAAGATCTTGAGGCTATGGAAGGAGAGATTATATTTGAAAGTGATAGGCTTGAACCTGCATTTGAAGATGTCCCTGGACAATGGGGAACCATTTGGTGTACTGCAGGAAGTACCAATAATGAATTTAGTTTTACGACCATTAAAAATGCTTCGGTTGGAATACTCATGGACAGTAATGATGGAGATAGAACCCTCACCCTAAAAAATACACAAATTTACAACTCTGCAAATATTGGCCTTTTGGCCCGCACTGCAAATATCTATGGAGAAAATCTAGTAATTAACAAC
>CBFHMO010000112.1:0-5295 GCA_965656925.1 Patiriisocius sp.
CTCCAGATGGCAGTGCAATAGCTCCAGTTATAACATTAACCTGGGATGCGCCAACAACAGGATCTACTGTTGTCGATTATGAGGTATCAAGAAGTACAGATGGTATTAGTTTTATATCTTATAATACCACCACATCCACAAGCATGGAAATTGCTTTTAATACCAATGCAACAGCATATTACAAAGTTATTGCAAGAAATGGAGGGGGTGATTCAGCTTCTTGTTCTCTTCAGCAAGTGACAACAAACCAAGATGGTACAACTTGTTCCACACCAATTTTAGCAAATGAAGGAACCAACACCCAATATTATGCTAAACATTATGGGCAATATTCAAGTCAATATTCATCTTTTACAACAACTGTTGCAGGAGATTTAACAGTTTCTTCTTGTGCATCCTTTGTTGATACCTATCTAATTTTGTACAATTCAAATTGTGAAGAATTAACATACGATGATGATAATTGTGGTTCTCAAGAGACACTAACAATTACAAATGTTTTACCAAATCAAGAATATATAATAGAATGGTGGTCTATTTGGTCAGGGAATGATTTTGACTACGAAATAACCCAAACAACACCGTGTTCTGGCCCAAGAACAACTTGGGATGGTACAGCTTGGAGCAACGGAGCTCCAGATGCTAACTCTTATGCTATAATGAGCGGTGCTTACAGCACTGGAACTAACGGAGCTATAACTGCATGTTATATGCAAGCTGAGGCAAGTGTTACTATAGACGGCGCAACAGATGCTACCATAGGTGAAGTTCTATTAATGACTGGCAACACCTTAACTATAGACGAGACTTCTTCTCTTACTGTTTCTGGAGACTTTACCAACAGTGGTGGTACCGTTACTCTAAACTCTACTGCAGATGACTTCTCTTCTTTAATTGTAACAGGTACAGCTACTGGAGATATCACATACAACAGATATGTAAATGTATATGATGATACCCTTGGTGGTGGTTGGGATTTAGTATGCTCACCCGTAGATATGACCATTGCAGATTTTATTACTGCAAATGGAGCTAACATTCAAGTACTTGGTGATGATTACGCCTTTAGCCAGTATGATAATGCACTTGGCCAATGGGTTAGATATGCTACAACTACTAGTACCACTTGTACTACAGGAGGAACAGAAACCTTCACAGATATAGGGTCTGGGACTGGTTACGACGATCGATCTTGGACTGGAGACGATGGATCAACTTGGACAGCTACAAATGCAATTGATGGACAAACTATTACTGGTGCTGCTATTACTTTAAATGATGATACCGCCAATACGTATGTTCAATCTGGAACCATCTCTGGAGGAATTTGTAATATAACCATTAGTACGAAAAGACCTTTTGGTGATGGATCCGGAACTTTAGATGTTTTAATAAATGGCAGTAGTGTTGGAACAGTACCTTATAGCGGCTCGGTTCAAACCACTACAATTTCAGACATAAATATTACTGGTGATATTGTTATTCGAATAGATAATAATATTGGTGGAAGTAATGGTGGTGGTTTTGAAAGGGTAACTATTGATGATATTACCTGGACAGCAGCCACTCAACAAGACCTTGGAAGTTTTACAACCAGCCAAGGATATTCTATGGCAACCACTGCAGGTGCTACAGTAGCCTTCACAGGTACTATGGAAACCACCTCTCAAAGCATTAATATTATAAACAATAACGGTTTAAACGGTGTTGGAAGAAGATGGAATTTGGTTTCAAACCCTTTCCCATCATACATTAACGGTAATGATGCTGCAGGAACTGCAAACTTTATGGATGTAAATGCTGCGGTTATTGATAGTGAGTTCTTGGCTGTATATGGTTGGAATGGATCTGAATATACTATTTACAATCAGCTTTCAGGCGCCTTTTCAATGGCTCCTGGTCAAGGATTTTGGGTAGCTGCATTGGGCACAACAGATACAGCTCTTGATTTTACAGCTGCTATGCGTACCACTACAGGTACTGGAGATTTTGTTCAAGGACCACAGCCTCTTACTCATAATGTAGGGTTAAAGCTTTACAATGGTGATATAGAAAGAGCAGCCACTGAGTTCTACTTTAGAGATGGTCTCTCTTTAGATCTTGATCCTGGCTATGATGCAGCAGCATTTAACCAGTCAACAAAACTAAGTTCAAGACTGACCCTTGGAAGTCAAGAAACTGCTTTTGGTATAAACGCTATGAGTATAGATGCCTTGCAAAACACGAGAGTACCTCTTGAGGTACGTCAAAATGCAGGACAGGCCTTTACTATTAGCATGGCAGATATGAATCTTCCAGAAGATATCTACGTATATCTAGAAGATACTGTAAACGGTACTCTTACTTCTTTAAAAGAGAATGACTTTGAGCTTGTAGCGCAAAGTAACCTAAGCGGGGCAGATAGATTCTTTATTGTATTTAAATCAAACAGTGTACTCTCTAGTGGAGATACCCTTGGTATAAACGCATTAAATGTATTTAAAGCAAATAATGATGATTTTGTTACCATAGCAGGTATTACTCCAGATCTAGGACAGCTAGATGTTAGGTTGTATTCTATGCTAGGGCAAACGGTGCGCCAGGATAAATTAAACACTACAACTGCAACCCAGAGAATATCTACTGCTGGGCTAGCAAGTGGGCTTTATATGGTACAGATTAAATCTGGAAATCAAACCACAGTTAAGAAAGTAATTATCAAATAATTAACCCAATAATAATCTCTCCAAGTATCTTGATACTTGGAGAGAAATTTTTAAAAAAAAATAATATGTCACAAAAAGATACTAACCACAAAGATATTTCTAGAAAAGATGCCATTAAAAAAATGGGTTCTTATGCTGCTTTTGCAGCACTAGGGACAATGATTATATTGAATCCTGCAAAGGCAGCGCAACAATCTCCACCACCTAATCCTGGTTTTGGAGGACCAAACAGTAATGTAAGAGGGGTAAGAATAGACAGAAATAAAAAATAACACCTACACATTTTCTCCTGTATTTAAAAAAAGGAGTTAATTAAATAAATTCAAACCAAGGGTAGAACGTCGTATTGTTTTACCTTTGGTTTTTCTATTTTTATAATTGTTTAATTTAAACTTTCAAGTTATTTTTTTACTAAAACCAATAGATGATAAAACGGTTTTGTGGTCTTTAAAAGACAACCAATACCTGGTTGTAGAAAGCGCCACAGCCCTTTTAGTGAGTAAATTATCTAAAGGTGAGTCCTTAGATGATATCTCAAGTGAGCTTTCTGAAGAGCTGTCTTTACCCATTAAAGAAAGCACAGATTTTGTACTAGATCTAAAAAAACGCTTTATAGACACTACTCCACCATCCAAACCAAATGCCACAGATAGCTTTAAAGATGTTGTGGTTCCTAATAATTTTTCTGTAGAGAAATTCTATAAAATAAATGAGCTTATAATTAAAGCCTGCTTTGAGAGTGAAGAGGTTTGTTTTCTGATTCATCAAAAGTTTGAGCATTTAGAGGTAGCTTCTCAAAAGCATGACTTTTGTTTTAAAACCTTTACCCAAGACGCTCGTATTTTTTTGGCTGTAGACCATACACTAATTAGTAGCTGGCCATTTGATGAGATTCATTATTTCCAAGGGAAATTCTCCATGCAGCTCATCCAGAAAATGCATAACATGCAAGAAGATAAATGGCTGGGCGTGTTTCATGCATCTGCTGTTTCAAACAAAAAAAATGCCATGCTTTTTTTAGGTGATTCGGGTAATGGTAAAAGCACTTCACTAGCGCTTTTACAAGCTCATGGCTTTGATTGTATTGCAGATGATTTTGTGCCTGTTGCTGCGCACAATCAAGATATATACTCTTTCCCAGCTGCAATTTCGGTTAAAAAAACAAGTCTAGACACACTACTTCCTTTTTATCCAGAGCTTAGTGATAGTAAAGAGTATGATTTTAAGGTGCTGCAAAAAATTGTTAGGTATTTAAAGCCAAACAACAGTGATTTCTCTAGTCATTTACCTTGTAAAGGATTGGTGTTTATTAAATATATAAAAGATGCTCCTTTGTCTTGTGAAAAAATAACTAAGGTAGCTGCTTTCCAGAAATTGGTGCCAGATTCTTGGCTGTCTCCAATCCAAGAAAATGCAGCTATTTTCTTAGATTGGTTTGACTCCTTAGATTGTTTTAAGCTCACCTATTCTAATAACAATGAGATGGTCGCTCAGGTTTCTAAACTCTTTAAAGATGAGCTATAAAGACGTTTTTTATTTTGTTGCCATGTGTTTGACGATTTCTCAAGAGAAAAAAAACAGGCAAATTATAGAAGCGCGCCTTAAACAAAATGATATAGACTGGGAGTTTGTGGTTGAGATAAGTACGGGCCATTATGTATTCCCAGCGATGTACTGCGCACTTAAACGCGAAGGGTTTTTAAAGTATTTGCCCCAGGAGTTACTTAATTTTATGGAGCACTTGGCAGATACAAATCGAGATAGAAATACCCAAATTATCTCTCAGGCAAAACAGCTTAATACGCTTTTGTTATCTCATAACATTACACCAATATTTTTAAAAGGAACCGCCAATTTACTGGCTGGTCTTTATGATGATATTACCGAGAGAATGGTTGGTGATATAGATTTTCTTTTCTCAAGCCAAGACTACCCAAAAGCAATACAGGTTTTAAAAGAGCATGGGTATTGTTACCCAGATGATGAGCCCGAAAGGCTAATGCCAGAGCATAGACATTATCCAAGATTAATAAAAGAAGGGGCTATTGCAGCAATAGAAATACATAGCGAGTTTCTAAGAAAATCAGATGCTCCTGTGTTTAACTACAATACTATAAAAAACAGCATCCAGGTTAAGGATAATGTCGCAATGCTAAGTGATGCTAATATGCTTAATTTATCAATACTTGCAAACCAAATTAACGATTACAGGTTTTATTACAAAACAATAACTCTAAGAAGCGCTTATGATGTTTTTTTGCTCTCTAAAAAAACCGCTGTAACAAATGCAGTTAATAGTGTAACCACATTAAGCCATCCGTTACATTGTTTTTTGGCAGCCTGCAATGAGGTATTTAACTCTCCAGATTCTTTGACCTATACCCAAACAAAAAAAACAAAGGCCTATCTTAAATTGTTTAAAGCGCAATTTACATATCCCAGAAAAGCAAAAAGACGCCATACTAGAATTAAAACATACCTTTATTTAAAACAGTTGTTAACAATCTTGTATAAATGTATTATCTATAAAAAATATAGAACTTGGTTATTTTTGCTTGTTACTGACCCAGCCTTTTGGAAAAGAAAATTA
>CBFHMO010000113.1:0-5263 GCA_965656925.1 Patiriisocius sp.
CTAAGAGCTATTGTAACTCGTGGTGCCATAGACCAAAATGTATTAGAAAAAAGAGCCTCTCTATTAAAGTATGACTCTGTACACGGAGATTTTCCAGGAACTGTTATTGTAGACGCTAAAAACAAAGCTTTAATTATCAACGGTACTACAGTACATATGATTTCTGCTAAAGGTCCTGAAGATATAGATTACACCAGTTATGGCATCCAAGATGCTTTAATTATAGACAATACAGGTGCCTTTAGAAATAAAGAAGAACTAAGCCGTCACTTAATTCCTAATGGAGCAAGCAAAGTATTGCTTACAGCTCCAGGAGCAGGTATTCCAAATATAGTACACGGTGTGAATCACACCCAGAACAACCCTGATGATACAGATATTTTCTCGGCAGCTTCTTGTACAACAAACGCTATCACCCCTGTTTTAAAAGCTATTGAAGACAGTTTTGGAGTGGTGCAAGGACACCTAGAGACCATACACGCCTACACCAATGACCAAAACCTGGTAGACAACATGCACAAAAAGCACCGTCGTGGTCGTGCAGCAGCTTTAAATATGGTAATCACAGAAACAGGTGCTGGAAAAGCAGTAACAAAAGCACTTCCTTCTTTTGAAGGAAAACTAACCTCTAATGCCATTAGAGTTCCAGTGCCAAATGGTTCCTTGGCTATTTTAAAATTAGAATTAGAAAAGCCGACCTCTGTTAAGAATTTAAATGCAACTATAAAAAAACATGCACTAGAGGGAAATCTTGTAGAACAAATTAAATACTCATTAAATAATGAGTTAGTTTCTAGTGATATTGTAGGGTCATCTGCTCCTTCTATTTTTGACAGTAATGCTACCATTGTCACAAAAGATGGTAAAAACATAGTAATTTATGTTTGGTATGATAACGAGTATGGATACAGCCACCAAGTTATTAGACTTGCAAAACATATAGCTAAGGTAAGAAGATATACCTATTACTAGTTATTAGCCTTGTTGTAATACAACCTGATACGAACACAATAAATCAAAAAATAAAGCCATGAACCTTGTGTTGGTGGCTTTTTTAATTGGCTATACTTAATTAAAAAACCATCAAGTATTATATTATACTTTGGAAACACCTAAATTATAAATTGTAGCTTTGCCCAAAATACCACCTATGGATTCTTTTCACGATTTTAAAATTAACAAACAATTACATTTTGCAATTGAAGATTTGGGGTATGATACACCTACAGAAATTCAAACAAAATCGTTTGCTCCAATAGGATCTGGTAAAGATGTGGTAGGTATTGCTCAAACCGGTACAGGAAAAACTTTTGCCTACATGCTCCCACTTATTAGCGGCTTAAAGTTCTCCAAGCAAATAGACCCGCGTATTTTGGTTTTGGTACCCACCAGAGAGCTTGTACTGCAAGTGGTTGATGAAATTAAAAAGTTTGGAAAGTACTCATCCATTAGAGTGGTTGGTGTATATGGTGGTGTAAACATTAACACCCACAAAGAAGCGGTGTGGGAGGGTGCAGATATTATCGTTGCAACTCCAGGAAGACTTTATGATCTTATTTTAAGCCGCGCTTTAAAAACAAAGCATATTAAAAAATTAGTAATTGATGAGGTAGATGTAATGCTAGATTTGGGCTTTAGGTTTCAACTCACCAACATCTTTGAACTACTTCAAGAACAACGTCAAAACATCATGTACTCTGCGACCATGACAGATGATGTTGCGGTATTTATAAATGATTTTTTCAAAAATCCAACCACGATATCTGTCGCGGTAAGCGGTACACCTCTAGATAATATTAAACAAACCACCTATGATGTTCCAAACTTCTACACCAAGGCAAATGTTGTTTCTTATTTGCTAAAAGACAAACAGGAATTTACAAAAACACTGGTATTTGTTGCTAACAAAAAAAGGGCAGATCTACTCTATGAATTACTGCAAGAAACCTTTAAAGATGAGGTAGCGGTTATACATTCTAATAAAACACAAAACTATCGTATAAGGTCTATAGAGAACTTTAATGCCAACACAACCCGCATTTTAGTAACTACAGATATTATGGCGCGGGGTCTAGATTTAGATCTTGTAAGTCATGTTATAAATGTAGACACGCCAAGGTTTGCAGAAAACTACATGCACCGTATTGGAAGAACTGGGCGTGCACAAGCGCAAGGAACCGCAATACTACTAACCACAGAAAAAGAACAACCCTTTAGAGAGGATATAGAAACCCTTATGGGCATGGCTATTGAAAAAACAGCCATTGCAGAAGAAGTTGAAATTTCTACAAAATTAACCCTGGAGGAGCAACCTGTATCTCAAGAGAGAGAAAATCCTCACAAGCAACAATTTGAGCAGGGTGGGGCAAGTTTTCATGAAAAAAGCGAGAAAAACAGCCAAACCAACCAAGGAGGTTCTTATAAAAGAACCATTAAACTAAAGTATAAAAAAGCAAGAACTAAGGGAGATAAAAATTTCAACCAAAGAAATAAACAAAAAGGAAAAAAGCCTTTTTAAATTTTCTTAGCTCGACATCTAGTGATCAATAAACAAGTTAAAACTTAATGGCTATGCGTATCGATATTATTACCGTATTACCAGAATTACTAAAAAGTCCTTTTGAGGCCTCTATTTTAAAAAGAGCCATAGAAAAGGGATTGGTAGAGGTGCATTTGCACAATTTAAGAGACTTTGCAACCAATAGCTATAATCAAATTGATGACTATCAATTTGGAGGAGGCGCTGGCATGGTAATGATGATAGAACCCATCGATAAATGCATCAGTGGTTTAAAGGCAGAGAGAGCTTATGATGAGGTTATTTACATGACACCAGAGGGTCAGACGCTTGATCAAGGCATCTCAAACCAATTATCTCTTAAAGGAAATATCATTATTTTATGTGGTCATTACAAAGGGGTAGACCAGCGAGTGAGAGATCAGTTCATTACCAAAGAGATCTCTGTTGGTGATTATGTACTTAGTGGCGGTGAGTTAGCGGCAGCGATTGTTTGTGATTCTGTAATTAGGTTGATACCAGGAGTTTTAGGCAATGAAACAAGCGCACTTACAGATAGTTTTCAAGATGGCCTGTTAGCGCCACCTACCTACACTAGACCCGCAGAATACAAAGGCTGGAAGGTGCCAGATGTGCTTTTAAGTGGTCACGGTGCCAATATTGAAAAATGGAGAGAAGACCAGGCGTATATAAATACTCAAAAAAGAAGGCCAGATTTATTAGAATAATAACTAAAGTACCCTTCCTACTTTTTTAAGGTTTTGTAATTATTTACTAGGACCTTGGCCCCTAAATCATTCATTAAATTATATAGCCCAAAGAAGGTTCTATTGATGTATAAAAAATGTTTAGACCCTCTGTTACCGTTCATTTTTCTGAGCTGAGTATCTTTTGAATATTTTTCACTCAGATCTGCAACTTTACTAAAAAAGGTTTCATCACTAAAATCGAAGGTTTCTTTATGCATGGGCTGTGTAAAAAGGCTTAGCATTTCATGAAACAGGGTAGAGAAAAAAGCAATTTCTTCTGGAGTGTCTGTGGGAGTTAAAATTTCTAGTTCGTATAATTTTTGTGTAAATATCTCTGGATTATTGATATTCTCTGGTATTGCTAACTCAAAATAAGGAATATAAAACGCATCTGGAACCACCTTTATACAACCAAAGTCTATGGCCACTAACTCCCCCTTTGCAGTCACCAAAAAGTTTCCTGGATGAGGATCTGCATGCACTCTTTTTAATTCATGCATTTGGAACATGTAAAAATCCCAGAGAGCCTGCCCTAGCCTGTCTGCTAGTTTTGTATCAGTATTTTTTTTAGTGAACTCACTTAAATGTTCTCCATCCATCCAATCCATAGTGATAATGCGGTCATTGGAGAGATTTGGGTAATAGTCAGGGAAGATTAAGTGCTCAATATGCTTACAATCTGCAACTATTTGTTGGCTTTGCTGTACCTCAAGGGTGTAATCAGTTTCTTCAAGGAGCTTTTGCTCTACCTCTTTAAAGTACTTATCACTGTCTTTCCCTTTTATATTAAACATCTTTATAGCCACAGGCTTTACCATGGCCAAATCACTGCTTATACTCTCTGCAACTCCTGGGTATTGTATTTTAATTGCTAATTTTTTACCATCTTTTGTAGCCTGGTGTACTTGTCCAATACTTGCAGCAGCAATAGATTTTGAGTTAAAGCTGTCATACAAATCTTCTGGTTGTTTGCTAAAATATTTAAAAAATGTTTTTCTTACCAGAGGAGCAGACAAAGGCGGTACAGAAAATTGAGCTAAAGAAAATTGTTCTACATAAGCCTTGGGCAAAATGTTTTTTTCCATACTTAGCATCTGAGCAACTTTAAGGGCAGACCCTTTCAAGCTTTTAAGCCCGTCATAGATATCGCTGGCATTGTTTTGATTGAGTTTCTCTTTGGCATTTTGAGGATCAACAAGGGTGTCTCCGTAGTATTTAAGTTGGTTGATACCAACTTTAACACCCGTTTTAACTAGTCGTGTTGCTCGTGATATTTTACCCGTAGGGATACTATCTATTGTTTTCATGGGGCGTAGGTATTGTTGGGGCTATTTGCAATCCAAATTTTGGTGTGAGGTAATCTGAAATTTTTAGATAAGAAAAAACACTTCTTAATTCATTTTTTCTTTCCATAAAAACTTTCCAAAATCTAGGACACTCTCTAAAGGAGTTGTTTCAAAAACATCAAAGATGGCGCGTACAGATTTCTCTATAACCACATCTGTTTTCTCGAAAGAGGCAGAGTTGTCTTCCATCCAGTATTTCATGATAAAAAGTGTTTGTAACCAGGCACCTTCACTAAATACAGAAACAGGTTGCTTTAGTATCTTGAAAGATTTCTCTTCGTTTTTTTGATCAATCAAGGTACCTGCAAACTCTTTGATGTGAGATCTCAAAGATTTTAACTGAGTTAGATTCTTCATCATATCACTGTGCTGTTTTAAGGCAAACATGACATAACTTCTATTGGCAGTTAATAGCTCAAAAAAGGTGAAGAAAAAAGTTAGCATTTTTTCTTGATTACTGAAGCTTACATACTCAGGGTTTTTTTGCCCTAGTTGCATTGCATTTTCAAAAAATGCCGTCCAAATGCCTTGCTGCAAGTTTTCAAAGCTTCCAAAAAATTTATAAAACTCTGCTTCTGTCATGGCATGCTCTTTGGCAAACTTATAAACACTTTTGGGTGATTTCTCGTGCATCAGTACATACTCCATGT
>CBFHMO010000114.1:0-5228 GCA_965656925.1 Patiriisocius sp.
GGGCTATATATGAAATTAAAAATTTGATTTATTAATAGTAACTTTGTTCTTTAAAATCAAAAACCACCAACATTATGGCAAAAATTCTATTATTAGGAGCAGGAGAACTAGGAAAAGAATTTGTAATTGCAGCCCAACGATTGGGGCAATATGTAATTGCTGTAGATAGCTATAAAAACGCACCTGCTATGCAAGTCTCTCATGAATTTGAGGTCATTAACATGCTTGATGGAGACGCACTTGATGCAATAGTCTTAAAGCATAAACCAGATTATATTGTTCCAGAGATAGAGGCCATTAGAACAGAGCGCCTTTATGCTTACCAAAAGCAAGGATATTGTGTGGTTCCATCTGCAAAAGCAACCAATTACACCATGAATAGAAAAGCCATAAGAGATTTGGCTGCAAAAGAGCTAGCACTGCAAACTGCAACATATACCTATGCTAGTTCTGCACAGATGCTTAGAGAAGCAGTTACACAAGTTGGTATGCCTTGTGTGGTGAAACCCTTAATGTCTTCAAGCGGAAAAGGACAAAGTACCATAAAAACCAAGGCAGATATAGAAAAAGCTTGGTTGTATTCTCAAGAAGGATCCAGAGGAGATGTGGCAGAGGTAATTGTGGAGGCCTTTATTGATTTTGATTATGAAATCACCTTACTTACAGTTACCCAAAATAATGGCCACACCCTATTTTGCCCACCCATAGGACATAGACAGGAAAGAGGAGATTATCAAGAAAGTTGGCAACCTGCCTTGATGCAAGATCATCATTTAAAAACAGCGCAAGAAATGGCCAAAAAAGTTACTGCTTCCTTAACTGGAAATGGTCTTTGGGGTGTAGAGTTTTTTATCTCTAATAAAAACGGAGTATATTTTTCTGAACTCTCTCCAAGACCTCATGATACAGGAATGGTAACCCTAGCAAACACTCAAAACTTTAATGAGTTTGAATTGCATTTAAGGGCTATTTTGGGATTGCCTATTGCAGAAATAACGCTAGAGAGAACTGGTGCCAGCGCGGTACTGCTGGCGTCTAAAAATTCAGAAAATCCATCTTTTGAGAACCTAGATGTTTTGGCAAGCACACCTAAAACAGACTTTAGACTTTTTGGAAAACCCACCTCAAGACCTTATAGAAGAATGGGGGTTGTAGTGTGTTATGACACCATACATAGTGATGTTACAGCTATTACCCAAAAAGCAAAAGAGTTGGCTCAAAAGGTAAAGGTACTGCCGTAATTTTATTATTTCTTAAGCTCAGAGAAGGTTTTATAAAAATCTTCTTGCTTGGGTCTATCTTTAGGAATTTCTCTCAAAGGAGCTACCTCTCTGAGGGTTTGTTGGCAATCTTTAGGAAGGCTTTGGTATAATTTTGTGCCAGCTGTTTTCCAGGCAAGCATTTGGGAAGATACTTCTTTAATAGCCTTGGCTGGATTTCCAACAATAAGTTGTCTTGGAGCAAATACACTTTCGGCTTTTACAAAAGCCATGGCGCCTACAATACACTCGTCGGCAATAACAGCACCGTCCATAATCACGCTATTCATACCAACCATAGTGTTACGACCTAGATTAGCACCATGTATAATTGCGCCATGACCCACATGAGCTCCTTGTTTTAAAACAATTGATTTTCCAGGAAACATATGTACGGTGCAGTTTTCTTGTACATTCACACCATTTTCAAGTATGATTTCACCCCAGTCTCCCCTAATGGCAGCACCAGGCCCTATGTAACAGTTTTCTCCAATAATAACATTGCCCGTAACAGCAGCTAGTGGATGTACAAAACTAGATGCATGTACAACAGGGATATGGCCTTTAAAGGAATAAATCATTTGAATGTTTTTAAGGTCTGTTTGGTAAAGTCACTTAGTACTAATCTTCCAGAAATAACAGCGCGATCTGCTAGTAGAGTATCCCAGTGCTCTGTCCCTGCCCACATTACTTTTTTCATTTCAGACATAGCCTCAGGGTTATAGGTACATAAGTTTTCTGCAAATAATTGTACAGCAGTATCTAAGGCCTGGGTAGATTCATGCACACTAGCATACAATCCTTTTTGCATCGCCCACTGAGCATCATAAAACGTATTGGCATCAATGGCAATTTGTGACATTCCTGTAAGGCCTAATTTGCGCTCTACAGCAGGACCTACAACAAAAGGACCAATACCAACATTTAATTCGCTGAGTTTTATAGCAGCAAATTTACTTGCCATACAATAATCAGTGGCACTTGCAAGACCTACTCCACCGCCTACCGTTTTACCTTGTATGCGGCCAATAATAAATTTAGGGCATTTGCGCATGGCATTAATAACATTGGCAAATCCACTAAAAAAAATACGGCCTGTCTCTGGATCATTAATACTAACAAGCTCTTTAAAACTAGCGCCTGCACAAAAGGTTCTGTCTCCACCACTTTTTAAAATAAGCACTTTTACCGCATCATTTTCTCCAGCTTGGGTAATAGTGTCTGCTAGTTTGGCTAGCAAATCTCCAGGCAAACTATTGTGCGCTGGGTGGAAAAACTCAATGGTTGCTATGCCGTCTTGTATCGTGTGTTTTACGTAAGGTGCTGTCATAATTTTAGTTCAAAAAAAGGATGTTATTATACCTACTAATCTAGTAAGTTAAATTGCTCGAAATGATGATTTAAATGTTTGCGCTCCAATAAATACCATTGGTATTTATTAAGGTGTCCAAAAACAAGGTTCTTTAATATCCCGTCAGGATTTTGTGTAAAGAAATCTAGATACCTATCCCTTTGATGTAAAAGCTTGGCTATGGCAGTATCTAAATCTGGATGTGTTAAGCTTTTTAGAGTATCTTTTTCTAAATGCGGAAAACTAGAGTTTTCTGGAAATTTTTCATAGTTATACAAACTATCTTGGGTTTGCTCCAGGTATTTCTCTGGTGTTTTAATGTCAAAATCTTGCAGCTCACCAGCCGCTATTTTGTAGGTGTATTCTAGGTGCTCTACCATGTGCTGGGGTGTCATTATTCCCCATTTTGGTTTACTTTTATGGGTAAGTTTTGCCAAACAAGATTCAATTCTAGCAGTGGTTAACTCTTCAAATACCTCTTGTTTCTTTTCTACCATAGTCAAAATGGTTGCAATACACACCAATGGATCTTCTTTTTCTGCTGTTTTTGGTAGCAATGCATTGGCTTTGTCTACATTGGTATCAAATACCTCAACATACCATTTTACAATACCACTTGGATGCTCTTTACCTCTAGCATCTCTATCTACTTTTTGCTTGCAAGTTAACCTAACATACAGGGTGTCGTTATTATAGATAGGACGCAAGAAACGAATTTCCTCTAGCCCGTAGTTTGCTGCTACAGGGCCTTTATTTGGGTATACAAATAATCCTGCTGCCATAGAAATAATAAAATACCCATGTGCGGTTCTCTTTTCAAATATACTACCATCAAGACTCGTGATGTCTGTGTGAGCGTAGAAGTGATCCCAGGTAATATTTCCAAAATTTACAATATCTGTATCTGTGATGGTCCTGTTATGGGTTTTTAAAGACATTCCTGGCTGTATATCTTCCCAATGGTAGGTAAATGGATGGGCTGGAGCCTCAATATAAGCTGCCTTAGGCTGGTATATACCTGTTACCTTTGTTAGGCTTGTGGGGCTTCCTTGAATGGCGCAACGTTGCATGTAATGCTTTACACCGCGCATGCCTCCCATTTCTTCTCCACCTCCAGCACGCCCTGGGCCTCCATGAATTAGACTTGGCAGAGGAGAACCGTGACCCGTACTTTGGGTTGCACTTTCACGGTTTAATATTAAAATACGTCCATGGTGGCTAGCAGCGCCCACAGCGTAGTCTCTTGCTGTAGTATCATCATTGGTTACTATAGAGCTCACCAAAGAACCTTTACCCATTTTAGCCAAGGTAATAGCATCTTGCAAGGTATCATAAGGCATCAAGGTACTTACTGGGCCAAAAGCCTCTATAATGTGCGCATTTTCATTGTGTAAAGGATTGTCTTCACGCATTAAAATTGGCTTTAAAAACGCTCCTTTTTTAGCATCTGCGCCCAATACCTTAAATTCATTAAAATCTCCGTAGACCATTTGAGCTGTCTGGGCAATTTTTTCAACTTGCTCTTTTACAGCATCTCTTTGGCTAATACTAACCAAAGAACCCATGCGCACCTCTTTTAAACGAGGGTCACCAATGGTTACTTTATCCAGTTGTTTAGACAAGGCGGCTTGTACATCATCTATCAAATCTTGCGGCACTATAATACGACGAATAGCAGTACATTTCTGGCCACATTTTGTGGTCATTTCATTGCGTACTTCTTTTATAAATAGATCAAATTCTGGAGTACCTGGAACTGCATCTGGCCCTAAAATAGCTGCATTAAGGCTATCTGCCTCCATAGTAAACGGGACAGATTCTTTGGTTAATTGCGGATGGTTTTTAAGCTGTCTACCAATGTTTGCAGAACCCGTAAAGGTAACCACGTCTTGAGATCCCACGGTGTCTAAAATATTCTTGGCGGTACCACTTATAAGCTGCAGGGATCCTTCAGGGAGTATCCCCGAAGCTATAATCTCTCTTACCACAGCCTGGGTTAAATAAGCTGTTTGTGGCGCTGGCAACACAAGGGCTGGCATACCTGCCATCCAGTTTACAGCGCACTTTTCTAGCATTCCCCAAACCGGGAAATTAAATGCGTTAATATGAACAGCAATACCCTCTCGAGGCACCATAATATGATGGGCCATAAAGCGACCACCACGAGATAAATCTATAGGATCCCCTTCCACATGGTAGGATTGATTAGGGAATAGTTTTCTAAGAGAAGCATTGGCAAATAAGTTTCCAAAACCTCCTTCTATATCAATCCAACTATCTCTTTTTGTTGCACCAGTGCGGTAGCTAATTTCATAAAAAGCTTGCTTTCTTTTAGTAAGATACATCGCCAAGCTCTTGAGCATATTTCCTCGCTGTTGGAAGGTCATTTTGCGTAATGTATCCCCATTATCACGGCCATATTGGAGTATAGAAGCAACATCTAATCCCCTTACGGTAGTACTGGTGAAATGCTCGCCAGTAATAGAATCAAAAACAGGAATTCCTTCTCCGGTTCCAGATTTCCATTGGCCTTGTACATAATGTTGTGTTTTTTGTCCCATGATGCTTGTCTTGTGATTACTTCTTATATTTCAATCAATTAAATGCTACTGTATCGG
>CBFHMO010000115.1:0-5073 GCA_965656925.1 Patiriisocius sp.
TGTTAGGATCTTTACTTGCAGGTACAAAAGAATCTCCAGGAGAAACAATCATTTTTGAAGGTAGAAAGTTTAAGAGCTACCGAGGTATGGGTTCAGTAGAGGCAATGAGACAAGGTTCCAAAGACAGGTATTTCCAAGATGTTGAAGATGATATTAAAAAATTAGTCCCTGAGGGTATTGTGGGGCGTGTGCCCTACAAAGGAGAGCTTCTTGAGAGCATGACACAGTTTATTGGCGGTTTAAGAGCCGGTATGGGATATTGCGGGTCTAAAGATGTTGCTTCATTAAAAGACACGGGTAGGTTTGTTAAAATAACCGCTAGTGGTATTAATGAGAGTCATCCTCATGATGTAACTATTACCAAAGAGTCTCCAAATTATAGTAGATAAACTCAATACATTTTTTATGCTTTTGCTTGATGCTATTTTACTCTCCAGCGCGTCTTGGGTTAGTAAAAGTGGTGGTTGCAATTACGGGGCCCCAACCAAGGTGCATTTGTGTGCCATTGTCTACTTCGCTAAAAGCAATAGAGAAGGCCTCTGTTTCCCCTTTAGTGATCGATGCCTGTACTCTTACAATATCATTTTTTTGATTGTAGTAATAGGCTCCCCATAGGTTAATTTCACTGTTAATAATCACAGTCCACTCTTTCTGGCCAGGGATCGTAAATAAAGAATAGGTTCCTGGCTCGATAAGAATTTTTCCAGCCATCATGGGTTTGTAAAATGTAATTTGAGCTGCTTCGTTTGCGCCTGTTCTCCAAATCTTACCAGCTGGAGCTAGTTTAGAAAGTGCTCTGCCTTTTAATTGTGGTCTAGAGTAGGTTACTTTTATAGTTTTATCAGAGATTTTGTAACTAGATGGAAATGAAGCCACATCCATAGGGCTTTTGTCTAGTTTTTTAAATTCTTGGGAAAAGGTAAGTTGGCTTGTCATTAAAGCAAGCGCACAAAAAAGTGTTATTGATTTTAAATTTTTCATATTGATTTATGAATTTTTGTTGAGGTTTTTTTTTAATTCTGTAACAAACAAGGTCACAGAGGTCTTTTAAGTTAACGTTTTATTAGTTTTTAACTTAATCTTGCTCAGAAGGTGATTTTACATCAACTGTTGCATTTTTGTTCAAATTTGGATAGTTTTCCTCCCTTTGTTTCCTGTGAGAGTAAAAAATATTCCAAAACGTTAACCCTATGTATATAGAGAATATGATGGCGCCTATTACGAAAAATCCTAAATTCATGTTGTTCTTCTTTGTCTAATTGCTATTGCAAACAATAATATAGTACCTGGCCAATGTGCAGAATATTGCGCCTCTTCAGTGAAACCCATAATACCATAGCCTACAGAGTATAATAAACAAAAAAATGCTAGGATTACTGGATACCATTTTAAAATAATTTTTTTCATGTTGAGATTGTTTTTTGTTAAGAGATTATAATTTAAAAATGTGTGAATGCTTTGTTTTTTTTTCAGCAAACAAATTCTCACCACTATTTAAACCAAATATCTAAAAAAAACAGCTTGGTTTTTCACAATTATTTGTTAATAACTTAGCCGCTAAAACCTTTATAATTACTGTGTTTTCCTGTCTGTTTGGTTATATTTGTTTAGGTCCTAATTTTAAAGGTGAAACGCGGTTTTTTTTACTCTGTGTTTTTCTTTTTTTCAGGATAACATACAACCATTTTGAATTTAAGTATTTATGAGCGAAGAACAAAATAAAGGGAATTACGGTGCAGATCAAATCCAAGCCCTAGAAGGTATGGAGCATGTTCGCATGAGGCCATCTATGTACATTGGTGATGTTGGAACCAGAGGATTACATCATTTGGTATATGAGGTGATTGATAACTCTATCGATGAGGCATTGGCTGGACACTGTGATACTGTTAATGTATGGATCAATGAGGATAATAGTATTACCGTCAGAGATAATGGTCGTGGTATACCAATTGGTATCCACAAAAAAGAGGGTGTATCTGCCCTTGAGGTTGTAATGACTAAAATTGGTGCTGGTGGTAAGTTTGATAAGGATTCTTATAAAGTCTCTGGAGGTTTGCACGGAGTTGGTGTTAGTTGTGTGAATGCATTATCTTCTCATTTAAAAGCTACTGTTTTTAGAGAGGGTAAAGTCTATGAGCAAGAGTATGAGCGAGGAAAAACAATGTATCCGGTAAAATCTGTAGGCACCACAGAAGACAGAGGAACAGAAGTTACCTTTAAACCAGATCATGAAATATTTAAACAAACGTTAGAATACAATTATGACACCCTAGCAGGCCGTTTGAGAGAACTAGCTTACCTAAACAAAGGAATCACAATTTCTCTTGAGGATAAGCGTGTTGCCGAGGAAGATGGTAGCTTAAAAGGAGAAACGTTTCACAGCACTGAGGGTCTTAAAGAATTTATTCGTTTTTTAGATGGAAACCGTGAAATGCTAATCGCTGATGTGATTTCAATGGAGGGGGAGAAAAATGGCATTCCAGTTGAGGTAGCGATGGTATATAATACCTCTTACACAGAAAACCTTCATTCTTATGTAAACAACATTAACACGCACGAGGGAGGAACCCATCTAAGTGGTTTCCGCCGCGGGCTAACAAATACCTTAAAGAAGTATGCAGATGCTTCAGGGATGTTAGATAAATTAAAGTTTGATATTGCTGGTGATGATTTTAGAGAGGGATTAACAGCTATTATTTCTGTAAAGGTAGGAGAACCTCAATTTGAAGGACAAACCAAAACAAAATTAGGAAACCGAGAGGTAACCTCTGCGGTGAGTCAAGCTGTCTCTGAGATGCTTGAAAACTACTTAGAAGAAAACCCCGCAGATGCTAAAACCATTGTTCAAAAAGTAATTTTGGCAGCTACTGCAAGACATGCAGCTCGTAAGGCTCGAGAGATGGTGCAGCGTAAAACGGTCATGAGTGGTGGTGGTTTGCCAGGAAAACTTAGTGATTGCTCAGAGCAAGATCCAGAAAAATGTGAAGTTTTCTTAGTCGAGGGAGACTCTGCAGGGGGAACTGCAAAACAAGGTCGTGATAGAAATTTTCAAGCCATCTTGCCACTGCGAGGAAAAATCTTGAATGTGGAGAAGGCCATGCAACACAAGGTGTTTGAAAATGAAGAAATAAGAAATATTTTTACAGCCCTTGGAGTAACCATTGGTACAGAAGAAGATAGCAAGGCGTTAAACCTCTCTAAGCTTCGATATCATAAAGTGGTCATTATGTGTGATGCCGATGTGGATGGAAGTCATATTTCTACTTTAATACTTACATTCTTTTTCCGTTACATGAAAGAACTGGTAGAAAACGGGAATGTATACATTGCAACACCGCCCCTGTATTTGGTTAAAAAAGGAGCCAAGAAACAGTACGCCTGGAATGATGAAGAGCGAGATGCTTTTATGAAGGAGTTTGGTGAGGGTAGTAAAATCCAAAGATATAAAGGTCTTGGAGAGATGAATGCAGAACAGTTGTGGGACACCACCATGAATCCAGATTTTAGAACCCTACGTCAAGTAGTTATTGATAGCGGCGCAGAGGCAGATAGAGTTTTCTCTATGCTAATGGGTGATGAGGTGCCACCTCGTAGAGAGTTTATTGAGAAAAATGCTGTGTATGCCAATATCGATGCATAAAAATATTCTTCCAAAAAGAAAAGCAATGCACACTATTGCTTTTCTTTTTTTATTTCCGGTGATGGCGGCTGCTCAAAACACCTATCTTACAGATGTTGAAGACTTCTTAGTTGATATGCTTTTAATTAGTAATAAGTATGTCTCTCCTGCAGCTCAGGCTGCGGTGTATCAATCTACAGGATCTTGGTATAGTTCTGCAAAGAGTCTAGAGCTGTATGATGTAGATGTGTCTTTGCATGTAAATGCTTTGTCAGTTTCTGATGCTCAAAAATCATTTATTGTAAATGATTCAGACTTTACTCGTTTGGATATTAGAGATGCTCAAACAGCTGAGGTTCCAACAGCCTTGGGAGGAGAAACCAGCGTTTTTTATGATTTCATATTAGGCGAGGACAGCTATGAATTGCAAACCTTTGAGGGTGCAAACCAACAGGTTTTTTATTATCCATACCTGCAAGGTTCTATTGGGCTTTGGGGGCAAACAGAGCTTACATTACAATATGTCCCAGAGGTAAAAATTGATGCCTCAGGTTATCAAACATTTGGTGGTGCAATCAAACATAATATAAGCCAGTATTGGTTGGGGGATAATGCAGATTCTCAGGCACTTCAAGTTGCCGTGCAAGTTGCGTACTCTTTATTTGATTCAAAAATTTTCTTTGACGGTTTTGAGGTTACTTCTACAGATCCAGATCAAGCTGCATTGGCTGTTATAAATTCTTTAACGGTTGATGCTAATGCAGTAACAGGGCAGTTTATTGCCTCAAAAAGAGTTAACAAGTTTGAGTTTGTGGGCGCTTTTGCGGTTTCTGAAAATAAGTTTACATATACCATGGGAGGTGAGGGAGATTTTTTGCTAGGCCTTTTAAATGACGCCTTTACAGCCCTTGAGGATACTAGTACCATGATGCGCGGAAATATAGGAGTGAATTACCATCTAGATAATTGGTATTTGGCCTCAAATATTACCATTGGGAAATTTCTAAACACTAATTTTTCAGTACACTATAAATTGTAAAGATCCCCCTTAATTTTGGGCAGATAATTGTATTTTTGCTAACGGTTTTTGGTTATACTCAGAAATATAAAATCAAAGTTTAATTCGGTTTGTTTGTTAAATACAAACCATAAATAAAATTTCCGCCTTGGCGGATCATAGATATGAAAGTAACAGTTGTTGGTGCAGGTGCCGTGGGTGCTAGTTGTGCAGAGTATATTGCAATTAAAAATTTTGCAAGTGAAGTGGTTTTATTAGACATTAAAGAAGGATTCGCAGAAGGTAAAGCGATGGATTTAATGCAAACAGCTTCACTCAATGGTTTTGATACCCGTATTGTTGGCTCTACCAATGATTACAGCAAAACAGCAAATAGTGATATTTGTGTTATTACAAGTGGAATACCTCGTAAGCCAGGTATGACTCGTGAGGA
>CBFHMO010000116.1:0-5041 GCA_965656925.1 Patiriisocius sp.
CTATCATACCACTGTACTAGATAATTTTAATTTATTATAAATATATACCTTTAGCTCGTTAATTAAACGCTACAATAACTAGAGATGAGAAGGAAGTGAGAAAAATCTATCATCAAATTTTTATCGCAACAAAACTATTAGACTAATCCAATAAATATGACGAATTACGCCTCTGATTTGTATCAATATAAAATTTGAGACAAAACAATTAAAAATTAACACTCTAAAAGCATCACTCTAAACAAAATTACAATTCTTAAATTCTTATGATGATACATATATGATACATAGTGCGTATTATTTTTTACAAATATAATACACATACTACACTTTTATTGTACATGTATTGTACTTTATGATACAAGTTTTATGTGTGTAAAATAAAGAACTTAAAAATTATGATTCAATAATAAAAACCAAAACATTAAATTCCTAAAGGTTTTAAATTAAATAAATAAAAACACCTAGATACACCTATTATTTTATTCTATAATATATGTATATTTGAACATGAAAAAGAAAGAGTCTTTTACTTTTGTGCTACTATTAATGGTTGTTTGTTCGTGCTTTTCGTACAATCCGAAAATAATTGACACCCTAAAAATTCATCAACAAATCAAAAAATTTGGATTAGATGAAAAAATAATAAATTTTAAAGCAAATTTTTTTCAAAGCATTGTCTTTAAAAATGATTCTGTTATTTATTACAATCCAGATGGCTCTCTGCACTTATTTGAAATACACCTAGGAGATACCCCCGAAGTTTATAAGATTTCTAATAGTGTACATTCTGGTCATAATTTTAATAGAAATTTATTTTTATATAAAGAAACACTATATAGCTTTGGAGGAAATGGGTTGTTTAATACATTCAGTGGTATAATTTATTTTGACCGATCTCTTGGCGGTTGGTTAGAAATTAATATTAAAAATTATCCATTTGACACAAAAAGGATTGTCAATTCTTGGAAAAATGGCAATAAATTAATGGTGCTGCTCAATTTTTATGATAATTCAAAAAAGAATGATAAAGTCAAGCACTCATTTGGAGAAATTGACCTTAACACCTTTGAATATTCTGAACGTTTTAGTTTTGAAGATTTCCCTCCCGAGATTGTTTATCGAAATGGAATAGGAAGTTTTAGAGGAAATTACACCTATGATTCAGAGCTTTATTCTTTGCACGGAGAATTTAAAGAAGATGGTAGTTGTGAATATAGAATTTTTGATAAGCGTACTGGCATTTTAAAACGGACATCAAAATCTGACGCCCTGAAACGAGTTGATGGTCTTTCTTACCTCTACATCGAAGACTCTAAGGTATACTATAGAGATACTCTTGGAGCTATAGCATCATTTGATGTTAATTCAGGTACTTTAATTCAGAGTGTAAATTACCCTGAGCAATACAAATCTAAAATTGATTATAGCCAACAGTATGCGGGTATTGTTTTTTCAATCATAGCTATTATAATTGTTGTTATTGTTAAAACAAGAAAGCAGAAAAACAACTCTAAAGACACAACACAAGAATTAGCTAACATTGAAAAGAAATTTTTTAACATCAAGTCTACTACCATTACAAAAGAGAATTTAGATGAGTTATTAGGCATCTCTCATTATTCATATGAGACTATAAAAACAAAAAGAAGTTCGATGTTAAATAAACTAAATCAAAATGGTGAAATTAATATTGAGCGGATTAGAAAAGAGAGCGACAAAAGATTTTATGATTACAAAATAAGCTAGCAGTAATTAAAAGAAAAACATCTGCAGGTTCTTAAAATCACAAAAAGAAATCCCACACCAACCCGAACCGAATTAAAGATTCTCTGTAAGGGTATCCTGGAGCAGAGAAGTATTGATTTGTATTAGAGAACAAAGCATTAAAATGTTCCCAGGATACAAAAATTCTGGTTTGACGTATTTTTGCATTGAAAAATAAATCTATCATCGGGAAATCTCCTATTTCTTGCTCATTTTGTACATAAAACTCTGCCAAAACGGGATCATAGCCATTGCTATTATATTTGGTAAAATACTTAAGATGTACTCCCGTCTGGAAAAACAAGGCATTTTTAAATATAGCATCCTGATAATATAAAGATTGGCGGCTAATAAATTCAGGAACATTAAAAACAGAACTACCACTTAATACCTTTTGATACATCATGGTATTATTTAAAGCAAACCCTCTCCAGTTAAATTCTCTCTGGGTTTTAATTTTTAGGTAATTCACCCTTTCACTAGACTGCATAGGTGTTGGCCTTAAAAAAGCATCTGCGTCTGTTTGGGAGCCGTTGATAGCAAAATAAGTATAATCATCAATACCAGTATAACTAAAAGATAGGTTCGCAATTTTTTTTGACCACAGGTCAAAACCAAGCTCTTGTGTTTTGATTGTGCTAAACTGAGTCTTCCAGTTATAATTTACGTAATCACTTTGATACAACTGAAAATTAAAGTTAGGTGCTGCGTTATGAATCTTAATTGACCCCTGTACTCTGGTATCGGCATTCAAGTAAAGGCCAGCAGCAGCATTCATATAATTACCAGTAGTTTCGCCACTCACATTAACAGCGGCCTCTGCCGATATATCAAACCCTTTGTACTGTTTTTGATACGCGCCCCCTACAGACAGCAAATTATCTTTTATTCGATTAGGGATTTGACCAGTATCTAAATTTAAAACAGAATTATACCCATAGTTATAGTCTGTAAGGGTGGTAAAGACTTTAAAATTTCCGAGCAGACTATTGGTGAATTTTGCATACCCTTGGAGATTAAATTCTTCAAGTGTGGTTTTGGTATACAAATCTGTGGCCTCATAAGAGGCTCCATACGGCTCATAAGCGTTTTTTTGACGATACTCAAACAACTTATCTTCATACCATATGCTATTTCCTAAAGTTAGAGCGGTGGTAGAAGTGCTATCTGCTTTTTGAATTAGCGAATACTCTTGGTTTACATAGAACCGTAAACCCTTAAGATTGTTTTCTGCATCTTCAAAATTTACATCTAGCCTCCCCCGATCGCTAAATTCTGGATCATCATTAGTAAAAAGAGCTAGAGAGTTTTGAGTAAGGCCGCCGTTTTCTCTATTTAAAATATCATGAGAAGCAACATGAAAACGGACATTGTAGCGATTGTTTTTTGAAAAATAGTTTGATGTAATCAATAAATTACCCGTACTGGTAAGACTTTGCTGGTAGTTACCCAAGGAGCGTACCCCTTGATAAGACAAAGAGAAATTAAATTGTTTGCTGGTATTAATAGTGAAAAAAGTATTTAATTGCTGGCCTTGCTCAAAGGCTGTTTTAAAATAAATTTCGGTTAATGGCGTAGGCACATTATAATAACTTACATCTTCAATATGCTTGTAATTATAATGATGAGATTGTGCGGCAAATAAAGGAATTAGCCTTTTGGAAGTAGTGTTAATAGCCAAAGCGTTATAGGTCTGCCCTACGTTAGAGAAAGGTAACAGCTCAAAGGTATCACTACGCAAATAGTTAAACTTATAACTTTTTTGGATTGTTAAGCTAGTGTCTACATAGGTGGTGTCTCGCTGGTGAGATATAAACTTGTATAGAGAGATGGGCGGTTTTTTATTTTCAATTTTCTGTTCATCTAAGGGGGAATCTTGGCTTTGAGCAGTTGCAATGCAAACCCAAAGACAAAGACAAACAAATGAAAAAAACTGCTTCATAATACTTAATTGAGTATTTAACAAAGGTATATTTTTTTTACTTCAGAAATATACACATCCATTAAAATGAACTATTATTTGTAATACTTAGATATTAACTGTTATTGAGGGTGAAAGTGCTATCCAAACCAGCCATCTCTATCCAGGCTTCTGTATTGTATTGCCTCAGAAATATGATCTGGGCTTATAGCATTGCAGCCACTTAAATCTGCAATGGTACGCGCTACTTTTAAGATGCGATCATAGGCCCTAGCCGAAAGATTTAATTTTTCCATGGCAGTCTTTAGCAGTGTCATAGACTCCTGGTCTAAGACGCAGAAATTTCTAATTTGTTTTACGCCCATTTGAGCATTGTAATGAATATGCTCCTTATCTTTAAAACGAACGCTTTGAACCTCTCTTGCTTTAGTTACCCTTACTCTTATTGCCGAACTTGGCTCTGCCCTGGTCTTGTCACTCAGTTTTTCGAACGGTACAGGAGTTACCTCAATATGGATGTCTATTCTATCCAATAAAGGACCAGAAATTTTACTCAAATACCGTTGCATCTCATGAGGTGATGATTGCACTGGCGCATCTGGATCATTAAAATACCCGCTTGGGCTTGGATTCATGCTTGCCACTAGCATAAAACTTGCAGGATAGGTAACTGTAAAACGAGCTCTAGATATGGTAACATCCCTATCCTCAAGAGGTTGGCGCATTACCTCCAGTACACCTCTTTTAAATTCTGGCAATTCATCCAAAAACAGCACTCCGTTGTGAGCCAAAGAAATCTCTCCAGGCCTAGGGTATTGGCCTCCGCCCACAAGAGCCACATCAGAAATGGTATGATGCGGGCTCCTAAAGGGTCTAGAGGTCATAATCCCAGATTTTTGTAAAGTTCTGCCCGCCACACTGTGTATTTTTGTGGTCTCCAAACTCTCCTGCAGTGTCATTGGTGGCAATATAGAGGGTAGTCTTTTGGCTAGCATTGTTTTTCCAGATCCTGGCGGGCCAATTAATATAATATTATGCCCTCCTGCAGCGGCAATCTCCATACACCGCTTTATAGACTCTTGGCCTTTTACATCTGCAAAATCAAAATCTGGCCGCTCAAGATGCCTATAAAACGCTGCCTGTAAATCTATGGTGGTCTCAAGCAGTGGAGTTGCCAGATCAAAATAGGCGATCACTTGAGAAATATTTGTGACACCATACACCTCTAACCCTTCAACTACGGCGGCTTCTTTGGCATTTTGCTCAGGCAAAATAAAACCTTTAAACCCCTCTTCTTTGGCCTTAATGGCTATAGGCAGCGCTCCTGTGATTGGCTGCAAGTTTCCGTCCAAA
>CBFHMO010000117.1:0-4943 GCA_965656925.1 Patiriisocius sp.
ATTGAAGTATTAGAGATTATCATAGATGGCCTTTTGGGCACCCATAGAATCTTTGCTTTTTTAGGTGGCTTTTATGATTTTTTGATTGGAACCTTTGAAATATTAGCCCTTTTGGTTTTGGTGAGTGTTGTTTTATTTTGGACACGTAGAAACGTACTTAAAATAAAACGTTTTCTATCTCCAGAGATGAAAGGTTGGCCCAAACAAGACGGAAACATTATTTTATATTTTGAGGTAGTATTAATGGGTTTGTTTTTACTGATGAACTCCTCAGATTATGCCCTACAGCAAATGGGAGCGGCCCATTATACCTCGGCCGGTTCTTACCCGGTGAGTTCTCTTTTTGCAGGAATTTTTGATACGATGAGCCAAAGTAGTTTGATTGTTATAGAGAGAACTGCATGGTGGCTTCATATTACAGGAATTTTAATTTTCTTAAACTACTTATACTTTTCAAAGCACTTACATATTTTACTAGCTTTTCCAAACGTGTATTTTGGATCTGTCACCCCAAAAGGACAATTTAAAAACAACCAAGCAGTAACCGCTGAGGTTAAAATGATGATGGATCCCTCTGCAGATCCCTTTGCAGCCCCTGCACCAGATGCACCACCACCTGCTAAATTTGGAGCTAGCGATGTCATGGATTTAAACCAGGTACAACTTTTAAATGCATATACCTGCACCGAGTGTGGTAGGTGTACCAGTGAGTGTCCTGCAAACCAAACGGGTAAAAAGTTATCACCCAGAAAAATAATGATGGATACCAGAGATAGGCTCCAAGAGGTGAGTAAAAACATAGATGCCAACGCTGGTGTTTTTGTGCCAGATGGAAAAGAGCTTTTAAAAGACTATATCTCCACAGAAGAACTTTGGGCTTGTACCACCTGTAATGCATGTACAGAGGCTTGCCCTGTGAGTATTGATCCTTTGTCTATAATTATGGACATGCGCCAGTATTTGGTAATGGAGCAATCTGCGGCGCCCTCAGAGCTTAATGGAACAATGACTAATATAGAAAACAATGGGGCTCCTTGGCCTTTTAACCAAATGGACAGATTAAACTGGTCTAAAGAATAATACACAATACTAATAACCATGACTCCAAAAGAAAGATCAATCAACGAATTAAGACAGGTAAAAGATAGCGTATACAGTACGCCAACCAGTAAAGAACCGCTGCACACTATAAAAGATGCACAAGGGGAAAATGCATCTCCAGTATTACCAGCGCATGTTAAAAATTATTTAATTGATATAGACGGTACCGTTACAGAAGATGTTCCAAACGAAGAGCCAGAGCGTATGGCAACTTGTCTTCCCTTTCCAGATGCTTTACAAACATTAAACGGCTGGTATGACCAAGGACATGTTATTTGTTTTTTTACTTCAAGAACAGAAGAGCATAGAGCCGTTACAACAGCATGGTTACACCAGCACGGCTTTAAATTTCATTCTCTTTTAATGGGAAAACCCAGAGGCGGAAATTATCACTGGATTGACAATCATTTAGTAAAAGCCACTAGATACAACGGTAAATTTACAGAATTGGTACAAAAGGATGTCACCATTGAAGTATTTGAAGATTAAAACACACCCATGAAATACTTGTATTTCAGTATACTATAAAAAAATTACTATGAGTGATCTATTAAAAGTACCAACAATGGCCGATTTTATGGCTCAAGGGAAGCAACCTGAAGTTTTATTTTGGGTTGGTTGCGCTGGGAGTTTTGATGACAGAGCAAAAAAAATAACCAAAGCTTTTGTAAAACTATTAAACAATGCTGGTGTAGAATTTGCTGTACTAGGTACCGAAGAGAGCTGTACTGGAGATCCAGCAAAAAGAGCTGGGAATGAGTTTTTGTTTCAGATGCAAGCAGCCACTAACATAGAGGTGCTTAATGCCTATAAGGTTCAAAAAATAGTAACAGCATGTCCTCATTGTTTTAATACCATCAATAATGAATACCCCCAACTAGGTGGTAATTTTCAGGTAATGCACCATACTCAGTTTTTAAAAACCTTGTTAAATGATGGCCGTTTAAAAGTGGAGGGTGGAAAATTTAAAGGCAAAAAAATAACCTTTCATGATCCTTGTTATTTAGGACGTGCCAATGGGGAGTATGAAGCGCCAAGAGATTTATTGCGTAAATTAGAAGTAGAACTCGTAGAGATGAAACGTTGTAAAACAAACGGACTTTGCTGCGGGGCAGGGGGCGCTCAAATGTTTAAAGAACCTGAGCCAGGAAATAAAGACATCAATGTAGAACGCACAGAGGAAGCGGTAGATACAGGCGCTAGTATTGTAGCAACTGGATGTCCTTTTTGCAACACCATGATGACAGACGGTGTGAAACACGAAGAAAAAGAAGACCAAGTACAGGTTATGGACGTAGCCGAAATGATTGCAAACGCTTCAGAGTTATAACAAATATAATAGATAGTACACCCATGCTTATAGAGTTTAACAATCTTCCAGATACCTCCAGAATATGGGTGTATCAATCTAATCGTAAATTCACGCCAGAAGAGCTTGAATACATACAAGCAAAGACACGCTATTTTTTAACCCAGTGGACAGCCCACGGCACAGAACTTGAGGCTGGTTTTGAAATCAAGTACGATCGTTTTATAGTCTTGGGTCTTAACCAAGAAAATGCATCTGCATCTGGATGTAGTATAGATGCCTCTGTTCATTTTGTGCAAGAGTTACAAGAAAAAATGGGCGTGGATTTACTAGATAAAATGAATGTTACCTACTATAATGGTGCTTTTATAGCGCATAAAAGTTTGCTGGATTTCAGAAAAATGGCAAAAAATAAATCGGTGTCTGCAAATACAGTTGTTTTTAATAACCTTGTCAATACAAAAGCAGAATACATAGAAAAATGGGAGGTTGCTGCAAAAGATAGCTGGCACAGTCGGTTTTTAGCCTAATTTTTTGATATTTTTAAAAGATGCAAAAACCCCTTTTATTATTCCTTTTTATCCTAAGCTGTATTCCAGCTATTTCTCAACAAATAAGTCCTTTAGTTGTAGAAAATGATCGCGTAAATCAACAAATTTGGGTAGATAGTGTTTATGGTAACATGTCTTTGCAGCAAAAGGTTGGGCAGCTATTTATGGTAGATGTATTCTCTAAAGATCCCAAAGCAAAAACAGATAAAATTAAAAAACTCATCACACAGTACCACATAGGTGGTGTTATTTTTTCTAAGGGAGGACCCATAAGGCAAGCAAAACTTACCAATGAGTTTCAAGGACTCTCAAAAACAAAATTAATGATCGCAATGGATGCAGAGTGGGGCCTAGCGATGCGTCTAGATTCTACATTTGCCTATCCATGGAATATGACCCTTGGGGCTATAAAAGATAACAGTATTATTGAAAAAGTGGGTCGTAGAATAGGGGAGCACTGTAAAAGATTGGGAGTACATATTAATTTTGCACCAGTTGTAGATATTAACACCAACCCAAAAAATCCTATCATCGGTAACCGCTCTTTTGGAGAAGATGCAGACAACGTTACTCAAAAATCTATTGCATTCACAAAAGGGATGCAATCTGCAGGGATTCTTGCTAATGCCAAACACTTCCCTGGCCATGGAGATACAGATACAGATTCTCACAAAACATTACCCACTATTAATTTTTCCAAAAAGCGTATAGATAGCATTGAGCTTTATCCCTACAAGCAGTTAATTAACCAGGGCTTATCTAGTGTGATGGTGGCACACTTAAATGTACCCTCTCTTGAGCCACAAAATGGCTTGCCATCTTCATTATCAAAAATCATTGTAACAGATATTTTAAAAAAAGATCTTGGTTTTAATGGCCTTATTTTCACTGATGCCTTAAACATGAAAGGGGCAGCAAATTTTGATAAACCTGGAGAGATAGATCTTGCTGCTTTTTTGGCAGGAAATGATGTGCTATTAATTTCAGAAAACATCCCTAGAGCACACCAGATTATAGTAAAAGCCTATCAAGAAAAAGTTATTTCAGAAGAGCGCTTAGCACATTCTGTAAAAAAAATACTGTATGCAAAGTACAAATTAGGATTGCACAACTTCACCCCCGTAGATCAAAACAATCTTGTTAAAGATTTAAACACACCCTTAGATGATGCTTTGTATGAACAGGCCATAGAAAACGCATTAACAGTGTTAAAAAATAAAGACCAACTACTGCCTATTAAAAACCTACAACGTAAAAAAATAGCCTATGTTAATTTTGGGGACGCTTCTGGGACTGACTTTTTAAACCAACTTAAATTATATGCCCCTATAGATTTTGTGAAAGCAGATGATCTTGCCAGTTATATTACCAAGCTAAAAGGCTATGATTATGTTATTGCAGGGTTCCATAAGTCTAATCAAACTCCATGGAAGGGATATAAATTTACAAACAAAGAGCTGGTGTGGTTGCATGAAATTGCTAGAACAAATACATTAATTTTAGATGTATTTGCCAGGCCATATAGCTTGCTAGATTTTAAAACAACCACCAATTTTGATGCAGTTATTATGTCTTATCAAAACAGTAAGGTCTCTCAAGAACTTTCTGCACAACTCATTTTTGGCGCTAGAGGGGCAAAGGGAAGCCTTCCTGTGTCTTTAGGAGATGATTTCCCTATACATACACAAATACAAACAAAGGCGATACAAAGACTCACCTATGGATCTGCACAGAGTGTAGGACTCTCTAGTGCCAAGCTACAAAAAATTGACTCTATTGCAACTTTAGGTATTACAGAGGGGATGATGCCAGGAGCTCAAATTCTTGTTGCTAGAAAAGGAAAAGTTATATACAACAAGACCTTTGGCCATCACACCCAAAATAAAATAAATCCAGTTTTACCAACCCACGTGTATGACGTAGCCTCTTTAACTAAGATTATCGCGACGCTTCCTTTGGTAATGCAGCTGGTTGATAAAGGT
>CBFHMO010000118.1:0-4836 GCA_965656925.1 Patiriisocius sp.
CCCAACTATGGGCAGGGAATGTTGCTTTGTTTTTTTGTATGAAACGGTCTTCTCTTGTTTGAGTTTCAATGTTTGCTCTATAATGCTCATTGGTGTTAAAGTAAATGGTATCGCTTTGCGCCATTAGCTCCCGCATAATTTTATCAAAATCCTGCAACCAATACACTGTTTTAATACCGCTTACCTGTAAAGCTCTTTCTTTAGTAAGTTTCTCGCCTTCCCAAATAGCAATATGCTCGTTGGTTTCTTTTAGAAACAAAATTTCTTTGTGATCTAGGTTAGGACACTGTGGAAATAGCACTAAAATACTTTCTTCTTGATCTACTCCACTTAAATAGAAAATATCTCTTGCTTGCTCAAAAGGCATTGTGCTATCTGCTCCAATAGGATAGATGTCATTGCTATTAAATACAGCCAAACTAGAGGACTTCATTTGAGCCATAAAGTTTTTACGGTTTTTGATATAAAGGGCAGAATCTATAGGATGATATTTCATAAACAGTAATGTTAAAATAATATATGTTCTCAAAAGTAAGGATTGCAACTTTTAATCAATACACCAAAGCGCGTTATTTTATACTTCAATGAACTTTTATTTAAAAAACCTCACAAATAATAGGGCCAATAAGTACCCTAAAACCCCTTAAGAGTTTTTATTGGGATTGAGAATTAATTATAAAATGACCAAAAAAACAAACGCACGATGTTAAATTTTCTAACATTATTTTGAGGTGGTTTGTGCTTTCTGTATTTTACATTTTCTAAACTATTCAAATGAAAAAACACATCCTCCTATTGCTTGTTTTTATGACTTATTTTGGTCTTGCCCAACAAGCACCTTCTGCCTCAGCTACGGTACTTGCATCTTTGCAAGAAAAACAAACGCTCACAGAAAATTCTCTTGTTAGAAACCTTCCTTTTAAAAATATAGGTCCTACTATTATGAGTGGCCGAGTGGTAGATTTGGCAGTAAACCCTAGCAACCCAATAGAGTTTTATGTTGGTTATGCCAGTGGCGGGGTTTGGCACACGGTAAATAACGGCACCACATTTACCCCTATTTTAGACAATAGCCCTACTCAAAATGTGGGGAGCTTGGCTGTAGATTGGGAATCAAGAACCATCTGGGTAGGAACTGGAGAGGTAAACTCTTCTCGTTCAAGTTATGCAGGTGTTGGGCTCTTGCGCTCCTCAGATAATGGAGCCACTTGGGAGCATCTAGGTCTTGCAGATAGCCACCACATAAGTAAAATTTTAATAAATCCAACAAATTCAAAACATGTGGTAGTGAGCGTGGTGGGACATTTGTATTCTACAAATAATCAGCGCGGAGTATACAAAACCACAGATGGCGGTATTACCTGGAAACAAACCCTTTTTGTAAACAATCAAAGCGGGATCATAGAGATGGATGTAGCGCCCAATAATTTTAATATCATGTTTGCCTCTTCCTGGGATAAAGATCGTAAAGCCTGGAATTTTAGAGGCAGCGGCTCTGGTAGTGCCATTTACAAAAGTATAGATGGTGGTAGCTCATGGAGTAAAGTTTCTACCCCTAAAAGCGGTTTTCCAACAGGAGAGGGTGTAGGGCGTATTGGCCTAGCTGTTTTTGACAACAACACTATTTATGCTGTACATGACAATCAAGCCAGAAGAGAAGATACGGGAGCCTCTAATAATTCAAACGGCTTGTCAAAAGAACAATTTAAAACCATGACCCCCGAAGCGTTTCTAGCCTTAGATAATAAAAAACTTAATGCGTATTTAAAAAACAATGGCTTTCAAGAAAAATATAGGGCAGACAACGTAAAGAGTATGGTACGAAGTGGCGTTGTTGCTCCTGCAGACCTAGCAACCTATCTAGAAGATGCAAATGCCATGTTGTTTGACACTCCAGTGATTGGTACCCAGGTGTATATAAGTGAAGATGGCGGGCTTACATGGAGTAAAACTCATGAGGGCTTTTTGGATGGTATTTATTACAGTTATGGGTACTATTTTGGAAAAATACATGTAGACCCAAGCAATAAAGACGGCATCTATATCTATGGTGTGCCTATTTTAAAATCTAAAGATGCTGGAAAGACTTTTACTTCCATTTCTGCTCCAAATGTACACGCAGATCACCATGCGTTGTGGATCAATCCAAACAGGCCAGGGCACTTAATTAACGGTAATGACGGAGGTGTTAATATTAGCTATGATGACGGTGCAAATTGGATTAAAAACAATCAGCCTGCTGTGGGTCAGTTTTATGCCATACATGTAGATAACCAGGAGCCTTATAATGTATATGGAGGCCTACAAGACAATGGGGTTTGGGTAGGTGCTCACACCTATCAAGACAGCCCGGGTTGGAAGCAAAACGGACAATACCCGTATGAGTTTATCATGGGAGGTGATGGTATGCAGATACAAACAGATACTCGTGATAGTAATGTGGTGTATACCGGATTTCAATTCGGAAATTATTTCAGATTAAACAGAACGGCCAATACTCAAACCTACATCCAACCCAAACACGAGCTGGGGGATAGTCCTTACCGATTTAATTGGCAAACACCAATTTTACTTAGTTCCCACAATCAAGATATTTTATATTTAGGAGGCAATAAATTAATGCGCTCCATGAATCAGGGAGCAGACTGGACGGCTATTTCTGGAGATTTAACTCTTGGCGGCAAGCAAGGAAATGTTGCCTACGGAACCCTAACTTCTTTAGATGAATCTAAATTTGAGTTCGGGTTATTGTACACCGGTAGTGATGACGGGAAGGTATTTGTATCTCAAAATTCGGGAAGTGACTGGCAGGATATTTCTGAGGCCTTACCAAAAGATTTATGGGTAAGCCGAGTAATTGCTTCAAGTCATAAAAAAGAGCGTGTTTATCTTACTTTAAACGGGTATCGCTGGGATGATTTTAAACCCTATGTATACCTTAGTGATAATTATGGCCAAACCTGGAAGGACATCTCTAGTAATTTACCACTCTCTTCTGTGAATGTAATTAGAGAAGATCCTGCAAACCCCGCCATTTTATATCTAGGGACAGACAATGGCGCCTATACTTCTTTTGACAATGGCGCCTCTTGGAATCCTTTTTATGAAGGATTGCCAAATGTGGCGGTACATGATTTGACGATACAGGCCAGAGACAAACACCTTTTGCTAGGAACTCATGGGCGTAGTATTTATAAGGCAGATATTTCTTTACTGCAGGGTATTTCAGAAAAAACCATGGGCAGTCTCATGCTTGCAGATATTGCAAATGTGAGGGCGAGTCGTCGATGGGGGAGTACAGGATTTAATAACTATGGAGCTTATTTTGAGCCCAATATCTCCCTGCAAATTTTTGCTCCTTTAGAGGGTAAAGCCGAAATTTCAGTAGCCCTGGAAAACGGAACAGTTTTAAAGTCTTGGGAGCTTAGTTTAACTAAAGGATTTAATGTGGTAGGCTACAACGCAAGTATTTCTCAAAAGGGGAAAAAACAGCTTGAAAAAGAGGATGTCTCAGTTTTTAAGGGTGTTAATGGCACATTTTACTTACCAAAAGGGACCTATACTGTTGAGGTTTCTACAGCAGATTTTACAATAAATAAAACAGTAGAAGTAAAATAAATAAGCGCTGTTTAGGCATATCAATTCTAAATTGATAATAAACAAAAGCTATTGTTTGTTGATACGCGATTTGAGATGTATTTTTGTAAGTAGAAATTTAGAAAACTCAACCATAATGGGAATCATATCCTCTTCAATTGCTAGAAAAGTTGCCATGGCGCTTTCTGGTTTGTTCTTAGTATTTTTTTTAGGACAGCATTTTGTTATTAACGCAACAGCAGTACTCTCTCCAGAGACCTTTAATAGTTGGTCTCACTTTATGGGAAACAATGGTCTTGTTCAAGGGATCTTGCAGCCCATATTAATTTTTGGAGTTGTGTTTCACTTTGTGATGGGCTTTGTCTTAGAGCTAAAAAACAGAAGCTCAAGAGCTGTGAAGTACGCCTCTTATAAGGGAGCTACAAACGCTAGTTGGGCCTCTAGAAATATGATTATTTCTGGTTTAGTAATACTAGCATTTTTAGGACTACATTTTTATGATTTCTGGATCCCAGAGATGATTCATAAGTATGTAGATGTTCTCCCAGAAGACCCCACAAGATACTACGCAGAAACAGTTCATAAATTTGAAAACCCGGTACGTGTTGGATTGTATGTAATTTCTTTCGCGCTGTTGGCGATGCATTTATGGCATGGCTTTGCCTCCTCTTTCCAGAGTGTAGGTTTTAACAATAAATATTCTGTGGCATTAACCAGATTTGCCAAAGTATACGCAATACTAATTCCTGTAGGGTTTATTTTTATTGCCATTTACTTACATTTAAATCAACTCTCACCCAGTTCACACTAAAAACATCGCTATGTCTACATTAGATTCTAAAATACCTTCAGGACCACTAGCAGATAAGTGGACCAAACATAAAAACGAAATTGACCTTGTAAATCCAGCAAACAAGCGTAACATCGATGTTATTATTGTTGGGACAGGACTTGCGGGTGGTAGTGCTGCTGCAACCCTTGCAGAGCTGGGCTACAATGTAAAAACATTTTGCTACCAAGATTCTCCAAGGCGTGCACACTCAATTGCAGCACAAGGAGGGATTAACGCAGCAAAAAACTACCAAGGAGATGGAGATTCTGCCTACAGGTTATTCTACGACACTGTAAAAGGGGGAGATTACCGCTCTCGTGAGGCAAACGTGCATCGTTTGGCAGAAGTTTCAACAAATATTATAGACCAATGCGTTGCTCAAGGGGTTCCTTTTGCAAGAGAGTATG
>CBFHMO010000119.1:0-4820 GCA_965656925.1 Patiriisocius sp.
TGGCATGCATCCAGTAATTTACGGGAGATTTTTTATGGATGGCTTCACTTTGTGCTATTTCACATTCATGGTGTGGAAATTTTAAATCCATACCCCCACCGTGAATATCAAATTGGGGTCCTAAGTATTTTGTACTCATGGCTGTACACTCAAGGTGCCATCCAGGAAAGCCTTCACTCCAAGGAGATGCCCAGCGCATGATGTGTCCAGGGTCTGCTTTTTTCCAGAGAGCAAAGTCTTGAGGGTTTTTCTTTTCAGATTGTCCAGCCAAGGCTCTTGTGTTGCTAACCATGTCCTCAAGATTTCTACCACTAAGTTTTCCGTAGTGATGATCTTTGTTAAAGGTAGTAACGTCAAAATATACAGAACCATTTTTTTGGTATGCATAGCCTTGTTTTATAATCTTTTCAATAATTTCAATTTGTTCTATGATGTGTCCGGTGGCAGTGGGTTCAATACTTGGTGGCAGGGCATTAAATTTTGCCATAGTTTGGTGAAAATCTACGGTGTATTTTTGCACTACTTCCATAGGTTCTATATTCTCCAACTTGGCTTTCTTCGCTATAGGATCTTCGCCACTCTCTCCGTCGTTTTCAAGATGACCTGCATCTGTAATGTTACGTACATACCTAACTTTATAGCCCAGATGTTTTAAATACCGAAATACTAAATCAAAAGATAAAAATGTCCTGCAATTACCCATGTGTACATTGCTGTATACGGTAGGTCCACAAACATACATGCCTACTGCTCCTTTATTGATGGGGCTAAACTTCTCTTTCTTTTTTGAAATAGAATTGTAGATATAAAGTGTTTGTGTTTTATGTAGTTCCATTTTTTTTATTACTAGGTGCGTTTACCTAAAGTGTGCGCCTGTGTGTTGTTAATTTATGTTGTTTCTACTTTTTTTAAGAAGGTATAAAGCTACTAAAAAGAAGTGTCAAATTTTATATAATCTAAAAACTCTCTTTTGGTGTTTGTGTTTTTAAAAGCGCCACCAAACTCGCTAGTTACTGTGCTACAATCTACATCACGAATTCCTCTTGAGTTTACACACAGGTGTTTTGCGTCAATAACACAGGCAACATCCTGGGTGTTTAGTACCTTTTGTAACTCCTTTACAATCTGCATAGTTAGGCGCTCTTGCACCTGTGGTCTTTTACCGAAATAGTCTACAATTCGGTTCATTTTGCTAAGTCCAACAACTGTCCCGTTTGAGATGTAGGCGATGTGTGCTTTTCCAATAATAGGGAGTAAGTGATGCTCACAGGTAGAGTATAGGGAGATATTTTTCTCTACCAGCATTTCATTGTACTTATATTTATTTTCAAAAGTAGAGGCTTTTGGTTTTCTATCTGGATGTAAACCACCAAAAATCTCATTTACAAACATTTTTGCAACTCTCTTTGGAGTGTCTTTAAGACTGTCATCGGTAAGATCTAGGCCTAAAGTATTCATGATGCGTTCTACATCATTTGTAATGCTCTTGATTTTATCTGTATCAGAGATGTCGAAAGCATCTTTTCTTAGGGGTGTTTCTTCGCTTGAGCTATGGTGGTCTAAATGATTTTCTTCAGGTGTTTGGGGCTTGTTTTCTAATTCCATTTTTTCTGTTTGTAGTAGTATAAATCAAGTTCACAAAGATATTAAAATATCTATATGCAATCTATCTAATAATAGCCATTATTTTACCATTGAATAATATTGTCATTTCATAAAATTTTCTTAATTTTCACAAGTTATTTATCTGCTATGAAAAAATTAAAAATAAGTAATCTACTTTTACTTACAGCAATGCTTTTGCTTGCTTTTACTAACGTATTTTCACAAGGTCCTGGTTGCCCTAATGTATACGCTGGAGAAGATGCCAATGTAAACTGCGCAGGTGGCGGTTGTGTTGATTTATCTGCAAGTTTTCTTGAAACTGGTGAAACCACTAGTTATGAAATCACACCAATACCATACGAACCTTTTCCTTTTATAGGCGGTATCGCTGTATCTGCAGATACAGATGATGTCTGGTCACCCGCTATTGATTTGCCTTTTAACTTTTGTTTTTTTGGTGGCACCTATGATGAGATTGTTATTGGGTCTAATGGTGTTATTTCTTTTGATTTAAATTCAAACCCACCTAATGGTTATTGTCAATGGAGTTTTGATGAATCTATACCAGACCCACAATTATTTAGAAATACCATATTTGGTGTGTACATGGATGTAAATCCAGCCCCCAGCCCACCAACCTCAGATATAAATTATCAAGTTTTGGGGGAGGCTCCTTGCCGTACCATGGTAGTTAGTATGCCAAATATATTTTATTTTGGGTGTAATACCCAACGTTTAACCTCTCAGATGGTTATTTATGAAACCACAAATGTAATCGAGGTATATGTGTTAGATAGACCCTCTGGTTGTGGATGGAATGATGGAAATGCTGTGATAGGAATTCAAAACCAGGCAGGTAATATAGGCTATACCCCTCCAGGACGTAATACTGGAGATTGGGCTGCCAATACTGAGGCATGGCGCTTTACACCAAATGGCCCATCAAACGTGACTTTTGAGTGGTTGGATGCAGCTGGAGATGTAATTGGCAATACTCCAGATATTACAGTATGTCCTTCCGAGGCAGAGGTGTATACAGCCCGTGCATCATATCTTAACTGTGACGGCGCCATCACTGTTGTTGAGGATGATGTACTTATTACAACATCAAATCCTTTTACCCTAGATTTAGGAGAAGACCAACAAACTTGTGATGCTACTGCCGTTTTATTAACTGCTGATACCGATGGGACTCCAGGGCTTTCTTACGAGTGGTTTTACAATACAGTATCTCAAGGGCCAAGCACCGTTGGAGATGATACTTTTACAGTTAACTTTCCCAACTCTGGGGTTTATACTGTAGAGGTTTTTGATCCTGCAGATATTACTTGCATACTCTCAGATGAAATTAATATTATTTTTAATAATCAACCTGTTGCCAATGCCCCTGATGATTTGTTTCAGTGTGATAATGGCATCAATACAGGTGTTTTTGATTTAACGGTTAATGATTTGGTTGTCTTAGGCGCTCAAATACCTGCAGATTATACAATCACTTATCACAATAGTTTTTTTGATGCTCTAAGTGGTGCTGCTCCAATTTTAAATTCAACAACGTATCTTATAACAGGAACAGTAGAGCAAATATTTGTTCGTATAGCTGATACAGCTACCGGAACTTGTTTTGATACAGAGTCTTTTACGATTAACTTTTTTCCGATTAGTGTAGGTTTAGGCGACGATATAGAGACCTGCTCAACCAATGATATTCTAATCACCGCAGACACTGATGGAGCGTCTGGCTTATCTTATGAGTGGTTTTTTAATGGCGTATCTCAAGGTCCAAGTACTATTGACGATGTTACTTTTACAGTAACGGCTCCAAATTCTGGAATTTACAGTGTTGAGGTTTTTAACGCCTTAGATACTGCATGTATCGTTTCTGACCAGATAGAGATACTCTTTCTCGATGTTCCCGTAGCTAATGCCCCCGATAATCTATTTCAGTGTGATAATGGTATCAATACAGGTATTTTTGATTTAACTGTTAATGATTTGGTTGTCTTAGGCGCTCAAATACCTGGAAATTTTATCATAACCTATCATAATACTGCAGCAGATGCTGCAGCAGATGCTGCACCAATTTTAAATCCAACAACCTATTCTATAACGGGTACGGTAGAGCAAATATTCGTATTGCTGATACAGCTACCGGAACTTGTTTTGATACAGAGTCTTTTACTATTAACTTTTTCCCCATTACAGTAAGTGTTGGAGAAGATCAAGAGACATGTACTACAAATGATATTACTCTTACTGCAAATGCTGCAGGAGTTGTTGGTTTGTCTTACCAGTGGTTTTTCAACGGTGTTTCCCAAGGTCCAAGTGCTATAGATGATATCACTTTTACGGTAACGGCTCCAAATTCTGGAATTTACAGTGTTGAAGTTTTTAATCCCTTGGATGTAACGTGTATCGTTACAGACCAAGTAGAGGTAACCTATACAGATCCTCCTGTAGCTAACCAACCCAATGATTTATTCCAATGTGATAATGGTACCAACACAGGTATTTTTGATTTAACTATTAATGATGCTGTTGTCCTAGGTGCTCAAGATCCAGATGTTTTCGGTATAAGTTATCATAATACAGCTCCAGATGCCGCAAGTGGCGCAGCACCCATACTTAATGCAGCAGTATATCCAATAACAGGAACCGTAGAAGAAATCTTTGTACGTCTAGAGACTCCAGATCAAACAGATGCTTTTATAGAAGATTTTGGTACAGGTCTAGGTAGGGTAACTCACCCATATACAAACCAGACATTTAACGGAGCAGGAGGTATGAATCCCAACGACTATGTGGTTACAAATACATCTACAGGTCTTAACCCTGGTTGGCATCAAGGGATGGAAGACAATACCCCTGATGATATAAATGGAAGAATGATTTTCTTTGATGTTTCTGAAGATATAAACCAAATAGAACTATACAGAAGAGATTTTACAGTGCCGGCTAACACAGATCATATCTTTGATTTCTCAATGACCACTGTGTATGATACAGACACTAATTTGTGTCCAGGAACTGGAGTTCCTTCAAGACTTATCTACCAAGTGCAAGATGCCTCTGGAGCTGTCTTGGAGACAGCAACAACTGGTGTTGTTGAAAATGGTCCAAATCCAGATTGGAATACCTACGCTCTTAATTTTAATACCGGAGTTAATACAACAATTCAAATAGTATTGCTGAATGATTTTTTTGGTGCCTGCGGA
>CBFHMO010000120.1:0-4788 GCA_965656925.1 Patiriisocius sp.
TGCCCTTGCCACAGACCTTGATAATGACAGAGGTGATGAAGATCGTGTTGCTCTGATGACCATTCATCTAGCCAAAGGGTTGGAGTTTCCTTACGTTTTTATTGTGGGGATGGAAGAAGAGTTGTTCCCAAGTGGTATGAGCATGAATACCAGAGCAGAACTAGAGGAGGAGCGAAGGTTGTTTTATGTAGCAGTTACCAGAGCCGAAACTCAGGCCTATTTAACCTACACACAGTCTAGATACAGGTGGGGAAAACTCATTGATGCAGAGCCTAGTAGGTTTATAGAAGAGATAGATGCTTCGTATTTGGAGTATTTAACTCCCATAACAGAGCACCGTTATAAGCCGCTTTTGGATGCAGACATATTTGGAGAGGTAGATAAAAGTAAATTACGACTGCGTAAACCAGCAGCGGGAAACCCACCAACAGGCCCAAACCAAGAGCAACTTCGGAAACTTCGCAGATTAAAGCCTGTGGCTAGCAGCGCAGAGAAAAACTTTGACCCTGCAGCTGCAAACTTGCATATAGGTACTGCGGTAGAGCATGTAAGGTTCGGGAAAGGAAAAATCACCAAAATAGAGGGGGTGGGTGCAGACACAAAAGCAGAAATTGATTTCGAAAATGGTGGCTTAAAAAAGTTACTGCTCAGATTTGCAAAACTCAATATTATTGAATAAAACGCTGTAAATATTAAATTAAGTAGCGCCATGGCAACATTTATTAAAATTTATCAAGACAATCCAAACCCTCGAGATATTGCCAAGGTTGTACAGATTATTAAAAAAGGTGGTTTGGTAATTTACCCTAGTGACACGGTGTATGCACTAGGTTGTGATATTACCAACAACCGGGCCCTGGAGCGTATCGCTCAAATTAAAAAAGTGAAACTAGCAAAGGCCAATTTTTCTTTTGTGTGTAAAGATTTAAGCAACCTCTCAGATTACGTAAAGCAACTAGACAATACTACTTTTAAACTGTTAAAAAGAGCGCTCCCAGGACCTTACACGTTTATACTTCCTGGAAATAATAAGTTGCCGAGTGTCTTTAAAAAGAAAAAGGAGGTTGGTATACGTGTGCCAGACAATGCTATTGCTAAAGCCCTCGTTACTGCTCTTGGAAACCCTATAGTATCTACTTCTATCAAAGATGAGGATCAGGTTATAGAATATACCACAGATCCTGAGCTTATTTTTGAAAAATGGGAACACATAGTAGATGTAGTTATAGATGGAGGTTATGGAGACAATGTTCCCTCAACTGTTATAGACCTTACAGGTGATACGCCTATTTTGGTTCGCCAGGGTAAGGGGAGCTCATCTCTTTGATTCTCTTTAATTTTATAATTATTCTGTAAGCCTTGAAGTAATTAAAAAATCTTGTTTTACAGCAAAGGTGCTAATCTTTTTATCTGTTTCTAGGGTATTCCATGAGTTGCTGGGTTGTATCCACCTTAGCACTCCATTTATTTTAACTTGCACCGGCATATCAAAACCTTTTATTATATCTGTAAATCTATAGGTAAGTTGATTTTTTTGAATTGTGTATTCCAGGTTAGGAATCATAGTACTGCGCAGGTATTGCTCCCAAAACTGGGTTAGATCTATCCCGCTTTTTTCTGAAATATAGGCTTCAACCTGATGGCTTGTTACTGTTTGATGGTAAAAATCTGTATTGAGCCCTCGAAGAATATTTCGCCATTTTTGATCATCTGCTATGAGTTGCCTTAGGGTATGCAGAATATTAGCTCCTTTGTAATACATGTCATTGCTGCCACGATTGTTTTTATTATAAATGCCAATAAGTGGCGTATCGTTTTGTATGCTTCTCTTGGTTCCAATAACATACTCACTTGCTGCTTTTTTACCAAAATGATAGTCCAGGTATAGGTTTTCTGAATAGGCAGTAAACCCTTCATGAATCCACATATCAGCAACATCCTTGTTGGTGATATTGTTGGCAAACCACTCATGGCCAGCTTCATGGATAATAATAAAATCAAATCTAAGTCCCCAACCAGTTCCAGAGAGATCTCTACCTAGGTATCCATTTTTATATTTATTACCATAGGTAACACTGCTTTGATGTTCCATTCCTAAATAAGGAGCCTCTACAAGCTTAAAGCTGTCTTCATAAAAAGGGTAGGGGCCAAACCAATATTCAAAAGCCTCTAACATTAAGGGCGCTTGTTTGAATTGCTCCTTGGCTATTTTTAGGTTATCTCTCAAGACCCAATAACTTAAATCTAGTTTTCCGTTAAGGCCATTGTATGTTTCAGAAAAATTAACATAATCTCCTACGTTTATATTTACCCCATAGCTATTGATAGGATTTACTACCTGCCAGTGCCAAGTTTTTGTGTCTTTGTTTTCTATTTCTTGCATAAGTCTCCCATTTCCAACGCCAACCAAATCTTTTGGTGTTGTAATATATAGATCAACCCCTTTGTCTGGCTCATCTTGAGGATGATCCTTAACGGGCCACCATACACTAGCGCCAATACCTTGGTTTGCACTTGCTATAAAATCAATGCCATTACTATCTTTACTCCATACAAGACCACCGTCCCAGGGTGCATTTAAAGCCTCTGTAGGAGCCCCAGAGAAATGAATGATTACTTTATTTTCTGTCCCTATAGCTTGCGCTTGTTTTAGACTAAGAAAATGTGCGCTACCAATGCTTTTTACCTCAATTTTCTCTCCATTTTGTGTAACAAGGTCTATTTGCATAGGTGCTTGTAAATCTATTTGCATTGTGTTGTTTTTGGATAAAACGGTATAGGTAATCGTATTGGTTCCAGACAAGGTTTTTGTTTGAGGAAGTACGTCAACTTTTATAGTATAGTGTTTTAAATCCCACCAGGCTCTTTGAGGAGTTATAGACCCTCTAAGGGTATCTGCTAGGGTAAATTTTTCTTGGGCCGTTGTGGTTGCACCGAAACTCAAAACTATAAAAATAAATAGAAGCTTTTTCATTAATACTATTGTGTTGTACTGTTAAACAGTTGGGTTTTTATCTAAAAATTGCGCTAGGAAACACAACCACACTTTCATGGCCATCTTCTGCGATACTTGCTACACCAAAAAAGTAGTTGTCTATCACCACTCCTTGAAGTGAGAAGTGATCTACATCACCTACAAATCTACTATAATCCCAAGTTGGTGATGTGGTGTCTCTCCAGTAAATTTTATAACCCACAGCGTTTTTGGATTTCTCCCATCTAAGTTTTACAGCTGGAGCTACCATGCCTCCAATAGCTACTTTGGTAGGTGCCTTTGGAGCCCATGCAAGACTTGCCATGGTAATTGCGTTTACGGCTGTTAGTTTTTTTGCGTAATTAAAATTAACAAATTTTAGTTTATCGCCGTATTCAATACCATCTTGGGTTCTAATATCCTGGTGTTGTTGGGTGTAGTTTTCATGGGCTTCCATAATACGGATGGCAGGGTATCCTAAATCGTTAAAGGGTCTGTGATGTCCTCCTCGGCCAAAACGGTCAAGCCTGTAAATCATCATTGGGTTTAATTGCGGCATATAGGTTTTGGTAGTTTTAAACACATAACGCGCCAATTGTCTTGAAATCCCGTCTACCTCACCTCCATAAAACCTTCTTAACCTTCTTTGCTTTTGTGTTTCAGTAGGAGGAACGGGTTCAGAGAAAATTCTAAAGTCTACATTGCTAATTACACCATCTACACCTTTTATATTACCAATCATATCATTGTTTAATACCCCAATAATATCCCAGTTGTTGTCTTGGGCATACCTGGCAAATCCAGCTCCGCCAAAAAGCCCTTGTTCTTCGCCGCTCAAACCAAGATATACAATATTGGCATCAAACCTATAGCTGCTTAACACTCTTGCAGCTTCTATAGCGCCCGCCATACCACTTGCATTATCATTTGCCCCTGGGGCATCCTTTATAAAATCACTGCCATCACTATTTCTAGAATCTATATCACCACTAATAATGATATAGCGGTTTGATCCTGTCTTGCTTTTTTGTATGGCTACCACATTAACAACCCAGGTATCTCTAGGAACTCTTTTGCTTGAGGCTGCCTTAACCAAGTCTTTTTGATAAAATACCTCAAGACAAGCATCACAGTTTAAAGATATTTCATCAAACTCAGCTTTGATCCAGCGGCGGGCAGCTCCAATACCTCTGGTGCTGCTTAGGGTATCACTAAAAGTGTTTCTAGTGCCAAAATTTGCCAAAGTAGTAATATCTGCCTCTATATTCTTTGCAGATACTTTTTGAATAATATCATATATACGAGGATCTGTTTGGGCAAGTGTTGTAAAATTAAAAGCGATAACAAGGGCAAGGAAATGGTTTTTCATAAAATATTTTTTTAATCTCTAGTAGCTACTAAGGCTATTTTGTTAGCCTGTGGGTTTACCGTGATGCGATTAATATCTGAAATTTTATACTGCTCTAGATTTGCTACTAGCTCCCATTGTTGTGTGCCAAACATATCATAGAGGTATATCTTACTGCCACTTCCAAGTAAAAGTTGGCTATTATTTACCCAACAATGATCCTGAACACCAACTGGTAATTGGCACACAAAAAAGCTCTCTGCGCCTTGATCCAAATCTAAGATATACACCTCCATGTTTTTATCTTCATTATTAAGAGTATAGCTCATAGAAGCGCTTTGAGGTACCTTATGGATTGATCTGCCCGAGTTTTCTATATAAGGGGTCACCTGTTTTGTTTTTAAATTGGCAACCACTAAGTTTAATTGATTTGTCCCTAGGATAGATGCCACAATACGGCTATTGT
>CBFHMO010000121.1:0-4732 GCA_965656925.1 Patiriisocius sp.
TAAAACCAGTAACATGAGCTAGGTGCTCTTGCAAATAAGCGCCAATTGCCTGGCCAATAGCCACAGGGTTTCCCTTTACAACGCGCAACATAGGAAACACCACTACAGTAATATCCCCCTCAAACTCTTTACGAGTGGCTTGAAACTCTACAGTTTCTAGGGTGGTATCATAAAGGCTTTTGATAGCATCTTTAACTTTCTGACTAAGGATATCTTGTAGGGTCATGAATTCATTTTAAAGGTGTAAAGATAGTTTTTTTAAGGCTTTTTTGGTACTGTTATTTGTTTCTTTAAAATGGGAGTAGCCATACCTCAAGAAATTAGAAAATTAGAGGTCTTTACCACAAGAAATAACATGAAAAAATATTGAGGCTCCTAAAGTCTTTTTTTAAGCTCTTGGGTTTGTTATTTTTGTGATAGTGTAAAACAAAACACTGCTAATAGCTGCTTTTTTTAATAAAACAAGATCAAAATTATATGCTAGTAAACGTTTCTTACAACAACAAACAAATAGACAATAAGATTGACCAACAAGTAGGCAAACCCTACTCTTTAATAGAGCGTTTTAAGTTAAAAGGTATTGGATCCCCTAAGCTAATTATCACTCAAACAAGCATACAAATTCACAACCTTCTTATTTTAGACAACAACAGAAATCAGTGCAATATAGAAATGCGCCCCAGTGGTATTATTGTTGGTTTTAGATCACTGCTTGAAAGTTATGCGCTTGTTATCCCTTATTATAAATTGGTTCTCTACAAAGGCAAAGCAGAGGAGTATTCTATCTACAAAGACGATTATTTTATTAAAATACAAGCGCGGACCAAAGACAAAGAAATACATCGCTTTGTTCAAAAAATACTAAACGCAAAAACACGCTTAAGCGGCCACAGAATAGAAGATGTATAACAACTAGGGCTTGTTTTTTATAGCAAGACCAGCCACAACTCCCACAAGGGCAAGACCCATCATACCTAAGAGTTGGCTTACAGGGGTTTTTTGAGGCTGGAAAAAAGAGTATATTCCCAAACAAAAAACAACTATACCCCCAAGAAGTAGCACCCACTTTAACACTCTCATTTGCTTGAATTTTTAAAGCATGAAGATACCATTTTTTGAAAAACAATTTCAAAATAGGCTTGTTATAAAAACCAAACACGACAAAACTTAAAGTCACGTTAATACCTCCCCAAGGTTTTATGTTTTAAGAAGTCCTGCGTATCTTTAAAAAAACAACTAATTTGAAAATATTACTTACAGGAGCAAATGGATATATAGGCATGCGCCTACTGCCACTATTATTAGACCAAGGACATCAGGTAGTTTGTTCTGTGAGGGATGCCAATAGGTTGTCTATTTCAGAAGATTTAAAAAAACAAATTGAAATAGTTGTTATAGACTTTCTGGATACCGTAAAACCAGATGCACTGCCAAAAGACATAGATGCGGCTTACTATTTAATACATTCAATGAGCTCCTCTACAAGTGATTTTGATGAAAAAGAAGAACGTGCAGTAAAAAACTTTAATACCTACCTAGAGCCAACAAATTGCAAGCAAGTAATTTATGTTGGAGGTATTGCCAATGAGCAAAGTCTCTCCAAACATCTTTGGTCTCGTAAAAATGTAGAAAACATTTTATACCAAGGAAGCGCTGCAGTAACAGTTTTAAGAGCAGCAATTATTGTGGGTAGTGGTAGCGCCTCTTTCGAAATCATTAGAGATTTGTGTGAAAAACTCCCCTTAATGGTAACCCCAAGGTGGGTTAAAACAAAGTGTCAACCCATAGCCATAAGAGATGTACTTAATTACCTTACAGGTGTACTGGGTAACAAAGAGTGTTACAATGAAAGTTTTGATATTGGCGGCCCTGATGTTTTAAGTTACAGAGAAATGATGGAGGGCTATGCCCGTTTTAGAAAGTTAAACTTAACTATTATTACCCTGCCTTTTTTGTCACCCAAAATATCAAGCTACTGGCTTTACTTTGTAACCTCAACCTCCTACAAACTAGCCCTTAACCTAGTAGATAGTATGCGCATTGAGGTAATAACTAGTGATACCAGACTTAAAGATATTTTAAAAATAGAATCTATATCATACCAAAAAGCAATAGAGTTAGCTTTTAAAAAAATAAAACAAAACCAGGTGGTCTCCAGCTGGAAAGACTCCATGATTAGTGGCCGTTTTAGAAGCGATCTTAAAAAATATGTAGAGGTACCTATAAATGGCTGCGTACAAGACAAACAAAGCATCGTACTTAAAAATCCAGAAAAGGCCCTAGAAAATATATGGTCAATAGGTGGAAAGCGTGGTTGGTATTATGCAAACTGGCTATGGCGCCTAAGAGGAGGTGTAGACAAACTATCTGGCGGTGTTGGGCTGCGCAGAGGAAGAACCAACACAAACACCATTAATGAAGGAGATGCCCTAGATTTTTGGCGCGTTATCTTGGCAGATAAAAATCAAAAAAGATTGCTGCTTTTTGCCGAGATGAGAGTGCCGGGAGAAGCTTGGCTAGAATTTAAAATAGACAAAGACAATGTGCTTCATCAAACAGCAACCTTTAGGCCAAAGGGCCTACTAGGTAGAGCCTATTGGTATATTATGTTGCCGTTTCATTATTTTATTTTTGATGGAATGATAAAGCGTATTGCACAAAAATAATAGCCTTACGCTTTTGTCAAGGCTTTAGGTAAAAACACCTCAGCCATCATGCACCTAGCACTTCCTCCACCGCAAGTTTCTATGGTAGTTAAATCGCTGCTTAAAATTTTACAATGTTTTTGGATTGCCTTTACCTGATCACTTCTAAGGCTGGAGCGAGCTGCCTCGCTCATAATCATGTATTTTTGATTGTCTGCTCCCAAAACCTGTAGCATATTTCCTGCAAATTGATGCATCTGAGCCTCTGTGATTGCTATAACCTCTTTCTTGGTTTCTTTAAGATGTTTGAGCACTTGTTTCTTCTCATGTTTATCATCAATGGTGTCAAGACAAATAACCACAAAATTCTCAGCCAAGGCCATCATAACATTGGTATGGTAAATAGGCTTTCTTTGGTCATAGACAGTTTGATTTGCCGTGAAAATAACAGGATCCATCTCAAAATCTTCACAAAACTCTACGATAAGCTCTTCATGTGCTCTTTGGGAGATGGCACAATACGCCTTCCCATTTTCACGATCCAACAATAAACTACCAGTACCTTCTAAGAAATATTCTTGCTCCTCTGCCTGGGTATAATCCATGAAGCCCTCTACAACAAACCCTTCTTTTTCTAATCTGGTGATAATCTCCTCCCGTCTTTCACGACGTCTGTTTTGAGCAAACATAGGATACAGAGCCACAGTTCCGTTTTGATGAAAGCTAACCCAGTTGTTAGGGAAAATAGAATCTGGGGTATCCAGACCCATGATATCATCTTCAACGATAACATCAACACCCACACCACGAAGTTTTGTTACAAATGTGTCAAACTCTTGCTGGGCCTTTGCATTAATTTCTGTGTATTTTAAATCAAGATCTTCTTGAAAATAATTATTCACCTTGGTTTGTTCATTCATTCTAAATGCAACGGGGCGAATCATTAATATGGTGTTGGTAATTTGCTTCATTGGGATAAATACGTTTAAATATAAAGCGCAAAGGTACTCTTTTAGTACTACCCATTATAATGTTTAAAACAGGTATCTCTCTTGTTATTTAAAATTCAAAAAATAGTTTCTAACACAAATAGAAGTAGCTTATATAAATTATATAGATGTGATATGAAATTAGTCTATATTTTAAAATATTTTACATACATTGATGGTACATAACACCTAAAAAATGCTAACTAATTTACTGTTAATTTGAAACCTTATGAATAAATATCTATTGCTTTTTATTTTTTGTGTGATGGGCTCTGCCCAACTGCAAGCCCAACAATGGCTTACTAGTTTCCAGCAGGCTAAGGAGCTGTCTGCAGTCCAAGAAAAAGAAATAATACTCGTGTTTCAAGGCAGTGATTGGTGCGCACCGTGTATTAAATTAAATAGAGAGTTATTTGAGACAGAATATTTTTTAGCATATGCTAAAGACCATTTTATTATGCTGCAAGCAGATTTTCCAAAACGTAAAAAAAACAGCTTAACTCCAGAGCTGCAGGGTCACAATAATGCCTTGGCAGAGCGTTACAATAAAGGAGGTATCTTTCCTTTTGTTGTTGTTTTAAATAAAAATGGTAAGGTTTTAGGGCAAATGAGTTACTCCAAAAAAACACCGCAAGAGTATATCCTTGAATTAGAAGGTTTTATTAAGTAACACCAAACACATGGTCAAATTTTTAAGTTATATATGCCTCTTTTTTTGTTGGTCTTCGGCGATAAGCCAAAACATATACAAGCAAAAAACATATCTTATGGGCAGTGATTTTGAAATCACTGTGGTTGCTAAAACACAAAAGCAGGCAGACCGGCAAATTGGTATAGCCATAGATGAAATAAGCAGAGTTGAGGCCTTAATTTCTTCTTGGAAGCCTACCTCACAAACCTCCAGTATTAATGAAAATGCAGGTATTGCGCCTGTTAAAATTTCAGGAGAGCTATTTAGCCTTATCCAAAGAGCCCTACAAATTAGCAAACTCACAGACGGGGCTTTTGATATATCTTATGCCTCTATGGACAGGTTATGGAAATATGATGGGAGTATGACCCAAATGCCCTCCAAGGAGGCCATAAAAAAATCTGTAG
>CBFHMO010000122.1:0-4599 GCA_965656925.1 Patiriisocius sp.
GCAGATAAAATTACAAAGAGCATGCAAAAAACAATGGATGCAAGCCAGTATCGCAGAGAAAAACAAATGGCCCATAACACCAAGCAAGGCATTACCCCTATGGCCATTAAAAAGAGTTTTGAAAATTCCTTGACCAAATCAAAACAAGAAGCCTATGCTTTTGAAACAAAAGACTCACTAGCAGCTCCAGAACCCCAGGGCCAATACCTAACAAAACCGCAGTTAGAGAAAAAAATAAGAGATACCAGAAAAGCGATGGAAAAATCTGCTAAAGAATTAGATTTTTTAATGGCAGCAAAACTAAGAGATAAAATAAAATCACTACAAAAAACCGTAGAAGAACTAGTGTAACAACAGCCGCAAATTTTAACGGTTTATTTTTCAGAAATATAGGATGTAAACTCGCAATACTTCTACTTTTAAACTTGCGCTCAAAACATTACATTTGTAGAAAAGCAACACCCATGTTAAAAGCAGGAGTTCTAGGTGCAGGACACTTAGGAAAAATACATTTAAAATTACTACAGCAGTCAACAAAGTACACCTTAGTTGGTTTTTTTGACGCCAACCAAGAGGCTGCCAAGGCTATAGAGCAAGAGTATGGATATAAAAGCTTTCCAACGATGGAGGCCCTTATACAAGCCTGTGATATGGTTGATGTTGTAACCCCAACAATACATCACTATAAGTGTGCAGAAAAAGTTATAACAGCGGGTAAGCATTTATTTATTGAAAAACCCATAACACATACTGTTGCCCAGGCAGATAGTATTCGTGATTTAGCCAAAAAACACGGTGTTCGAGGACAAGTTGGACAAGTAGAGCGTTTTAACCCAGCGTTTATGGCTGTAAACCACATGATAGACAAACCCATGTTTATTGAAGCCCATAGATTGGCTGAGTTTAATCCTCGCGGTACAGATGTTTCTGTAGTGTTGGATTTAATGATACATGATTTAGATGCCATTTTAAGTGTTGTAAAAAGCGATGTAAAAAAAGTACACGCAAGTGGGGTATCTGTTATTAGTGAAACACCAGATATTGCCAATGCGCGTATTGAGTTTGAAAATGGATGTGTTGCCAATCTTACGGCCAGTCGTATTTCTATGAAAAAAATGCGAAAGGCTAGGTTTTTTCAAAAGGACGCGTACATCTCTGTTGATTTTTTAGAGAAAAAATGTGAGGTGGTAAAAATGAAAGATGCTCCAAAAAACCCTGATGACTTTGCCATGGTATTAACCAATGCTGAAGGAGTTAAAAAACAAATTTATTTTGATAACCCGCAGGTGGCACCAAACAATGCTATTTTAGATGAACTTGATAGTTTTGCAGATGCAATAAAAAATGACACAACTCCAGAAGTATCACTAACCCAAGGTGCTGAAGCATTGCGAGTAGCCATGATGATCATTGAAAATTTTAAGACACTATAACAATAAAGAACATAATAGTTCCATTAATAAAATCGATTAATACTTATATTTTATGAAAAACGTAGCAGTAATTGGAGCCGGTACAATGGGTAATGGTATTGCCCACACCTTTGCACAAAATGGTTATAAAGTACAATTAATAGATGTCTCTAGGGCCTCTCTGGATCGTGGTTTGGCAACCATAGCCAAAAACCTTGACAGAATGGTCGCTAAAGAAAAAATCTCTGAAGCAGACAAAGCAAAAACACTAAATAACATTACCACTTTTACAGATCTAGAAAGTGGTGTTGAGTACGCTAGTTTGGTAGTGGAGGCAGCCACAGAAAATCTTGATTTAAAACTTAAGATATTTAGAGACCTGGAAGCTTTTTGCCCAGATGATACCATCATGGCCAGTAATACTTCATCCATATCTATTACAGAAATAGCTGCAGTAACAACCAGACCAGATATGGTAATTGGGATGCACTTTATGAATCCTGTACCGGTAATGAAACTAGTAGAAATCATTAAAGGATACAGCACTAGTGACCAAACATATAACACCGTAGCAGAAATTTCAGAAAAACTAGGGAAAACTCCTGTCAAGGTAAATGATTACCCTGGTTTTGTAGCCAATCGTATTTTAATGCCAATGATTAATGAGGCAATAGAAACACTTTACAACGGGGTGGCTGGTGTAAAAGAAATTGATACCGTTATGATCCTAGGAATGGCACACCCTATGGGACCTCTTGCACTAGCAGATTTTATTGGTCTTGATGTATGTCTTTCTATTTTAAATGTAATGTATGACGGGTTTAAAAATCCAAAATACGCACCATGTCCTCTTCTAGTGAATATGGTTATGGCAGGTAAACTTGGTGTTAAAAGTACAGAAGGATTTTATGATTACACCAACAATAGAAAAGCTGTAGATGTAGCTAAAATGTTCTGTTAACCCAGTATTGATTTGTTGAATATATGGCAGAAATAAAACCATTTAAAGCAGTACGACCCACTCGGGATAAGGTGAGCCTAATGGCTTCCAGATCTTATGATAGTTATACCACTGAACAAAGAGAGGCCAGATTAAAAGACAATCCTTTTTCTTTTTTACATGTGGTTAACCCAGGGTATAAATACGCTCAAATAATTGAGGGTGAAAAAAGGTATAATTTGGTTCGTAATAGATACCAAGAGTTTAAAGAAGATGGTGTTTTGATAAAAGAACAAACACCTTGTTATTACATCTATAAAATAGTAAATCATGATGCAGTTGTCTTTAATGGGATTATAGCCGCTGCAAGTACTCAAGATTATGAAAAAGACATCATAAAAAAACACGAAGATACCCTAGAGTATAAAGAAGAAATCTTTGTTAAATATCTCAAAACCGTAGGTTTTAATGCAGAACCGGTATTACTTACCTATCCAGATAATGATGCATTGGCTGGTATTATTTCTTCTGTGATGCAAACTAGAGCAGAGTATGAATTTACAACCACTCATAGAGATACCCATTACCTTTGGCCTTTGAGTGAAACCCAACTAGTGTCTGAGATTTCAGAACTATTTGAGCAGATGCCCAAGCTATATATAGCAGATGGTCATCACAGAAGTTCTTCATCTTGTTTGTTAGCACAGCAGCTGGCCAAAGAAAATAACAACCACACTTTAAAAGACCCCTACAATTATTTTATGAGCTTTCTCATTCCAGAGAGCGACTTAAAGATATTCGAATTCAATAGGCTTATCAAAGATTTAAATGGCCTGAGCAAAGAAGCGTTTTTAATTGCGTTGGATTTTTCATTTAGAATTGAAAATAGAGGCCAAAATTTTTACAAGCCAACAAAAAAGCATCATTTTAGCATGTATCTAGATGGTGACTTCTATTCCCTTTACTTGCGTAAAGACACTTACGAAATAAACAATGCCCTACAAGCACTGGATACTCAAATTTTATACAAACTAATATTTGAGCCAATTCTTGGCATAAAGGATCTAAGAAATGATACTAGAATTGAATATTCAGATGGTAAAAAAGACATGGCATTTGTAAAAGCAGCTGTAGACACCAAAGAGTTTGCTGTTGGTTTTGGCATGTTACCTGTTACCACACAGGAGATGAAAAAAATAGCAGATGAGGGGTTGAAAATGCCTCCAAAGAGCACTTTTATAGAACCTAAACTAAGAAGCGGTATTACTATTTATGAATTTTAAGTGAGTATAGCTGTTTTAAAAATTAGTGCTAAAACACGAGACAACCTATAGAGATGAGTATTTCAGAAAACATTAAAAAATACCACGGTGCGCTGCCAAAAAACACAACTCTAGTTGCCGTTTCTAAGACCAAACCCGTGAGTAGTTTATTGCAAGCCTATACAGCTGGCCAAAGAGTCTTTGGTGAAAACAAAATACAAGAAATGGCCTCAAAATGGGAAGAAATGCCCAAAGACATCCAATGGCACATGATTGGTCATGTGCAAACCAACAAGGTAAAATATATGGCACCTTTTGTGGATTTAATACACACGGTAGATAGTCTAAAATTACTGCGAGAAATCAACAAACAAGCCGCCAAACACGATAGAGTCATCAAGTGCTTATTACAAATTAAAATAGCAGAAGAAGAACACAAATTTGGTTTAAAAGAGGAGGATGCCCTGCAATTACTTGCCAAGGATGTTGAAGAAACACTACCTCATGTATCTATTGTTGGCCTTATGGGAATGGCAAGCTTTACAGATAATAAAATACAAATAGAAACAGAGTTTAAAAAATTAAGTACCCTGCACCAGGAGCTTATAAAACAACACCCACAATTAACTGTTTTAAGCATGGGAATGAGTAGTGATTATACCTTGGCATTAGACCATGGAAGTACCATGGTACGCATTGGAAGTTCTATTTTTGGAGCTAGAAATTATAATTAAGTACTTACATTTTGGAATACGCAATTTTAGACATAGAGACCACCGGAGGAAAGTACAATGAAGAGGGCATCACAGAAATTGCAATCTATCGTTTTGATGGAGATAAGGTGGTAGATCAATTTGCAAGTCTAGTAAACCCAGAAATACCTATACAACCCTTTGTGGTGAAGCTCACTGGAATTAATAATGCAATGTTACGCACTGCACCAAAATTTCATGAAGTTGCAAAACGTATTATAGAAATAACACAA
>CBFHMO010000123.1:0-4586 GCA_965656925.1 Patiriisocius sp.
ACCTCTATTGCTTGTGGTGGTGCTTTAGCATCATTTTTTTTTGCATTATTACAAGACACACTTGCAAGAGTTATCATCAAAGCAAAAATTAAAGAACTATATTTTTTCATTTTTTAAATTGTTTTTTCTCCTTGCCACTCCATAAAGCCGCCCATAAGATTGTATGCCTTTTCAAAGCCAATAGAATTCATGATCATACATGCTTGGCCACTTCTGCCTCCAGATCTGCAATACACATAATAACTTTTTGTTTTATCCAGGTCTTTGGCTCCCTCCATAAAGGCACCTGCGTTCATTATATCAAGATGTTTGGCACCTGGTATGTGCCCTTGTTGCACCTCTTCTAGTGTTCTTACATCTAGTAGCACAGCATCAGGATCTGAAGATAATTGTTGTTTCCATGCTTCTTGAGTTAAATCATTCATTGTGGTAGTTTTTTTTCTAAAAATAATAATTACCTAGTACATAAACGCCAAAAAAACCAAAAGGTTACACAGATAAAAAAATGGCACAAAAAAAGATATTAGAATATACATTATATTGAAATTTTAATAGCCATTTCAATCAATATTTCTTTGCTATCTTTGAAGTAACAAAGAGTAAAAGTGGTGTAGTTTGTGCCTTTTTCAGGAAACAAAAATGTAAAAGATGAATATAGTAGTAATAGATAACTATGATAGTTTTGTTTACAATCTAGTTCATTACCTAGAAGACTTAGATTGCAAGGTAACGGTTGTTAGAAACGATCGGTTTGATATTGAAAGTTTATCATTTTATGATAAAATACTACTATCTCCAGGTCCAGGTATTCCGTCACAAGCGGGCCAATTAAAACAAGTTATCACTACCTATGCAGGGAAAAAACCTATTTTTGGTGTGTGTTTAGGGCTACAGGCTGTTGCAGAGGTGTTTGGAGGCACACTTAGCAACCTTCCTAAGGTATTTCATGGCGTAGCTACAAAAGCGCGTGTTATTGTTAAAGATGCTCCTTTGTTTAAAAACCTAGGCCCTGAAATAGAAATTGGCAGATATCATAGTTGGGTTGTAAACCAAGATGATTTTCCTGAGAGCCTTGAAATTACCTCTATAGACCAGACAGGACAAATCATGTCTTTAAGACATAGAGAACTTGACATAAGAGCGGTACAGTTTCATCCAGAGAGTGTACTCACGCCCCAGGGAAAACAGATGATCCAAAATTGGGTAGCAATGTAAGTTGTAAATTTATAGCAGCCTTACTAAAGCATTGTTATCTAATAAAAACAGGGGCATGTTCCTTAGTAGTTTCTTGCTGGCTAAATCTATAACCGTCATAATCAAAGCCTTTTATATCATCCAGTGTTTGAGCGTTGGTATTTATAACATAGCGGGTCATACTACCTCTTGCTTTTTTAGCAAAAAAGGAAATGATTTTAAGTTTACCGTTTTTTAAATCTTTAAATACCGGAGAAATTACAGTACCCTTTATGTTTTTTGGCTGGAGTACTTTAAAATACTCTGCGCTTGCAAGATTTAAAAACAACTCTCCTTCTTTTAGTTCTGCATTTATAGCATCGGTAAGAGTAGATCCCCAAAACTCGTATAAATTTTTAGCCTTGTTAACACCTAAGGCAGTACCCATTTCTAGTCTGTGGGGCTGGATAAGATCTAAAGGGCGTAATATTCCATACATACCAGATAAAATACGTAATGTGTCATTTAGAGCGTCTATTTTAGACTCCTCGAGGCTGTAGGGGTCTAAGCCTGTGTAGACATCTCCAGCAAAAGCAAATACTGCCTGTCTTGCATTTTGAGTGGTAAAAGGCAAACTAAAGTCTTTATAACGCAGGTAGTTTAAATCAGCAAGTTTGTCGCTAATATGCATTAAATCACCAATAGCCTTTTTAGATTTACTTTCTAGTTTTTTATTTAACTGTGCAGCTTGGTCCAAGAAAAGTGGCTGAGTTGCTGTTTTGGTTGGGAGCTTAGATTCAAAATCTAAAGATTTGGCTGGAGATACGACAATTTTCATACAAGTGATATTTTCTATAAAAATAACAAGAAAAAAGAAATTGCACCGCTTTGATTTATGGTATTAATTAAAAAATAAAAAGGATGAAAATTGTATGACTTGATAGCCAAGAGTATCTTCAACTAAAAATCATTACATCATCGCTTTTATAAACAATACTGGGAAGATTTAAAAACATTAAAAAAAGCTACAAAACCAAGACAAATTGGTTGTGTAGCTTTTTGGTTAAATAATTAAGCTCTCACCTTAAATTAAAGGCTAGGTTTTTAAAACCTACAAACGATATTATAAAAAAGTATCTAAAATAAAATCTAACTCAGATTGGTCATTTTGCAAATGTAAATGCGGTATTTGTGCATCTACGTGCAAGCCCTGAAGAGAAGCTTTGTTATAAATTTCAATGCTATGTAATTGATGTCTTATTAGGTGCTTTACATTCTCTAGTGTTTGGTAAGGAACATTATAATCTATAGCTGTAATTCTAACTCTTCCAGTAAAGTTTTCATAAGCGGATGTAAAAGATGCAATTTCTCTGTTTTTTATTATGGGTTCATCATTCTCAAGTTGAGAAATTTGAACACCTCCATAAAGTCCTGCAATCATTTGCTCATCTTGCTCAGAGATAAAAGAATACAAATCAAAATCAAATGCACTGAAAGTATCATTGAAATCTAAAAAATCTAAGCTAGACATAGGGTCATTCATAGAAATCCCTTTTACTTTAGAACTGTAGAAAGGTTGAGACAAAAGGTATTGGGTAATAGAACTACCTGCAAAACCATTTCCTCTTATAAAAACTCTATTTGAATCAATTTTTAATTTATTAGTATTTGTGCGAATAAAATTAAGTACATTTTCTGCTTCTTTAAAAGAAGTAGTGACACCTTTAGTATCCTGCTCAGAGGTATTTAAAAATCTATAATTCATAGAAACAAATGCTATGTTGTTAGACAAATATGTATGAATTTCATTGTCTGCATAATATGCAGCACTTTTATCTCCGGTTTTAAAATCACCATCATGAATATTTAGTATCATATCTTTATAATCAATCACATCTAGTTCAGTAACTGAAAATCCTGAGTCGCTTGGAGGAAGAAATATATCTATAACTTGTCTTTGATCTGTACCATAAGGTACATTTTGATAAAACAATGATCCCAAAGGAACATCAATGGCAGGTGTTGTTAAATAATCGTTTAAAACAATACTAGATAGTGTTGTTGTGTAATTCTGTTCTGTGTTTTGTGGTTGGGTAGTCTCTTCTGGTGAACAAGAAAAGAGACTAATAGAAATAAGTAAGGGAAGTAGGTTTTTCATGATATGTAAATTTAATTTGTAGGTTTTAGACTACAAATATAAATAAAACGATAAAATGCAAATATATTAGATGAAATGCACTTTTAAGGTAAAAAACACGTTCAAACTAATTTATATAAAAATGTAAATATTATGAGATGCTATTTTTGGAATAGTTTCGCCATTTGTACAAACAAGCTTCCATATCTTCTGGGATTGGGGCTTCAAAACGCATAAACTCATTTGTTGTTGGATGCATAAAACCAAGGGTTTTGGCATGAAGCGCTTGGCGAGGTAATACTTTAAAACAATTGTCTACAAATTGCTTGTACTTAGTAAAGGTAGTTCCTTTCAAAATTGCGTTTCCACCGTAACGCTCATCATTAAATAAGGTATGGCCAATGTGTTTCATGTGTACACGTATTTGATGAGTGCGTCCTGTTTCCAGTTTACAAGAAACCAAGGTTACATACCCAAGATGCTCTAACACTTTGTAATGGGTTACAGCTGGTTTCCCTTTATCTAGATCATCTTGGTCAAGATATACCGTGTTTTGTAATCTATTTTTTGGATGACGCCCTATATGCCCCTCAATGGTTCCATGCTCCTCTTGCATTGCACCCCAAGCAATAGCAACATATTCACGTTCTGTAGTTTTATTAAAAAACTGCTTTGAGAGGTGAGCCATCGCCTGCTCTGTTTTTGCAACTACAAGTAAACCAGTGGTGTCTTTATCTATTCTATGAACCAGTCCTGGTCTATCACTGCTGTTATTTGGTAAGTTATCAAAATGAAATGCCAGTGCATTAATTAGCGTACCACTATAATTTCCATGCCCTGGATGTACTACCATACCAGCTGCTTTATTTACAACTAGTAGCGCATCATCTTCATATACAATATCAATGGGCAAATCTTCAGGGGTAAGAAGCATCTCATAAGGTGGGTGCTCAAAACGAACGGTAATAACATCGTTGGCCTTGACTTTATAGTTTGATTTAACTATAATATCATTTACAAATATGTTCCCTTCTTTTGCAGATTTTTGAATTCTATTTCTAGTTGCATTTTCTACCTTATTCATCAGGTATTTATCAACCCTTAAAGGAGATTGTCCTTTATCTGCTACAAATCTATAATGCTCGTATAAATCATCGCGCTCAGAACCAATGTTTTGCGGTCCACTAATTTTCTCCATCTCCATTTTCTTTAGTATTATCCTTTTTTTGCGTTTTAAATCTATTTAAAGAGCCATCTCCAACCACAATGTCTATGA
>CBFHMO010000124.1:0-4567 GCA_965656925.1 Patiriisocius sp.
TAAAATCATAAATGTTTTGGGTAGTATTTATGCCAAAGAGAATGGATATGATAACTGCTTGCTTCTCAATGAAAAAAAACAAATTGTGGAGGCTTTGAACGGTAATCTTTTTTTAGTAAAAGGGGAAACCATCAAAACACCACCACTCAAAGATGGTTGTCTAAAGGGCATCATGCGCAAACAACTTCTTACTATCTTGGCTGACATGCATGATTATGATGTTGAGGAAGTTTCTATATCTCCTTTTGAATTACAAAAAGCCGATGAGATGTTTGTGACTAACGCAGTTGGGGGTATTCAATCAATTACAAAATACAGAAAGAAACAATACACCAATACCATTGCAAAAGAACTACTAGGTAAATTAAATACAAAAGCTAGACTGGGATAGTTTTTTTAATAAAAAAACTAAATTAATTATAGGAGGGGTTTTGTGGGGCATTAGACCATAGCTTATAGCTGCCGCCAAGCTCTAGCATTTTTTCTTTCCAAAGATTGTCGTTGGTATTACCAATAATTTTGTTTTTGTAGTCATTTGGGGTAACTACCCAACTGTTTAATTCTAACTCCTGGCTTAGTTGCTGGGTAGACCATCCAGAATACCCCAAGAAAAAACGTATTTGAGTTTGAGTTAGTTTGTCATCAGTTAGCAATTTAGTAATAGCTTTAAAGTCTCCTCCCCAATAAATACCTTGAGATATTTCAACACTTCCAGGAATTAGTTCTGGTATTTTATGAATAAAGTATAGATTGTCTTGCTCTACAGGGCCACCATTATAAACAGGCAGCTCAGAGTTAATCTCAGGAATAAAATCTTTAAGAGTATAGTCTAGTGGTTTGTTTAGAATAAAACCTACAGAGCCATTCTCTGTGGTATGCTCTGCCAATAATATGACAGATCTATTAAAAGACACATCCCCAATTATGGATGGCTTTGCAACTAGTAAAAGACCTTTATTGGGTTTAAGTAGTGTCATTATTGGTTATTAGCTAAATTAAACCTACTATTTTTTTTTTAAATATCCAACTAAAACAGTGTTGTATACATTTATGTAAAATAAAAAACCCTCTCTGCGACTGCAAAGAGGGTTTTTATGTTTTAAATTACAGTAATTTAGTTTACACTAGTCTGTAATTCTGAACCTGCTTTGAACTTTACAACATTTTTAGCAGCAATTTGAATAGTTTTCCCTGTTTGAGGGTTTCTTCCTTCTCTTGCAGCTCTTCTATTTACTGACCAAGAACCAAAACCTACTAAAGAAACTCTGTTTCCTTTTTTAAGTGATCCCTGTACATTTCCTAGGAAAGACTCTAATGCTTTTTTAGCTGCTGCTTTTGTTACTCCAGCATCTTCTGCCATTGCGTCGATTAAATCTGATTTGTTCATAATATTTGTTTAAATTAAAAAAATGATTAAAAATACGTTTTAGTACCTATACAAATTTAAACGGATATTCAACATTGACAAGGATTGCCAAGCTAAAACCTTCTTTTTGTTAATAACTTAGGGTGATTGTTAATAAGCGAGTCAAAAAAAACGTGTTTTTTGTAGTCTCAATAGCCATGCGGGTTCGCAATCATTTTTGCATCTACTGTAAAATTGTAGCCGTTTAATAAATCTTTGGCTGCCATTTTACGCTTTCCGGGTAGTTGAATTTCTATAATTTCTAATACATTATTTGCAAGTTGCACATACAATTTTTTGTGCATTACTTTAACAGTGCCTAGTGGGCTATGTTCTGAAATTTTAACGCTTCCATCTTTTGTAATAAACCATAAAGAATTTTCTTGTTTTGGCTCGATGATGGCTACCTTAAATATTTTAACCTTTAGTGTATCCTCTTCTTGGGTAAGATAACTCCATGCGCCAGGATATGGATTTAAACCTCTTATAAAATGGTCTATTGAATCTGCACTTGTGTTCCAATCTATATAAGTATTGTTTGGGGTAAGTTTTGGAGCTTCTTTTAGGTTTAGTTTAGAGAAGTCCTCTCCTGTGGGCTGTTTGGTTGTATATACTTTTGTATTGCTTATAAGGGTTGAAATACCAATCTCTTTAGAGAGTATGATTTCTCCGGTGTCAATTTTTTCGTCAATAAAAAATGTGGTGACACCTGTAGTTTGTTCTTTGTTAATAATAGCCCAGTTTATAGGAGCAGCACCACGATATTCAGGTAATAATGAAGCGTGTAGGTTAAATGTTCCTAGACTTGGTATTTGCCAAACTACTTTGGGCAGCATTCTAAAAGCAACAACAACTTGAAGATTTGCAGTAAGGGCTGTTAAGGCATCTATGAAAAAGGGGTCCTTAAGATTAGTGGGCTGTAAAACAGGAATGTTTTGGGTAGTTGCATATTGTTTTACTGCAGAGCCTTGAAGGGTTCTACCGCGTCCTTTTGGTTTGTCTGGTGCTGTAACAACACCTACAACATTAAAACCATTCTCAACAATAGTCTTTAAAACACCCACTGCAAAACTAGGTGTTCCCATAAATATAATTCTTAAATCTTCAGTCTTCATGCAAACAGCTTCTTGTATTTAATACAAAGGTAGTAAAACACGCACGGTTGTAGTTCTTTAAATTTACAAACTACTACTTAACTTATTTATAGTATAAAGTAGTTTAATAATTTTGTAAGTAGTACTTTTGTTGCAATACTTATGAATTTAGAAAATCACATCACAAAGTATCTAGGAGTTATTGCACTTGTTTTTGCATTAATGCTCCCTACTTGTGTTGAATTTTCTCATTTGTTTGAAAACCACGAACATGAGGTATGCCATGAGCAAACCACTCATTTGCACAAAGACGCTCCAGAGTGTCACAGTTGTGATTTTTATAGTTCTAGTTTTCATTACATACTACCAGAGAATTACCTTAACACACTTGTGTTAATTTCTCAAAACACAAAAGTTACCTTAACTGTAGTAGCTTTATTTTCAAAAAAACTAACTTCAAAGCAATTACGCGCACCCCCAAGTATTCTTTCTTAAAGATTTAATTTATTTAAAAATTTTAAAAAGAATGCGATGCGATTATTTGCGTTATTATTTCTGCTATCTAGCAGTGTACACTCTTTTGCCCAAGAGTGTGATAATACACTAAATGGTACTTTATTAGATATACATGATGGCTCTGTACTTACAGGGGCTACTATTGTTGTGGCACAAACTGGAGTTGCGGTTCAGACCGATCTGGACGGAAATTTTACTATCACATATCTGTGCAACAGTACCTATGATTTACAGGTATCTCATCCATCTTGTGCAACCAAAATATTTACTGTAGCCTTGCAGGCAGATGTTCAAAAAACATTTAAGCTAGAACATCATCTGGAGTCACTCAATGAAATAATCGTTAACGGTAGTAAATCGCAAAGAGAAACAAAAACATTATTTGAGAATACATTAAATCAACAAACAATTTCATCCTTTAGTAGCGGCTCCTTAGGAGATGTATTAAATAGCATTAGCGGGGTATCTTCTCTTAATACGGGTAATACTGTTGTTAAGCCAATGATAAATGGCATGCACAGCAGCCGTGTTGTCCTTATTAATAATGGAGTGCAAATGCAAGATCAGCAGTGGGGTGCAGAACACGCCCCTAGTATTGATGTAAACACTGCAGGTAGTATTAAGGTAATTAAAGGTGCTGGCGCTTTGCAGTATGGCGGAAATGCTATTGGTGGTGTTATTATTACTTCAGCACCAAAGGTCCCTTTAATAGATTCACTCTATGGTAAAACCATAGTAAGCGGCTCTAGTAATGGTAGGGGTGGGGCTGTAACATCAAGCCTAACCAAAAGCTACGAAAATGGTTGGTACACCTCTTTGCAAGGTACAGCAAAACGTTTTGGTGATTTCAATGCTCCAGACTATATATTGAGTAATACTGGTGTTTTTGAAAGAAACATTGCAGCTAGGATAGGCTTTAATAGAATTGATTATGCAGTAGAGGCATATTATTCTTTGTTTAGAAATGAAATTGGAATTTTAAGAGCCTCTCATATTGGCGGCGCAGAAGATCAAGTTCAAGCAATATCTAGTCCCATACCTTCAATAATAAAAGACTTCACGTATGCTATTGGATCGCCACGGCAAGATGTTGTACACCATCTAGCGCGTATCAAAGGCTTTAAAGATATAGAGAGTGTTGGAAGGGTGTCCATGCAGTATGACTACCAGCAAAACAATAGACTTGAATTTGATATCCGAAGAGGTGATAATAGAGATAAAGCTTCTTTAGATTTAGTATTAAAAACACAGACTTTAAAAGTAGATGTGACCTCTGATGTTTCAGATAAATTAGAATATACAACAGGGGTAAGTGCAGGCTATCAAACTAATTATGCAAATCCTCAAACGGGAGTTAGACGTCTTATTCCAGATTATACAAAGTATAGTATTGGTGGTTTTGTTACTGGAAATTATACATTTAACACACAATGGCTATTGGAGGCAGGTTTTAGAATTGACCACACCTTTATGGATGTGTATAAGTTTTACCGCCGCTCTTTCTGGGAAGAAAGAGGGTATGACAGTCAGTTTTCTGATTTAGTAATTCAGC
>CBFHMO010000125.1:0-4559 GCA_965656925.1 Patiriisocius sp.
ATATGATGTACTATATGGTAACCAATATTTCGAGGTGCTAAAAAGAACTGTGAAATTCCGCTTAAATTATGATCTTTTGTTGTTTGAATAATCGTATTAATTGTTCTGTCATGCACAGCTTTTGTATAACTATGCTCTTTAAAAACCCTATACCCAGAAAAACATCCAGTTATCAGTGCCGGAATTACATAGTAGTAAAACAATATTTTAACACCAAAAAAAAGAACCACAAATAAAAAAATTAAAATAAAAAATAACAATTGAAATATATCTTCTTTTGCACATTGGATAACCTCTTTGTTTTTAGTTAAATCCTTACTTGACTTATCTTGTAAAAATACCTGAGCGTAAGACTGTCTTAAAGAGGGGGAATAAAAGGCAAAACTGCCATACAAACAACGAATCAACCAAAAAGGTATTAAAATCGAAGATTTTAATATATTTAATAAAAAAGCTAATGAATTATTTGAGGTAGGAGTTTTGAAATAAGGGTCTGTATCCATACAACTATCTTTATGATGTCTTAAATGGTGATAGCGCATAGCATTCAAAGTTGTAGCAATAGGATAACCAACTAAAACCTCTAAAATTCTTATTTTTGTAGTCTTATTTTTTAAAGGCATATGAGTTAAATCATGTAAAATAACACCAAAAGAATGAAACCTGCTTGCTATAACTAGCGCAACTAAAGGGTAAAGCCAGTTATTTATAAGTGCCATTGAACCCCAACAAACAATCACAATTGTCCAATCTATAAAAGAGTGTTGCAAGAGTCTATTTATTGATGGTTTAATCAATAAGTTAGAAGGAGTTTTTGACCTAGTAATGGGTAAGGCTTTCTCTAGATCCTTTACAATATGATGTTCCATTATTCAGTAATTTGAGATTATTTAATTTAAGCAAAACTAAAAAGTGATTAAAATCATTTTGAAAGATAAATAATATTTATGGAGTATTAATTAAAAACACTATCCTGTAAATATATTTAATACATAATGACTTTCAAATAAGTCACTCTTATTTAAAATATTTGTTCTATAATTTATATTATGTAAAATAGAGTTTCTAAACTCCAATCCTATTGTAGGTTTTAGAAATTTATCTTTAAAAATTCTATAGAAAACTAAGAGTATTAAAACCTACTTTTGCCCTATGCAAAAAAACCGATCTTCAAAACTAGAATTTATTGCCTTAATGGCGGCACTGATGTCTGTAACGGCATTGGCTATAGATGCATTATTGCCAGCATTAGATATTATAGGTATAGATTTAGGCGTTGTATTACAGGCAGATAATCAACTATTAATTACCATGATATTTTTGGGATTAGGTTTGGGACCTTTACTGTTTGGCCCCTTATCTGACGCTATTGGTAGAAAACCATCTGTATATATAGGGTTTTCGGTCTTTCTATTGGCAAGTTTGGTGTGTGTGAACGCTACAAGCCTGGAGATGATGATTCTTGGCCGTATTTTGCAAGGTATTGGCCTGTCTGCCCCGAGAACTATATGTATAGCTATTATAAGGGATTTATATCAAGGAGATTATATGGCCCGAGTGATGTCTTTTGTAACTATTGTTTTTCTTTTGATTCCTATTGTCGCGCCAGCAATGGGCAAATTTGTATTAGACAGTTATTCATGGCAAGCAATTTTCTATGTTCAAGCAGCCATAAGCGTTGTGGTAACCATTTGGTTTTGGCTAAGACAAAAAGAAACGCTTACTGTAAACAATAGAATTCCGTTTCAATTTCATAGACTTATAAAAGGTGCTAAAGAAACACTTGGTTATAAAAGAACCATTGGTTTCACGCTAATTTCAGGCTTTATTGTAGGGTCTTTTTTAGTGTATTTAAGTGCTTCTCAGCAAATATTTCAAGAGCAATATGGTCTTAAACAAGAGTTCCCTTATATATTTGCTGCTCTTGCTGTTGCCATTGGTATCGCTATATTTTTGAATGGATCTTTTGTGGTAAAATACGGAATGGAAAAACTAGTTACACTCTCCTTGATTGGTTACTTTACGGTGTCTATCTTGTATATTGTTATTTTTTACAATACCCCAACCCCACACATATATTATCTTTTTGGTTTTTTTGGTTTACAATTCTTTTTTATAGGCTTCCTCTTTGGAAATATTAGAGCTCTTGCCATGGAGCCTGTTGGTCATATAGCTGGTATTGCTGCAGCTATTACCGGTTTTATATCCACTATGATGGCAGTGCCTATTAGCACTTTAATAGGTCGTTTTGTAGCTACATCTACCCTACCTCTGTTTGTTGGTTTTGCCTGTTGTTCTGGAATTTCAATTATTATTTTATGGTACGTTAAAGTAGATACAAAAAAAGCACTAGAGTAATTCTTATTATTTATTACCAATAAAATACTGTTAAACCAATCGTGTTTATTTATTCTCGTTTTATTTTTAAGTATTTTTGAATTAAATAGTAGTGCTGTTTTAGTGTAAAGGCAAGGTGTTTTCCTTGAAACCTTCTAGAAATGCTCTCACAAATAGCATGTCAAAAGTACCCTCTCAGTATAAGTTTCTAGACATTTCAGACTATGGCCGGCCAATTGCAAGATATATTGCTAGATCTTTTGTAAACACCTCTATCACTCCAGTACAAGTAACATGTATGTTTATTGTATGTGGCATTATTGCCATTATAGCTATGCACTATGGTTATTTTTTAGGGGCACTCTTTTTTTTGGTATTAAAATCAATATTAGATGCTGCAGATGGAGAACTAGCAAGGTTAAAACAAACTCCCTCCTATACAGGTCGCTATTTTGATTCTGTGGCAGATATCCTGTTAAATGCCGCTATATTTTATACTTTATACACCATTACTTCTAGTTCACTTCTTATGGCCAGTATTGCCTTTGCTTGTTTACAACTGCAGGGCACACTTTACAATTACTATTATGTGATTTTAAGAAATAAAGTAGACGGTGATACCACCAGTAGGGTTTTTGAAACCAAAACCCCCACTGCACTACCTGGTGAAAAACAAAAAACTGTTACTTTTTTATTTGTTACCTACCGTATATTATACGGAGGCTTTGATGCAATTATCTACTTTTTAGATAGAAATGCTTTTGCTGGTAGGATACTCCCAAATTGGTTTATGACCAGTCTTTCTTTATTTGGATTAGGTTTTCAATTACTTGTTATTGGTGTATTATTAGCTTTAGGTCTTAAAGAGGTTATAATACCTCTATTTATAGTGTTATCTGTTTTTGTGATTCTGTTTATTTCAATCAGAAAACTATGGTATAATTCCTAAATTTTAAACAGTAGTTTCTTTAACAAATGCCTCAAGTTATGGACCTGGGATCCTAATTATTTCTAAAAAGGTTAAAATAAGTTGTTTTTGTTATTCTTCTAGTTTATCTTTAAGTATAATAATTAAATCCCAGCCTATGAATATCAACTTTGAATACAAAGACGTTTCTGCTAGTAAAAGACTAGAGAACATGGTCGCAGAAAGACTTATTAAACTAGAAGACAAATATGATTTTATAGTAACCTGTGATGTGTATCTTAAAAAAGAAAACACGAGTTCTCCTCAAACAGGTTTTATTTGTGAAATTAGAATTAACATTCCTGGATCAACGCTATTTGCAGGTTCTAACAGCGGCTCTTTAGAGGCCTCTATTGCAAAGGCTACTAGTGATGTAAAGTCTCAACTACAACGTAAAAAAGAAAAAATGCAAATGCATTAATACCTGTAATACTATCGTATTTAAAAAAGACCTTGATCTAATTATTAAGGTCTTTTTTATGTACAATAGGTTATCTGTTAAATTGATAATACCCACACTTTAAATAAGCGCCTTCCAGAAAACCAACGGGATGATCAATATCGTGGTAGGTTTGCTTTATTACAGTATAGCTTCTTTTTTGCTTGTTTAGTGTTGTGGTATTAATTGTAAAAAAATCTTCAGCTCCTACCCGAGAACTACAAGAAGCTAAAACAAGAATTCCTTTTTTTGCGGTGAGCTTCTCTCCTAGGGCTGCCAATTGTTTGTATTTTTTTTTGGCTATTGCCATCTCTTTTTTACTCTTTGCAAAACTTGGAGGGTCAATAACAACAATGTCAAAACTTGTACCCTTATCAATGAGGGTCTGCATTTCTGTAAACGCATCACCACTTATGGTTTTGTGAGATCCCTTATGCTTGTTTAATAGTCCGTTTGCTTTGGCTAGCGCTAGTGCTTGACTGCTTATATCTAGGCTTGTAACTTGTTTGGCTCCATTTGCAAGGGCATGAACAGAAAAGCCACCAGCATAGCTAAAAACATCTAAAACTGTCTTTTGAGCGCTTAATGCCCCTACTCTTCTTCTGTTTTCTCTGTGGTCTAGAAAATAACCTGTTTTATGCCCCTTAATTACATTTGCTGAGAAGCAGATACCATGTTCTTTAAATACAATAGTCTCATCCTCTAATGTGCCATATATTACACTACCATCTGTAAGGGATATACCTGGGTCTTGTTGTAGTTTTCTGCTCAGGCGGATAACTACAGTCTCAACACCAGAAACCGTGATAAGACTCT
>CBFHMO010000126.1:0-4526 GCA_965656925.1 Patiriisocius sp.
GTCATACCGGTGCACTGTTTTTATATCTTTTCTTCCTGGAGGAAGCTCATCTATAACACTAATATCCAAATCTCCATACACGCTCATTGCCAAGGTTCTTGGAATGGGTGTTGCTGTCATTACAAGTATGTGAGGAGGGTAGGTGTTTTTGTGCCATAACTTGCTTCGTTGGGCTACTCCAAAACGATGCTGTTCATCAATTATAGCGAGCCCTAAATTTTTAAATTTCACCTTGTCTTCTAGTAGGGCATGGGTGCCAATTAAGATGTTTAATTGGCCATTTTCTAGGGATTCATGTATTTCTTTTCTTTTTGAAGTTTTAGTTGAACCTGTTAGTATTGAAATACTGATTTTAAGTGACTTACATAATTCAAATAAGCCTGTATAGTGCTGGACTGACAAAATTTCAGTCGGGGCCATTAAACAGGCCTGAAAACCGTTGTCAATAGCTATTAACATTGATAAAAGTGCTACAATTGTCTTCCCGCTACCTACATCTCCTTGCAGTAACCGATTCATTTGTGCATTACTACCTAAATCATTGCGTATTTCTTTGATAACTCTTTTTTGTGCACCTGTTAATTCAAAGGGAAGATGCTCCTTGTAGAAGCTGTTAAAATTAGTTCCAATTGTAGTAAAAGGATAGCCTTTAATTTTGCTTTTATGGACTAATTTTTTTATTAATAACTGTAGTTGAATAAAAAATAATTCTTCAAACTTTAATCTGTAGGTTGCTTTAGCTAACTGTTCCCCATTTTCTGGAAAATGTATATTGAGTATTGCTTTACTTTTGGGCATTAATTGCAGCTGCTCAAGTATCTCTGGTGAAAGGGTTTCTACAAACGATTTTTTAAGCTCCAGAAACAATTGCTCCATTAGCCCGCTTACAACTTTATTGGTAATACCACTATTGCTTAGTTTTTCTGTTGAGGGGTATATTGGCTGCAGAGCAGAACGTAGCTTGCTTTGGTGTTCTTTTAGTAGTTCTAAATCTGGATGGGGCATAGAAAAAGTGCCATTATAAAAGTTTGCTTTTCCGAAGGCTACGTAGGTTTCATTGAGTTTTAAATTCTCTTTAATCCATTTATGGCCTCTAAACCAGATAAGCTCCATCATGCCATTAGCATCCTTAAAGGTTGCCACTAAACGCTTGCCACGCTTTTGTTCAACAGTTTTTAAATGGGTTATTTTTCCTACAACCTGCACGTCTGCACTATTGCGTTGTAATTCTTTTATTTTATAGTACTGGGTCCTATCCAAATACCTGTTTGGGAATAGATTTAGTAGGTCTTGAAATGTAAAGATACCCAACTCTTTTTTCAACAAATCTGCCCTGTTAGGCCCTACGCCTTTAAGATATTCAATGGGTGTTTGTAAAAAGTTAGGATTCATACAACGAATTTACTTTGTTACTAAGCAATAACCAAATGCATGGCGCATTTTAGAAGAGTTGATGTATTTCCTTTTTTAGGTAGGCTAACGCTTTTTGTGAGGGTGATACTTCTCCCATAAAATGATTTAGAACAGCTTCTCTGAGTTTGTCTGCCGTTTCAATCTTTTGGTTCATGGCCGTTTGTCTTATAATTTGTATGGTTGTATTTTTTGTAGTTCTTGTTACATTCCACATCTCTACAGACACATAAATTTGCTGGCTTAGATTGTGTACAAATTCATCTTCTATACTTCTGATAAGCTCCTGCTCATAATTATTTAAATTATTATCTATTGGTTTTACACGTATTAAAAGACTATTTGGGTCTATACGCTCCAATAGTAAGGTAAGGCGTTCATAGGCTTGTAGCCTTAGAGGTAGTGTTTTGCTTTGGGTTTCTTTAAGGAGTAAAAACCGTCTACGGCCCTCTTCGTTATCGGTGTGTTTTTTAAAAAAGAGATAGGCAATACCACCTACAATAATAGCAGATAGTAAAGAGGCGAAATAGGGTAGTAGTGCTTGAGATTCCATGATATATACTAATTTTAGTACTCCTGTTTTTAAATTAAATAGCAATAGTACAGTTTTTTAAGCTTCGGGCAAAGGCTTGCTTGTTTGGTTTTATGTTGTTATTGATTTAAATAATCTAAGGCTAGTTGTGATAATGATTTAACCCCAAGTAGCATTCCTGCATCATCTATTTTAAAATCTGGAGTATGGTGAGGGAAAGGTTCTGTGTTTCCTGGTGTCATGCCTCCTAGAAAAAAGTAAACTCCTGGTATTTTTTCTTGAAAAAAGCTAAAATCTTCACCTCCTGTAACGGCTTTCATGCCCAGTACCTTGTCCTCTCCAGCAACCATTTTTAAAGTGCTAATAGCCTTGGTGGTTAACTCAGGGTCATTGTAGGTAACAATAGTATTGTTTTGCCAATCTATGGTTGCACTACCTCCATAGGCTTTGGCTATATCGCTTGCCATTTCTGTCATGCGTTTAATAATCATGGATCTCATATCTGGGTTTAAGGTACGTACAGTACCAATAAGTTCTGCACTTTCTGGTATCACGTTAAAACGAGTACCACTTGTTATTTTTCCAACCGTAATAACGGCTGGCGCCTCTATAAGATATGCTTCTCTTGATATAATGGTTTGAAACCCATCTATAATTTTTGCCGAAATTAAAATAGGGTCTACACCGCTCCAAGGGGCAGATCCGTGAGATCCTTTTCCATTTACAGTAACTACAAAACGCTCTACGGCTGCCATAATACCTTCGGGCTTTAGGGTTATGGTGCCAACGGGAGTTCCGCTGTTAATGTGTAATCCATAAATGGCATCTACCTTAGGATTATCTAATACTCCTTCTTTTACCATAAGTTTTGCACCACCTTCTTCTCCAGGTGGTGGACCTTCTTCTGCGGGTTGAAAAATAAATTTAATACTACCATTTATTTTGTCTTTGTGCTTGCTTAACACCTGTGCAACTCCCATTAAAATGGCAATGTGCGTGTCATGACCACAAGCATGCATTACCCCTGTTTTGGTCCCTAAAAAAGTATCTTCAACAGTACTTTTGTAGCTAAGGTCATTTCTTTCTGTAACTGGCAGCCCATCAATATCTGCTCTAAGGGCAACTACCTTTCCTGGATTATTTCCTTTTAAAAGACCCACTACACCCGTTCTTGCAACCCCCGTTTGCACTTCCATCCCTAGAGATTTTAAATGGGTCGCAATTTTATCAGCCGTGTTAAATTCACGGTTAGATAACTCTGGGTTTTCATGAAAGTAATGCCGCCAATCAATTACTTGAGATTCTATTTGTTCTATGTCTTTTAAAATACTTTGATTGGTTTGGGAGTATGCAGTGGCTCCTATTAATAGCAAAAGGAGTATGATAAGTTGTTTTTTCATGGCGGTTACCTATTTATTTAAAAATAATTATGTTTTAAAGATATTGAAATTTCAGAAATAATACCTCAGCTTTGTTTGTTTATAAATTCTGAAATTTCAGTGGGTGCAATCACTCAGTTTTGCGTATTTTCACCTACAATATATGGCCTTATTTTGTCACCATTCCGAAACTATTTTGGAGCATTAAAAATTTGAGAAAACCCTTGCAAGAATATTTACAACAATTAAACCAAGCTCAGTTAGCACCTACCATACAAAAGGATGGCGCTATGATTGTTATTGCCGGAGCTGGCTCGGGTAAAACACGTGTGCTTACCTACAGAATAGCCTTTTTAATGTCTAAGGGAGTGGACCCATTTAATATTTTGGCCCTCACTTTTACCAATAAGGCAGCACGTGAGATGAAAAAACGAATATCTACCATTGTTGGGCCCAGTGAGGGCAAGAATTTATGGATGGGAACTTTTCATAGTGTTTTTGCTAAAATACTTCGTATGGAGGCAGACAAATTAGGCTACCCTTCAAATTTTACTATTTACGATACTCAAGATTCTCAAAGTGTCATTCGTGCTGTAATTAAAGAAATGCACCTAGATAAAGAGATTTATAAATACAAACAGGTGTATTCTAGAATCTCTAGTTATAAAAACAGTCTAGTTACTGTAAAGGCTTATTTCAACAACCCAGAACTCATGGAGGCAGATGCAATGGCCAAAATGCCGCGTTTGGGAGATATATACAAATGCTATGTAGATAAGTGCTTTAAAGCTGGCGCTATGGATTTTGATGATTTGTTATTAAAAACCAACGAGCTGTTAACCCGCTTTCCAGAGGTTTTGGCAAAATATCAAAATAGATTTAGGTACATATTAGTAGATGAGTACCAGGATACCAACCACAGCCAGTATTTAATTGTACGAGCATTGAGTGATAAGTTTCAAAACATATGCGTTGTAGGTGATGATGCTCAAAGTATTTATGCCTTTAGAGGCGCTAATATTAATAATATTTTAAATTTTCAGAAAGACTATGATGATGTAAAAACCTATCGCCTTGAGCAAAATTATAGATCTACCAAGAATATTGTAAATGCTGCCAATAGCATCATTGAAAAAAACAAAACACGACTAGACAAGGTAGTTTGGACCTCTAATGACCAGGGTCCTAAAATTAAAGTGAATCGT
>CBFHMO010000127.1:0-4502 GCA_965656925.1 Patiriisocius sp.
AGAACAAGAAATTTATCAGAAAAACGATACCTGGGAGAAAACTCTAAAAAAACTTGTTGCTGGGGTTGATCAAAATCTTTTCGCTGCCCAATATCAAAATCTACCGCAAAAGACTTTCTGTAATCTGTAGATATAAATACTTTAGTCCCTAAACTTTTTGAAAATGTGACGTATTTCCCTTCTACTCGGGGTTCAAAGTAATCATCTTTACTTGATCTATAATCCATAAAACCTCCAAAGGCTACTCTCGATTTTAACACAAAAAAGCTCTCTAGTCTAAAGGAGTTTTCTGTGATTACATTAGGATTATAAAGGCGCCTATGTCTGGCAGATAATTCGAACTTGTACTTATTAAATGTTTTTGTTGGTTCAAAATTTTGATAAGAAATTTCTGCCTCAAAATTATTGAAATTATTTCTTCTGTTTAGCCCTAGATCATTGATGTCATAGGTGGTGTTGGCAAGTTTATGTTCTAAGCGGTATCTAAACTTTCCTTTTATTCTAGAGAGTTCTATTTCAGATAAAAACCCTGTGCTAATCCCGGTATCTTTACTCACATTACTGGCCACATTTCTTCCAGAAAAATTATAGGTATTTTGTTTGTTTGAAACATCATATACTACAGCCGTTGTGTTTGCGTCTCTAAATTGCCCATCACGTGTAACATTAGTATTAATCAAAGAAATAGATGAGTTGTCATTAAATTGCTGATCTAGCACTAGAATATTATAATTGCTTAGGGGCTCTACTATGACCTGTTTTGCTATTCCTGTTTGCTCGTTTATAAGCGTTGCATATGTTTTTTCTGTAATGGCATTAAAAAAACCAAACCCTAAATTATCTTTATTTCTTCCTGAAACTTTTATGGCATTTAATAAATTAACGCTTTCTGGATATTGGTCAACAACTTGGTTTTCTTCTAGATCTGTAATCTCTGTACTTGGAGCACCGCCCACTCTTCTTGAGAAAAAAAGATCACCTTTATTAAAAAGTTCTGTTCCTTCAGTAAAAAATTGCCTTTGCTCTTCAAATGTTTGTTCAAAAGGTCCTAGGTTGAGGGTAATCTCATCAAAGGCAGCTTGTCCAAAATCTGGTATTAAAGTAGCATCTAAGGTAAAACTATCACTAAGGCCGTATTTTAAATCCATCCCAGCACTAAAACTTGTTGAATTTTCACCTTCAAAAGCAGAAACAGCTCCTTGAGTAAAGGGGAAAAAAGTAAGACGAACAGGAGGGTTTATTTTTTCAATACCTAGAATTGCAGCGTTGTATTGCGTAGATCTGCCTTTTGTATTATCAATAGGCGCAAAACTATGGGTTTGGTTGCTATTTATAATACGCCTGTAGAAATTGACACTCCAATTTTGAACCTCAAGCTCAGGAAATCGAAGCGCATTATAAGGTATTTTAAATTCTGCATACCACCCTTTGCTATCCTTGGATATTTTGCATTGAAATACAACATTGTAACCTAGGTCTTCATCGTTGATTGATATTTTAGAATCAAAAATAGTTCCGGCGCTAGTAACACCAAAACGAGTTTCATTAATACCGTCATTGTAGGTGTTTAATGCCACTGCAAAAAAATCTGCCTGAGCTTCTACATCATCACGCTGTGAAAATTGACTTGCTATAGCCTCTGGGTTTGGATCTTCCATGTATGCTGCTATATACACAGCAGTATCATCATAGGCTAGTTGGACTTTAGTTTGATATTCTTTAGGAATTTCTCCTTGGGTACCAGGCTCTAACATATTAAAATCACCATAGTAGGGGAGACTATTCCAGATAGCATCATCTAATACTCCGTCTATACTTGGCGCCTCAGAAATTCTAGTTGCAGAAAGTATTTTTTCTTGTTGAGAAAACAGAAGTGTTGTGTGTAGTAAAACCACAAAGAAAAAAACAATATTTTTCATAAAAAATACTTCTGTATAATTAGTTGATGAAAGCCAGAAATACAAATTTACCGCTATGCTAGAGGCTCTTTTACTAATAAAAAGTTAAAAAGATTTTCATTTACACTTACAGTGTTAAATTAACGTAGCTTTGTTTAGATTATGGATAAAATAGTTAAAAAAGCAATATTTGCTAACGGTTGTTTTTGGTGTACAGAAGCTGTATTTCAACGCCTAGAGGGAGTAATTAATGTGGTTTCAGGTTATACTGGTGGACACATAAAAAACCCAGCATACAGAGAAGTTTGCAATGGTACAACTGGTCATGCAGAAGCAATATGTATAGATTTTGACACTAATGTTGTTTCATTTAAAACCTTATTAGAGGTCTTTTTTGCTACTCATGACCCTACCACTTTAAACCGTCAAGGCAATGATATAGGAACGCAGTACAGAAGCGCTATTTTTTATATAGATGAGTTCCAAAAAGATCAGGCCAATGATTTTATACAGAGCCTTACAAAAGCCAATGTATTTAAAGATCCTATTGTAACTGAGCTTGGCCCACTAGATGTTTTTTATCTGGCAGAAGCTTCTCATCACAACTATTACAATCAAAATAAGGAACAGGCGTATTGCAATTTTACCATTACACCCAAAATTGAGAAAATACAGCAATTTTTTGCAGAAAAACTTAAACAAAATTAAATGAGTAACTATAAATTCTTTGAAGAACATAATCATAAAGCAACACAAAGTATTAAAAAAAATTACTCAGACATTATATCTGAGCTAGGAGAAGATGTTACTCGTGATGGAATAACAAAAACACCAGAGAGAGCATCTAAAGCCATGCAATTTCTAACCCAAGGATATGATCAAGATCCAGCAGCCATATTAAAAGGAGCCATGTTTGAGGAAGATTATCATGATATGGTAATTATTAAAAGCATTGAACTATATTCTTTGTGTGAGCACCACATGCTTCCTTTTTTTGGTAAAGCACATATTGCTTACATCCCCAACGGTCGTATTGTAGGGTTAAGCAAAATACCTCGTGTGGTTGATGTATTTGCCAGAAGGCTTCAAGTACAAGAAAGACTTACTCATGACATTTTAGAGTGTATAAACAATACATTGCAGCCAAAGGGTGTAGCTGTTGTAATTGAGGCAAGCCATATGTGTATGATGATGCGTGGTGTCCAAAAACAAAACAGCGTAACTACCACTTCTGGTTTTAGAGGTCAATTCGAGAAAACAGAAACTAGAAATGAATTTTTAAAACTCATAAGCTCAGATTTATCTTAACTAACATACAGAACTGTGTGTAATTACACCATAAACCATACCATATGTATTGCAAAACATATCAATAAAAAAGCCCTTACATTTTTGTAAGGGCTTTTTTAGTTTTTAACTGGGTGTTAGTCTTTTAATATAAAACCAAGTTTCATGCTACGGAGCATCTTTTTCTCGAAACCCCAGAAAAAATCAAACTCACCAAATAACCAACCAAAGAACACTAGAAGAACTTGATACACAGGAAATATAATAAGTATTCTTGTAGGCCAATAAAAGTACCAATCAAGAGATTTTGTTATTCCTAACACCTCTGTTATAGGTCCTGCAAACTTGGCAGCAGAGCTGCCAGTTATTGCAAAGACTACAAATACTACTGTTAATCTCCAGTTAGAATCTATATTCCAACGCTCTTTAAGTTTTTTCAAATGAGTCTTTTCTTTATTACTGCTTAATAAACCTTAGGGTAGACTCTATATTTGTAGTAGTATTTTTAACTACTACAAAATAAATTCCAGTTGTATATTCTGAAACACTAAGCACTTGTTTATTTTGTGATACAATCCCTTGCTCAAGTAACTGTCCAAAAGTATTATATACACTATAAGAAGAACTATCATTTGTGTTTCCAATGCTAAGAGTTATTTCACTATTTGCAGGGTTTGGATACAGAGTAATGTTTGCTAGTGATGCATCATTAATTGATAATTCTCCACCAATACTCATTTGAGTTAGTTCACTATCTGTAAATTCTGCTCCTTCAAAAATAACTTCTCCATCACTGGTAGATAAACTATATTCACCCTCACCGTATTGACAGCAAATACCATCTCCGTAAGAATCAAATAGTTCAAACTCATAGCAATTGTCCAGCTCAACATTGAAAGTTTCTATAAATGTTGTGTTATCATCCGATCCTTCATTATAACTACCAGAATCTATAATGGCTCCTCCAACTTCTCTAAACTCCCATGAAGTTTCTTCTGCGTAATCATCGGTAGTTAGTTCTAATACAACTTGTAGTGTAGCGTATTGATCACTACTTCCTCCTATAGAAAATGGGCTAGAGATGTTATTATTAGATTCATTTTGATCTTCTGTTCCATTAACAGATACAAGAACGACATTAAAAGAGTAAGAACCTTCTGTTAAATCTATAGGGTCTAACACAAATGATTCTGTTTGGTTTTGAGATAAGGCACCAGTAAAATTAATAGTACTTGTTGTACCGTTATCAATCTGCCAAGTAATTACAGCGGTTGTAATATCATTTACACCAAAGTTTGTTAAGTTTATAGTTGGTGT
>CBFHMO010000128.1:0-4483 GCA_965656925.1 Patiriisocius sp.
TAGAGCAGGACATGGCTGGAATGTGCTGGCAGAAGCATTTAACACAACCAAACCAGTATATACAATAGCTGGAGAATATGGATATGTATTTAACAACGTTTTAAAGCTAGGGGTTGGTGCACATTATAGATTCTACCAACATTATTATGACTACATAAATAACAACGAATCTTTGGTGCAAGACGCTAGAGAATTTGAATATTTAAAACAAAACCCTTTTAAAAACGCAACAAGTCTTTCATTGTATGTAAACACCGAGATTTTAATAGATCATTTTGGCCTAGATTTTAGTGTTGGCTACAATATTTTCAAAGAGGCGTATCAAATAGATTGGCGCATTAATGAAGGATGGGTAAATACACCAAGAGAGATACCTCAGGGCTGGGTGCTGGGTGATTTTAATAGCAAATACAATTTAAAAAAAGCCATTAATACAAGGTTAGGAATTAAATACTACCTCATAAGTACCCACAAAAAACCTACACACAACCTACACACTGCGGTACATTTAAACTCAAATCTTGGGCAAGCAGATTTTACAGAGATAACAGTTGGTTACACCTATAGCTTCACTAAAAAATAAAACCAAGACTATATTTTATTGTTTTGTTTTAAATAAAACAACAGCGCAATAGGCAGCGCCAACAGCCCTACAATCCAAAGACTATCAAAGAGTATGTAAGGAGCAAAAAAAAGTGTTAAAACATATCCAGCAATAGCGCCTCCAAAATGAGCGTCATGGCCAATATTATCTCTTTTGTTTACCATACCATAAATAGAATACAGTAAATATCCGACACCAAAAAGCCAGGCGGGTATTGGTATGGGTACAAAAAACAAATATAAGCTCATCGTGGGGTTTAATAATATGGCAGCATATAGCACACCAGTTACCGCTCCACTTGCCCCTATTGCACTGTAATACGGCTCTTGTTTGTGAAATATAAAAGACAACCAACTTCCAGATAACAGAGCAGCAATATAAATACAGACAAAAAGTAGTGTGTTTAAATAAGCCACCACAACAGGTGCAAAGAAATAGAGAGTCAACATGTTAAATAGCAAATGGTTGACATCTGCATGTAAAAAACCCGAAGAAAACAGTCTCACCTTCTCCCCTTTTTTTATGCCAGAGATGTTAAATTTATACTTGTCAAAAAAAGTGCTGTCTTTAAAACCAATTAAAGTAACAACAACAGTAGCAGCTATAATTACAAGGGTAGCTAAATCTATATTTTGCATAAGTGATTGTGTTATTAACTAAGAGATTATATACTACAGCTTAAAAAACTACAAACCTGCAATTTGTTTGATTTCTTTAATAATGTTGTTTGCCAAAGAATCTGCGGCATCTTGTGTTACAGCTTCTGTATATATTCTAATAATTGGTTCTGTATTTGATTTACGTAAGTGAACCCAATTACTCTCAAAATCTATTTTAACACCATCAATGGTAGTTATTTCTTCTGCTTTATAGATAGCTGCCATTTTTTCTAAAATAGCATCAACATCTATCTGTGGGGTGAGGGCAATTTTTTGCTTGCTCATGCAGTAAGATGGATAGGATGCTCGAAGTGCGCTAACAGCCATTTTTTGTTCTACCAAATGACTCAAAAACAATGCAACTCCTACCAAACTATCACGGCCATAATGCAGCTCTGGGTAGATAATACCGCCATTCCCTTCTCCACCAATGACAGCCTTGGTATCTTTCATTGTTTGTACCACATTAACTTCTCCAACGGCGCTTGCTGTATAGGTTCCATTATGCTTGTTGGTAATATCTCTAAGGGCTCTAGAGGAGGACATATTAGAAACTGTATTACCTGGGGTATTTGCCAAGACATAATCTGCGACAGCTACTAAGGTATATTCTTCACCAAACATTTCGCCTTTTTCATCAACAAAGGCCAGCCTATCTACATCTGGGTCTACAACAATACCAAAATCTGCACCCTGGATAACAACCTCTGTCATTAAAGCTCCTAAATGTTCTTTTAAAGGCTCTGGGTTGTGAGGAAACTCTCCATTTGGAGTACAAAATAATTTTACAGGTTGTACTCCCAACGCCTCTAATAAAAGAGGAATAGCAATACCTCCTGTAGAGTTTACACCATCTACCACAACTTTTAAATTTGCCGCTTTAATTGCCTTTACATTTACTAGATCTAGAGCTAGTATTTCATCTATATGTAAGTCTATATAGGCGTCGTTTCTTGTTATTTGTCCTAGGTTGTCTACAGAGGCAAAAAGCATGTTTTCACCCGCTGCAATGTCTAAAATTTCTTGCCCCGCAGCGGCATCCAAACACTCTCCTTTATTATTGAGTAATTTTAAAGCATTCCACTGTTTTGGGTTGTGACTTGCTGTAAGTATGATACCTCCATCTGCATGCTCCATCATAACTGCCATTTCTACAGTTGGTGTAGTCGATAAATCAAGATTGATAACGTTTATACCTAAACCAACCAAAGTGTTCATTACCAATTCCTGAATCATATTGCCGCTAATACGAGCATCACGCCCCACCACTACGCGGTAAGAATCTTTGTCACGCTGCTTTTTTACCCAAGTTCCGTAAGCTGCTCCATACATTACAGCGTCTATGGGTGTTAGGTTTTCTCCTTGAGCACCACCAATGGTACCTCTAATTCCAGAAATTGATTTTATTAATGTCATTATGTAGTTAGTTTTTTATTGTTAGCTACTTAAAAACGCTAAGTAGCTAAATAATCTTTATTTTTTTAGAATAAACCCAACAAAACAAGGCTGCTTTAAAGGCTTAAAATTTTGAACAAATATACTTTTTTAAAAAGAAAATGTTGCCTAGTAATTTGTGTAAATTTACGGTATGAATTTTCTAGCGCATATATATCTCTCCGGGGAAGATGAAGGTGTAACCATTGGTAATTTTATTGCAGATAGCATTAAAGGAAAAAAATACCTCAACTACAGTGAAGATTTGCAGAAAGGAATTTTACTGCATCGCAGCATAGATACTTTTACAGATCAACATCCTTTGGTAAGACAAAGTACCAAACGCCTGCATGAAAATCATGGACATTACAGTGGTGTTATTGTAGATATTTTTTATGATCATTTTTTGGCTAAAAACTGGAAGCAATACCATCCAGCACCTTTGGGTGAATATGTGTCTCAATTTTATAAACTACTTGAGACTAACCTTGAGAAATTACCACCTAATATCCAGAACATGTTACCAATTATGAAATCTAATAATTGGCTTTTGAGTTACGCTACCACTAAAGGTATTGATACCATTTTAGAGCAAATGAGTAGACGCGTAAAACATAAAAACAGCATGCATACAGCTACTGTCGATCTAGAAAAACACTACACAGAATTTGAAAGAGAATTTAGCCTCTTTTTTGAAGAATTAAGAGCATTTTCGAAACATAAAATCATATCACTATCATGAAACTAAAAAACGCGCTGCTTTGTTTATTTGTACTGCTATGCTTTTGGCAATGCAATAGCCCGCAAAAAGAAATTTCACAAGCTACAACTCCAGTATTGGGTGTAACCTCTCAAAAAGCGATGGTCGTCTCTGCAAGAGAAGAAGCCTCTAAAATTGGGAGTGAAATTATGCAACAAGGGGGTAACGCATTTGATGCCATGGTAGCTACAGAGATGGCATTGGCGGTTTGCTACCCAAATGCAGGAAATCTTGGTGGGGGCGGGTTTATGGTTTACAGAACCCATAAAGGAGAAATAGGTGCCCTAGACTACAGAGAGAAAGCGCCACTCAGAGCCAGAAGGGATATGTACTTAGACCAAAACAACAAATACCTTCAGCACAAAAGTAAAACTGGTGGATTGGCTGTTGGGGTTCCTGGTACTATCGCTGGTATATTTAAAGCCCATCAGAGGTTTGGCTCCCTACCCATGCAAAGCATATTACGCCCTGTAATTTTACTGGCAAAAAATGGCTTTAAAATAACAGAAAAGCAGGCAAAGCAATTTAACGATTATAGCGCTGTTTTTAAACAAGTTAACCAAGAAAACTCCATTTTTACCAAAAAATTTAAAGCTGGAGATGTGTTTAAAAATGAGGCTTTAGCAAATACCCTTCAGCAAATTTCTGATAATGGAAGAAATTCATTTTACCAAGGTGACATTGCAAAAACACTTGTTGCCTTTTTACAAAAAAATGGGGGTATTATTAGTTTAAAAGATCTTGATAATTACCAAGCCATTTGGCGAGAACCTATTGTTTTTAATTACAAAGATTTACGTATTATATCTATGTCACCGCCCTCTAGTGGAGGAATTTGCATGGCACAAATACTCAAAACAACAGCAAATTACCCAATAGCAACCTATGGCCATAATAAGACAAAAACAATACAAGTTCTTGTAGAGGCACAAAGAAGAGCCTATGCAGATAGAAGCCACTATCTAGGAGATCCAGATTTTATAAACATACCGGTAGACTCTCTACTTAGTGATGCCTATCTTAAAA
>CBFHMO010000129.1:0-4480 GCA_965656925.1 Patiriisocius sp.
TTTGATCTGAAGCTCCACCTCTAACAAAAAAACTCGAAGCGGTTTCATTAGGGCTCAAAACACCTGGTAGCAGCTGTATACTCTCCAAAACATCTGGCTCTGTAATACCAGGCAAAACGCCAAGTCTAGATGGTGAGAGCTTATAAGAGCCGTCAATGTTTTTTTTGATACCCTTTGTGAGGTAACTGCGTATAATAACGTTATCAAGCTCATTAATTGCAATGTTTTGTTGCTCAAATTGATTGATAATAATATAGCGGTTATCCACTATTTTATAGTCAAGCTTGGTACGCAGTTTAAAAGCATCTAAGACCTGAGTTAGGGAGCGCATTTCTCTTTTTAATGATATGCTTTTGTTGCTTATATCTGCATCTTTATAAGAAAAGAGCACATCGTAGGTGTCCTCTATTTTAGTAAAAGCTTCTGCAACAGATAGGTCATCAAACTGAATGTAAAAAGTCTCTTCTTGCGAAGAGACTGCCAATGGAAGTAACACTAAAAAACAGATATAGATTAACCTCATTATTAATATCTCAATTTAATGTTACGTTTTTGTGTTTCATTATACTTTACACCTAAAGCATCAAATACAGTGGTAAAAGCAACACCTTGGTTATTGTGAGGAAAACTACCGGAAAAAATGGTGGTATCATCTATAGATGCTGCATCTATTTTTATGTTGTATTGATCTTCTAGGGCTATTATGACATATTTAATAGGCACGCTTTTAAAAGTGCTTTCTCCATCTATCCATGTTGGTTTTAAAAGCTGAGTAACCGACGGCTGTGATGAATTCCCGTCAATTTTTCTGACACTATTTGATGGTAATAAAATATGCTCTGATGTATTGGTTTTAACACCTACCTTACCTTCATAACAAACAACATCAAAAAAATCGTTTGTAGAGTTTACATTAAACTGAGTTCCTAAAACTGTTACAGATCCGTTGGTGGTATTTACTGTGAAGGTGCTTCCCTTTTCAACCTTAAAATAAGCTTCGCCATCTAGGGTTAGTTGCCTGTTGTTTTTCCAATGGGTTTGATTATAAGAAATGGTAGATTTGGAGTTTAAAACCACTTGAGTGCCGTCTAAAAGGGGTATGTTTTTAATCTCCCCAAAGCTAGTTTGATGTGTAATTGTAGTATCACTGAAAATTGAAAACAGGCCCACCATTATTAAAATAGAAGCGGCAATACCCATAGACCAACGCGCAGTGTGCAACCTGAGGACCGCAGGCTTTTTATTAGCTATCTTTTCTTGAATTTTGTAAAACGAATCATTGGTTGAAGCGTTTAACTCACTGGAAACATCTAGGGCTTTTCGTAGCTTTATAAAAGCTTTGTAATCTTGCTCACTGATACGGTTTTTTAACTCTGTATCAGAAAGCTCTCCTTCTAGCCATTGTGCTAGAAAAGTATCATTGTTGGTATGTGATTTCTTATTTTCCATCGTTTTTCTATAATTAAGACAACTAACTATATAAAAACCCTACTAAGGGGTTAAAATTAAACGTTGCCTATTTCTTTTCTCATTACCAATAAGGCTTGATGCATTCTTTTCTCAACAGCTTTTACACTAATGCCAAGGTGCAGAGCAATCTCCTTATATTTCTTTTTTTCAATTCTATTGAGTAAAAAAACCTCACGCTGTTTATCTGGTAATGCAGAAATGGTGTTTTCTAGTTTTTCCATAAACTCTTTTTCTAGAAATATATATTCTGGTGATTCATTGGTATCAAATTTACCATTGTTGTTGTTGTTGAAGTTTAAAACTACTTTTTCATGTTTTTTCTCATTTAAAAACATATTATTGGCAATACTGTATACATAACTCTTCACTTTATGATAATCTACCTTGCTACAATTCTCCCATAGCTTAATAAAAACCTCTTGTAAAATATCTTCTGCTTTGTCTACATCTTGGGTTTTATAAAAAAGAAACCTTCTAATATCTTTGGCATAGGTATTGTAGATTGCCTCAAAAACTTTTGACTCACATACATTACAATTATCTTTAGCCATTAAATTGGATTTAATTAAACACCAAAACTATGTAAAATAAAAAAAATAAAAAAAGTAGGGTTTTTGGGTTTTCAGTTGTCTTAGTTGTGATTAACCCATCAAATGTTTAATAAATAAAATGAATAAATGAAAAATTTTAAACTTTCAATCTTTAGTATTTTAATGGTGCTATTTGTTTTTACCTCTTGTACGAATGATGATAGTATTGTTGATCTACCCCAAAACATGCAGGAAAGTGAAACTATTACAACTGTAATGGATTTAATGAGCCAACTGTATGACCAAAATGGAAACTTAAACTCTGATAATGATTTTGAGTTATGCTTTGATTTTGTGTATCCATTAGAATTGATGTTTAACAACGGAACTACCGTAACTATCAACAGCCAGGAAGAGCTAATTGATGTTATGATGAATTCTACTGAAGAGTTGTACATAGTTGGTATCGTTTTCCCATTTGATGTAGAAGTGTACAATGAAACAACAGATGCTATTGAAATTGTTACAATTAACAATGAAGAAGAATTTGCAGCGCTTTTAGAGAGTTGTGACTTTGGCGATGGAGATGGCGATGGAGATGGCGATGGAGATGGAGATAATGAGCCAGGCGATGGTGATGGAGATAATGAGCCAGGCGATGGTGATGGTGATATTGTTATCAATTGCTCAATTGAAGAGATCACAAGTACTTTAGCGGCGTATTGTTGGATAATTGATTTCATTGATTTTAATGAATTTATCTATACCTTAAACATTGATGGTACCTACCAAATGGAAGATATTGGAGGTAGTACTGGAGGTAGTCTTCTTACTACTGGAACATGGAATGTTACCCCTGAAAATGATACTTTTTATGTTACTTTAAATGCAGATGATGCTGTTTATAATGACCAATGGATAGTTACCCAATGTGATGTAAATAATCAAAGTATAGAATTAGAAAGTCTAGTATATCCTCAAGCTGATATTTACTCAATAAACTGCAACAATGGTAATGGAGGAGATTTTGATTGTTCAAGCGAAGATGGTATTTCTAATATTTTGACAAATTGTCTTTGGACAATTGATTTCATTGATTTTAATGAATTTATCTACACCTTCTATAGTGATGGTACATACGAAATTAATGATGCTGGAGGTAATACTATTGGGAATCTTCTTACTTCAGGAACTTGGGTTATTGAGGCTGTAAACAATACCTTTTATATTACTTTAAATGCAGATGATGCTGTTTATAATGACCAATGGATAGTTACCCAATGTGATCAAACCAATGAAAGTATCGTAATAGAAAGTCTAGTATATCCTCAAGCTGAAATATTTTCAACTAATTGTGGTTAAGCAACAGGCCTTTTCATAAATTAAATTTTGATTCTTTAAAGCCTCCAGTGAGTTCACTGGAGGCTTTTTTTATGTTTACTAAAACCTTGTTGTTGTTCATAATTGGTTATCACATCCAAATCTTCCCCAAAATAGTGTGAGAAAACACCCTTGGGCTCCAAATATTGTTTTTGGAAACAACTTGTTATTCTTGAAGATAATTTCTTGTTAATACCTCCAAATCTTTATCAAAATAGTGTGATTTAACAACTATGGATTTCTGTTTATGGTGAAGCTCTTTTACTCAGCTTCTGTTGGTGTGTAAGTGACCTATAGTTTTAGTGTTTAATTAAGCGCACCATTTTATTGTTATTTAATAATATTAAATAGACTCCGTTTAAAAGGGAGGTTGCATCTATTGAAACATCCATAGAGTCTGTTTTCTTATAGATTAACATTTTGCCAACAACATCAAATATTTGAATTATATTGATTTTTTCTGACGAATTTATCTGCCAAAAGTTTGATGTTGGATTTGGGAATATGTCTAATTTAATTTGATCAAAATTTTCTAAAGAAAGTTCATCAACAACATTAACCGTTCTTGTGACCGTAGAGGCAACATTACCATTAGTGTCTGTAACATCATAACTTAGTGTATATATGCCAATTGTATTGGTATCAACAGATCCTGTAACAATTATACTTGAGGTGATATCACCGTCATAGTTGTCTTTGGCGGTAGCACCAGCATCGATGTAGGTGTCTCCCACTTCAATGCTAACAGTTGTATCTCCCAACAAAGTAATGACTGGAGCTACAGAATCTTCAATCACGTTTAGGTAACCCAGCGAAGGCGCATCACTTGAAATATTTTGATTTGTTTCACTTGAAAGGACAATATTGGAGAATTGGAATGTGTATTGACCCAAATCGATAGAATTGTCTACAAAAATAGGTAATGTTAAAATAGTTTGATTTCCAGAATTAATAATATCATTCCCAATTGTGTATATAATAAACCTGTAATTATCGTTCCCAAGTGGAGATATTAATATGGTAAAACCATCTAATATAGGAGACTCTAAAACATTATTTATATCGAAGATAAATCCCTCGGGGATGTTAATATCATATTG
>CBFHMO010000130.1:0-4450 GCA_965656925.1 Patiriisocius sp.
CATCTTGTGTTTGCTCGTATTTACCGGCAAATTGTTTTGCCACCAGGTTTTTGGCAAGAATTACATGAATTGGCTCAAAAGTGTATTGGTTATAGGTTGCAACAACTACATACTCAATTTTTGATCCAACGGTTAATGCTGTGTTTGATGGCAATGTCCAGGGTGTGGTTGTCCAGGCAAGAAAATGCAAGTGATCAAACTTCTTTAAAAAATCTGGAAGGGTAGGAGCTACCGCTTTAAACTGTGCCACTACAGTAGTATCTGTAACATCTTGATAGGTTCCTGGCTGGTTTAGCTCATGGCTACTAAGGCCGGTTCCTGCCTTTGGAGAATAAGGCTGTATGGTATATCCTTTGTATAATAAGTCTTTATTGTAAATCTGCTTTAAAAGCCACCACACACTCTCCATGTATTTTGGTTTGTAGGTTACATAAGGGTCCTGCATGTCTACCCAATACCCGTAACTTTCGGTTACTTTGTTCCAAACATCAGTGTACTTCATTACTGCTTTTCTACAAGCGGTGTTATACTCTTCTACAGAAATTTTTTTGCCAATGTCTTCTTTGGTAATACCAAGTTGTTTCTCAACGCCAAGCTCTATTGGCAAGCCGTGAGTGTCCCACCCTGCTTTACGATCTACCTTAAAACCTTTTTGTGTTTTGTAGCGGCAAAATATATCCTTTATCGCTCGGGCCATTACGTGATGAATCCCTGGCAATCCATTTGCAGATGGAGGCCCTTCAAAAAACACAAAAGGTGTTGCTCCTTCACGAATGGAAATACTCTGCTCGAAAATTTGTTCTTCTTTCCAGAAATCCAGTATTTCTTCTCCAAGTTTTGGGAGGTCTAAGCCTTTATATTCTTTAAATTTTGTGCTCATCTTGCAAAATCGCGATAGCGAGTGATTAAGTTTCCAGAAAAAAGGAAGCTTGTTAGTAAAACTATGAATTGTTTAAGGCAGCAAATTTAATCAATTTTAACTAAAAAATAAATGGATTACCTTATAGAGAAATATCTATTATTATACCGTTTTGCTTCAAGGGGTAAAATAAGTTGTCTGGTATTTTTATATATTAATTCAAAAAAATAATTTGATGCTAAAAATAATTTTCTTAGCCTTAAAAAAGGGCCTATTTTTGTGATGCATAAAATCTATATTTCATGAATATATTAGTCTTAGGGTCTGGTGGTAGAGAACATACTTTTGCTCATCAATTAGCAAAAAGTAGCCGTTGTAAGAATCTTTTTGTAGCGCCAGGAAATGCGGGCACAGCTGCAATTGCAACAAATATTAACCTATCTGTTACAGATTTTGCCGCCATAGAACAATGTGTGTTAAAAAATGCTATTGAAATGGTGGTGGTAGGCCCAGAAGACCCTCTTGTTCAGGGTATTGTAGATTATTTTGCAGCTACCCCCGTTTTACAAAAAGTACAAATTATTGGCCCCTCACAAAAAGGAGCTTTATTAGAGGGTAGTAAACAGCGTGCCAAGGAATTTATGATGGCCCACAACATTCCAACGGCAGGGTATGCAAGTTTTACTCCACAGACATTAGCCGCAGGAAAACAGTTTCTAGAAACCCTAAAAGCGCCTTATGTATTAAAAGCAGATGGTCTAGCGGCAGGAAAAGGGGTTTTAATCATCCAAGATTTAAATGAGGCTAAAGAGGCCTTGGCAGATATGTTGGGCGGAAAATTTGGCGCAGCCAGTAACACGGTTGTCATTGAAGAATTCTTGGACGGGATAGAACTAAGTGTTTTTGTACTCACAGATGGCAAGAACTATAAAGTACTTCCCACTGCCAAAGATTACAAGCGCATTGGTGAGGGGGATACAGGATTAAACACAGGAGGTATGGGGGCTATTTCTCCTGTACCTTTTGCCGATGATGCCTTGATGCAAAAAATTGAACAGCGCATTGTAATACCAACCGTGGAAGGTTTGCAGAAAGAAAACATTGATTACAAAGGTTTTGTATTTATCGGTTTGATTAAAGTGGGTGATAATCCTTTTGTAATTGAATACAACGTACGCATGGGAGATCCAGAAACCGAAGTGGTTTTACCAAGAATTAAAACAGATTTGGTAGCTGTATTTGAAGCTACCTTCAAGCAAAACTTAAACGCCTTAGATTTTGAACTAGACACCAGGGCTGCCGCAACTGTTATGTTGGTCTCTGGGGGTTATCCAGAGGCTTATGAAAAAGGGGAAGTGATTTCTGGTATTGAGGATGTTTCAGGTTCTATCGTATTTCATGCAGGAACGGCTATGAAAGACGGGAATGTTGTCACCAATGGAGGGCGTGTTATTGCCGTTACATCAATGGATGAAGATTACAAAGAGGCCATAAAAAAATCCTACCAAAACATAGAAAAACTATCTTTTAACAGGATGAATTTCAGAACCGATATCGGTTTTGATTTATAACAAAGTACTTGGGGTATTAGTTGTCTCCCCCAAGATATGAGTGTGATGTGGAAGAAGTGTCTTCTTCATTATTATCATTAAATTTCTTTAACTGCAGCATCCAGTATACAAATGCAACAGATCCAATAAGCATAAACAACCAGTTCATCACATTTGCTGCTGTCCAGTTTTCTAGCTCTAAAGCTCTTAATGCGTTAAAAGGAGCAAATAAAACTTCTTCTGTAAACTCTTGAATTGCGTAGAAAATATCTCTTAAAGCCATATCTTTATATTTATTTCGCAAAAGTATAAAATACCCCATATGCTCACAAGCTTTTTCGGTAAATCTAAACCCATAAATTACATACTTCTTAGTATTGCCATTATAATTGGCTATTTTTTGAGGCTTCTAACAGCCCAAGAGCTGACACTAGGGCTAGGTTCTTTGGGCTCTAATGGAGTTGTTATTTTTTTAATGGTATTTGCGGTTTTATTGTTAGATTTTATCATTAGAAAGAACAATGTCACAAAAAACAACACCTTTGCCATTCTACTATTTGTGTTATTTGTATTACTAGTTCCTCAGGTGTACGATGCCCCGAAGCTCATTTTGGCAAATATCTTCGTGCTACTAGCCACAAGAAGGATTTTGAGTTTAACCACCGAAAAAAACACCGTGAAAAAAATATTTGATGCTACTATGTACATCACTTTAGCCTCGTTTTGTTATGGATGGGCCATTTTATTTTTTGTGGTACTATACCCTGCAATTACTAATAAAACTAAATTTAAAGTATCCTATTTATTCATCCCTATTATTGGATTTTTAGGCATCACAAGTATTGCCGTGGCCTATCAGCTTATAGCTACAGACTCCTATAGCTGGCTTTATAGCTGGATTCCAGGAAGAGATTTTGACCTGAGTGCTTATAGTGATAAAAAACTTTTTGTTACAACCACTTTTTTACTGGGGGTGTTGCTTTGGATGGGCGGGGTTAGGCTCACAAAACTAGGCTCTTTATCAAAAAAAGAAAAACCCTCTGCCATTACCATGTTGCTTATTGCTATTATTAGTGTGGGCATTGTTTTGGCCAAAACACAAAAAAATGGAAGTGAGCTATTGTTCCTTTTTGCCCCTTTAGCAGCTATTACCTCAAATTATATAGAGTCTGGAAAATCAAAAACTCGCCGAGTGTTTAATGAGGTGTTTTTATGGTCTTTGTTTGCCCTGGTGCTAATCTTCCCTTTTATCTAAATAGCACTTGTTTAATAAGTGAGATGTCTGCAAAACCCTATATGATTGCTCTTATGCTATGAAAAATTTATGATACCTTTGTAGTCTAGACACTAACACATTATAATATATTTCCCATGAATTTTAGCGAGATTGCAAACACCGTTTTTAAGCAAGTGATAGACACCTATCACATCATAAATACTGTAGACCAACCTTTTACAAATAGCTACAACAAAGAGACTCATTTACTGGAGCACTTATTGTATCGTAAATGCTGGATTGACACTGTTCAATGGCATTACGAAGATATCATTCGTGATCCTCAAATTGATCCTGTAGCTGCACTTACCTTGAAACGTCAAATTGACGCCAGTAATCAAGATCGTACAGATATGGTAGAATATATAGACAGCTACTTCTTGGATACAAACAAAGACATAGCAACGCTCCCAAATGCAACTATTAACACAGAAAGCCCAGCATGGGGAGTTGACAGACTCTCTATTTTGGCTTTAAAAGTATTTCATATGCACCAAGAGGCAACGCGCAGCGATGCCTCACAAAGCCACCGCGATGGATGTCAAACGAAGCTTAATATCTTGCTAGAACAGCGCGTTGATTTGAGTACCGCCATTGACCAGTTACTGCATGATATCAAAACAGGAAACAAGTACATGAAGGTATACAAGCAAATGAAGATGTATAATGATGATGAGCTAAACCCAGTATTGAGAGGGCAAAAATAGCCCCTTTTTTTACCTAAGTTAATTATATTGAAAACCGCAGCACACATTTTGGTAATTC
>CBFHMO010000131.1:0-4449 GCA_965656925.1 Patiriisocius sp.
AAGTAATTATTGCTTTTTGGCTTTTTTACTTCCAGAATACATTTCATACTGCACGAGTTTACTTTCTAATTTTCCATTAAAAAGCTTGATTTTCTTTGAAGGACGCAAGCCAACATATTTTAGCGCCTCAAGGTTTGAGGTTATCATCCATGCTTGAGAGTCTGGGTAGCTTCTTTTTAAAGTATTACCGATATTGGCATAGAAACGCTCTACATTATCTATAGAGATACGTTCATCATAGGGAGGATTAAATACTAAAAACAATTGTCTATCTCTGCCTTTTTCTGTTTCAAAAAAATCACAATGCGCTAGGGTTACAAATTCTGAAAGATTAGCAGCAACTATATTTTCATTGGCTTTCTTTAATGTGATAGGATCAATATCATAGCCCACAATTTTAAAATGAAACTCTTTTATCTTTTTTAAAGCTGCATTTTCTATAAGCTCATACAAATCAACATCAAAATCTGGCCATGTTTCAAAGCCAAATTCTTCTTTATTTAAATTTGCAGGAATATTACACGCTATCATAGCAGCCTCTGCCAAAAGAGTTCCTCCACCACACATTGGATCAATAAAGTCTGACTGGCCTGTCCAGCCTGCCTTTAAAATCATACCAGCTGCCAACACTTCATTGATTGGGGCTAGGGTATTTGCAACTTTATAACCACGTTTGTGCAACGATTGCCCAGAGCTGTCTAAAGATACCGTACAAATATTTCTATCTATGTGTATATTAATACGCAATGTTGGGTGGTCTAGATCAACATTTGGTCTTTCACCTTCCATGTCTCTGAAGCGATCTACAATGGCATCCTTGGTTTTTAGGGAAATATACTGAGAATGTTTAAAGTAGTCAGAAAATACTGTTGCATCAACCGCTAGAGACCCTTTAACATCCATATACTGTTGCCAGTTAATGTTATAGACCTTTTGATAGAGGTCTTCTTCTTTAAAAACATTAAATGCCGTTATAGGTTTTAAAATTTTAATAGCAGTCCTACAGCATAGATTAGCCTTATACATAAAGCCAGTGTCTCCTTCAAAAGAGACATTACGTACACCAATTTCTATATTAGATGCTCCAAGTTGCCTTAGTTCTTGCGCTAATATTTCTTCTAGACCATATAAGGTCTTGGCAACCATTTTAAAATTTTTTGTCATAACTTTTGATTCATTCTCCTGCAAAAATACAGTATTTTAGCAGTGTAAAATCATACAATGCAAAAAGAAGATACAAGTTGGTTTGCCTCATGGTTTGACAGCCCATATTATCACATCTTATATAAAGATAGAGATGATAGTGAGGCTGCAGATTTCATGGATAGACTCACACAAAAATTACACTTACACCCTAACAGCAAAATTTTGGATCTTGCCTGTGGTAAAGGGAGGCATTCTAGGTATTTAGCTAGTTTAGGATATGATGTTACAGGCATAGATTTATCTAGCCAAAGTATTACATATGCCAAAAAATTTGAAAAAGAAAACTTACATTTTGAGGTACATGATATGTGCCTACCCTACAAAAAAGGGTTCTTTACTAGTGTTTTTAATTTATTTACAAGTTTTGGTTATTTTGAAAACGAACAGGATAATTTACAAACCATTAAAGCTATTAAAGCCAACCTAGCAAACAATGGGGTGGCAGTTATAGATTTTTTAAATGTATCTTATGTAGCAGCACATCTGGTAAAACAAGAAACGAAGGTGGTAGAGGGGATTTCTTTTGAAATTAAAAGAGAGATAAGCAGTGGTTATATCCAAAAACACATTTCTTTTAGGGCAGATAATACAAACTATCAGTACACAGAGAAAGTAAGAGCTTTAACCTTAGAGGATTTTGAAAGTTATTTTAAAGATGCAGGCTTAGATTTAAAACAAACTTTTGGAGATTATCATCTAAATCCTTTTGATGCTGTTACTTCTGAGAGATTAATTCTTATTTTTGCTGCATGATATATTTAGCTCTATTCTTTGCTGTTTTTATAGGGTATGGTGTTGCCTTACTTGTTAAAGAAAAAAATGCACAACAACTATCGCTTCCCCTAGCCTTTAGTGGTGCTTTTTTATTGGCCGTTACATTGTTTGAGTTGTTGCCTGAGGTATATCAAGCTACAAATGAGTATGTGGGACCATTTATAATGGTAGGTATATTACTTCAAATATGTTTAGAGTTTTTAAGCAAAGGTGCAGAGCATGGCCATGTTCACATACATGCAAATAAAAAAAGTTTTCCTTGGTTACTGTTTTGTAGTCTTTCTATCCATGCTTTATTTGAAGGGGTTCCAATTGCAGGGCACTCTAGTATGTTTATTGGTGTATTAGTGCACAAGATTCCTATCGCTATGATACTTTCTACCTTTTTTATTAAAGCAAAATATCCACTTGTCACAATACTATCTTTTCTTTTCTTATTTGCTAGTATGACACCTCTAGGCAGTTGGCTTTCTTTAAACAGCCCAGATGTAATGGTGTTTAAAGACGAGTTGAACGCAGTATCAATTGGTATATTCTTGCATGTTTCTACTACTATTTTATTTGAAAGTAGTAAGGATCATAAATTCAATTTGGCAAAACTGAGTACTATTATAGCGGCAATAGTGATAGCTTATTTTATATAAGATCTAAATAGATGCTCAAAAAATGATAAATACTTCCTACAAGCACAAATAGGCGCCATAGCCCATGATTGTATTTTAAAGCATTCCATACATAAAATACATAATACTTCAATTGTCTAAAAACATAAAAAATGTTTATATTTCATCTCTAATATATTAGTCAAATGAAATTTTACTCGCTGCTATTTATTTCTCTTGTATGTGCATTTTGCACCAACAACACCAAGCAAGAAAAACAACAATTAGATATAACAAGTGTTGTGGTTGAAGAAAAGAAAGAACCCATTTTTTCTCTAGTGCCAAGCAATCAATCTGGTATAAATTTCACTAACTTTAATAAAGAAAATAATGACTATAATTATTTTGCCTATGAGTACTTCTATAATGGTGGCGGAGTAGCCACCGCAGATTTCAACAATGATGGGTTATTGGATATCGTTTTTACCGCAAATATGGCTTCCAATAAGCTGTATGTAAACAAAGGTGATTTCAGTTTTCAAGACATTACAGCCACAGCTGGTATAAATTCGAATACACAAGATTGGTGTACTGGAGTATCTATTATAGATATAAACAGTGATGGATACCAAGATATCTTTATATCAAGATCTGGATGGTTTGAAAATGACCAGCAAAACAAATTAAGCAACCTATTATTTGTAAACAATAAAGATTTAACTTTTACAGAGAGTGCAACCAAATACGGCTTTACAGATCAATCAAGGTCAAATCAAGCTTGCTTCTTTGATATGGATAATGATGGTGACCTAGACATGTACCTTATAAATAATCCAAAAGAACATACCAAAACCAGAGAATATCAAAATGGAGATATTAGACTTGTAGATGTTGGGAGCACTTATCAGGATAGTGACAAACTCTATGAAAACAAAAACGGCACCTATGTAGATATTACAAAAAAAGCTGGACTTGTAAATTCAGACTATGGATTAGGAATTGTTGCCGCAGATTTAAACCAGGATGGCTATCAAGACCTTTACATTGCTAACGATTATTCAAAGCCAGATGCTATACTGATTAACAATGGTAACAAAACTTTTACAAACGCTACAGAGCAAACCCTTAAACACATGTCTAAGTTTTCTATGGGCGTAGACATTGCAGATATTAATAATGACGGTTTGTTAGATATTTTTAATTCTGAAATGCTAGGTCAAGACAACTATTCAAAGAAAGTAAATATGGCTTCCATGAATCCAAAACTCTATTGGGGTTTTGTAGCATCAGGGTACCAGTACCAAGACATGCATAATAGTTTGCAATTAAATAATGGGAATAACACCTTTAGTGAAATATCCTGGATGGCAAATGTAGCAGAAACTGATTGGTCTTGGTGTCCTCTTATTGCAGATTTTGATAATGATGGCTACAAAGATATTTTCGTCACAAATGGTATTAAAAGAGAGGTTTTTAATAAAGATTTTAATAATAAACAAGGAAAAGGCCTTACAGAAAATCCAGCTCTTTTTGAGGGAGCTATTAATTTTTTGCCTGCTAAAAAATCTTTCAATGCAATGTTTAAAAACAATGGAGATTTAACCTTTACAGATATTGCCATGGATTGGGGTCTAAAAACTAAAGCGTTTAACTCAAACGGAGCAGCATACGCAGATCTTGATAATGATGGAGATTTAGATTTAATTCTAAATAATATGGAAGACAAAGCAGCTGTTTATAAAAACAATGCTTCAAAGCAAAACAATGCCCTCACGCTCACTTTAACAAATAAAGGAAACATTGCTTATGGGGCTACAGCAACTCTTAAAGATGGGGTAAACCAGCAAGTTTCACAAATCACAAATAC
>CBFHMO010000132.1:0-4413 GCA_965656925.1 Patiriisocius sp.
AAAAGGACACACGCTTGTTGTTGTTGAACACAATATAGATTTAATAAAATGTGCAGATTATATTATTGACCTAGGTCTTGATGGAGGTAGCAAAGGGGGGCAAGTCATGGTTCAAGGAACCCCTGAGGTGGTGAGTGCTCATAAAAAGTCACACACTGCCAAATACCTAAAAGAGAAAATATAAGAGAAGCCAATAAACTACATAAAACACTAAATAAACTTAAACAACTAACAAACAAGCCCTTATGGGCTTGTTTTTGTTTTGGCATGGTCTGTGTTATTACAAATGTGTACAACGCTCACTAGAGTCATTAGCAAGTACATAAAAACAATGACTATGAAAAATTTTAGAACAGTACTCCTATTACTTTTAACTGTAGTAACAGCAAATGCCCAAAAGACACAAACGGTAGAGACCCAAAGCAATATAAGTTATAATGGAAAAGCATATATATTTATTGAGGGCGGTGTTGAATTCTCTGTCTTTGCAGATGGGCAGTTTGATTTTGTATACTTAGGTACGCAAAATACCAACATGCTTACTTTTAATACACCAAGTGTATTTGTTAGTTTTAATGCAGGACATGATTATCAGGCATATCTTCAGTATGATGATTATGGTGCGATCCTACAAATAGAGGATGTACCAGTATTTTATGATGTATATGGTAGAATAATACAAGCTGGCGAGGTAGAGATTAGCTACATAAATAGAGCGATATCTCGTGTTGGAGGCCTGCAGATATATTACAACAGGTATGGAGGATATGATTATTGTGTAGGATATATAAACTCATACAATAGATTTTACACCTATCGCCCTTGGCATGTGTATTACCTAAGACCAACGTATAACAACTGTATTGTATGGGACATCCCTTACAGAAGGTATTATACGCCTATACGCTATAGTTATTATGAGCACCAAAGATATTATAACAATAGAGCTACCAATCCCTATAGAAACGCTAGAAGAGAATTTATCTCACCTGGTAGTAGAATTCATTATAGAAACGGTAGAACAGCTTTAAATACAAGGTATAAAAAAGGTAGAAAAAACACCTTGATTACACGACATGGAAGAACATCTCGCATAACTAGGTCAAGCAAAACAAATATGATAAGCAACTCAAGGGTTTATCAAAACAATACAAATACTACTAGAGGTATTACCACAACTAGAAATAGAACAATACCTAGGGTTTCTAATACTAATGTTGCTAATCCCTCTTCTAGAACCAGAGCAGCAACTGTAAGACCAAGGGTTAGTAATAGGGTAGTAAAAACTACTCTTAAACCAAATCGCAGGTCAAATACAAGAAAGCCGACAAGTAGGGTTAGAAGTAATACAACATCAAGAAGCACTTCATCAAGAACAAGTGTGGTTAGAACACCCTCTAAAAGAAGAATATTATAGCAGGTTTAATTAGTTTATTTGTTAGTTTGTTTGATACCATTTGGCCTACCTATGTAGATCAAATGGTATTTTTTTTTATAAAGACGTAGTTAGCCTGTTAATAACATCTGCTACTTTTTTTGTGAGGTTTTTTCTAGTAAATAACTCTAAATTTTTAGAGGGTATAAAAAGTGCATCTTTCTTGTAAGCGCTATAGTATGTAAGTAATTGTTTTTTTAAAGCTTCTTTTTGATTTGCAGCTATGTACACTCCACTTTCAGTAGTGTTTATAATACCTTCAATATCACTGCCCTTTGGGCCAAGTGCAATAATAGGCCTTTGTGCTTGCAGGTATTCAAAGAGTTTGCCTGGGATAATGGCTTTTGTATCTTCACTATCTTGTTCGAGTAAAAGTAATATTTGCGCCTTGTGCTGTAACATGACAGCTTGTTTGTGTGGCACATAGCCTTTAAGGGTCGTGTTTTTTGTTAAACCAACTAAGGCAATGCTTGAGAGTACCTGGTCACTAACAACTCCGGTTAAAGAAATTTCTAAATCTTGAGCAAAGACAGGGTCTTCTTTCACTAGCTCAGAAAGCACCTCCCATAACACAGTTGGATTCCTTTGAGTTAAAAGAGAACCTATATGAGCTATAGAAAACCTAGCGTCTAGACCTTGGTGTTTTACCTCTAGAGGTTCAAAACCATTAGTGATTACCGTGATGGGTGTATTGGTAAGTAAAGAGAATTCTTTTTGTGTAGATGGGCTGGTCACCAAAATATGATTGGCAGTGTTTAAAACCAAAGACTCTAAGGCTTTATGCTTCCCCGCCGAGGCTTTTGTGAGCAGCAATGATTTGTGGTAATGAATGGTGGTCCAGGGGTCTCTAAAATCTGCAATCCAAGGCAGGTGAAGATCTTTCTGTAATTCTAAGCCAATTAAATGCAAGCTATGAGGAGGACCAGAAGAAATAATACAATCTACAGGATGTGTTTTTAGATAGTGTTTTAAAAAAACTACAGATGGACTTACCCACCCTACTCTTGCATCTGGTATAAAATAATTGCCACGTATAAACAGTAGTAGCTTTTCTAAAAAGGAAGACTTCTTATTAGAAATAATGCCACTACTAATTTGTTGTGTCTTTTTTTTAGAAAAAATAGCAGCAAATTTATACGGCTCCTTAATAGGGTGTTTTAATATTGTAACATCTGCTGGTATCTGGGAAACTAGATCTTTATCTATAATGGGGTAATTTGGATTTTCTGGAACATACACAACAGGTGCTATGTCAAAACTTTTTAAATGGCTAACAAATTTTAACCAGCGCTGTACCCCAGGGCCGCCCGCAGGTGGCCAGTAATAGCATATAATTAGCGCTTTTTTCATTAGTTTATACGGTTGTTAATTCTCGTTTTCTAAAGGTGTGCCAAAGGGTTATCAAAATAAATAACAAGAATACCACACTACTAAACAAAGCAATGGTGCTTCCGGTTTTAATAACCGATGGTTCAAATTTAAATTCGATTTTTGAAGATCCTGCCGGTATTTTAAGTGCCCTTAACAAATAGTTTACACGTATGTGAGATACTGGCTTGCCGTCTATGTATGCGTTCCAACCTTTTGGGTAATATATTTCACTAAAAACTGCTAGTTGCTCAGAGCCAGAAGCGGCTTCATACACCAAATGGTTTGGTTTATGGCTTACTAAATCTATAGTTGCGGTACTGTCTCGCTGGATATCTGCAATAGGCAAGTAAGGCAAAAACTCTTTATGGACAATAGCTGTATTCTTAGTATTAATACTATCTAGTTGTGTGATTTCTGCATCTGCGCTTTCTACCATTAGCACGTTTTCAACAAACCATGCATTGCCATTTGTATAGGGGTTACGCTGGCCTATAACAGCTCCGTTTTTACTTCTGGTTAAAATAAAACGCACATTTAGCATGTTTAACATGCTAATATCACCCTGACTTATATAGAAATCTGCAATATCCTGCATTCTTCTAGGTTTTGCTGCGTGATACCCTCCTATAGAGCTATTGGTGTAACTTACCTCTGCACTATTAAAAGCATTATTAGCAGCATCATAAACTCTGTATCTTCCTGTTTCTTTCTCTAATTGTAGGGTTGCTGCCGTTTTTTGAAAAGGCTGTTGCATGATACGCTTATTGACAAAGTCTTCAGTATTTACGTAGCGCCTGTCTACCCCTACTAAATCAAATACGACAAGGGCAGTCAATAGTGCAATTGTAAGGGTTTGTTTGTATTTATTTATAATAAATAACCAAAGTGTAATTGCAGATAGTACAACAAAAACTAGACTGCGTAAAGAGTCGTTTACAAGCACAGATGCTCTGTCCTCTCTAACGGCGTCCATAAAGGGAGCTCCCATGGCCTGTATGATATCGCTATCATAAGGACTCACAAAATTAAATAGTGCATTTTTAAACAAAATAAACACTAGTAACAAGCCTCCAATTATTGAGGTCGTGTACAGTAAACTCGTTTTCTTTTTTTGTAAAGAAGTAGTGCTTTTAAAAAAGTGATGCAAGCCCAATACAGCCATAATTGGCAGTATCAATTCTATGAGTACCTGTATAGAAGAAACGGCCCTAAACTTATTATAAAGTGGCACATAGTCAATAAAAAAGTCTGTGAGTATGCTAAAGTTTTTACCCCAAGACAATAATAAACTTAAAACAAAACCAGAAAGTAGCCACCATTTTACACGACCCTGAATTAAAAACAGCCCAAGTATCGCTAAAAATATAACAACAGCTCCTACATAGGCTGGCGCTGCAACAATTGGTTGATCCCCCCAATACAATGGTATTTGATATAAGGTATCTCTAGCTTGTTGTGGTGAGGCTCCCATTTTCAAAAGCGCATCTTGAGTAGCAGAATTTTCTGGGAAAAGCTCACTAGAGCCTCCACCCATAAAACGAGGTACAAGTAAATTAAATGTTTCTAGCTTTCCGTAACTATAAGTAGTTATATAATCATAATCAAGG
>CBFHMO010000133.1:0-4383 GCA_965656925.1 Patiriisocius sp.
TATTGTTAAGACTGTAAAATCTGCAAAGAAAATCATAGAGAAAAAGGAGCCTGTAGTTTGGGATATCCTGGAAAATGTCTTGAAAGGACCTCCAGTACTGCTAAACCGTGCCCCTACGCTTCACCGTCTAGGTATTCAAGCATTTCAGCCAAAGTTAATTGAAGGAAAAGCAATCCAGTTGCATCCATTAGTATGTACTGCCTTTAACGCCGATTTTGATGGAGATCAAATGGCTGTTCACCTTCCACTTGGGCCAGAGGCAATATTAGAAGCACAACTATTGATGTTGGCTTCACATAATATTTTGAACCCTGCAAACGGTGCTCCAGTTGCAGTACCTTCTCAAGATATGGTATTGGGTCTTTATTACATGACCAAATTACGTCTATCAACGAAAGAGGTAAAGGTAAAAGGAGAAGGATTAACTTTCTACTCAGCAGAAGAAGCAGTAATTGCTTACAATGAGAAGATGGTTGATTTGAATGCTCAAATCAAAATTAGAACTAAAGATTTCAATCAAGCCGGTGAGCTAGTGTACCAAATTATCGAAACTACACTAGGTAGAGTAATCTTTAATCAAAATGTACCTGAAGCAGCTGGTTATATTAATGAAGTACTAACCAAAAAATCTCTTAGAGATATTATTGGTGGTATTTTGGCTAAAACTAGTGTGCCTGCTACTGCAGATTTCTTAGATGCAATCAAAACCTTAGGGTATAAGTTTGCATTTGAAGGTGGATTATCATTCTCACTTGGAGATATTATTATTCCAGCAGAAAAGCACACAATGATTGATCAGGCCAATGAAAAGGTAGATGGTATTAGAGCCAACTACAACATGGGTCTTATTACTCAAAACGAACGTTACAACCAAGTTATTGATATCTGGACAGCTACCAATGCAGGATTAACCGAGTTATCTATGAAGCGTATACGCGAGGATCAACAAGGATTTAACTCTGTGTATATGATGCTTGATTCTGGAGCACGTGGATCTAAAGAACAGATTCGTCAGTTAACTGGTATGCGTGGTTTGATGGCTAAGCCTAAAAAATCTAACAGTGGTGGTGGAGAAATTATTGAAAATCCAATTCTTTCTAACTTTAAGGAAGGTCTTTCAATTTTAGAATACTTCATTTCTACTCATGGTGCACGTAAAGGACTTGCAGATACAGCCCTTAAAACGGCAGATGCAGGATACCTAACCCGAAGACTGGTCGATGTTTCTCAAGATGTAATTGTCAATTCTGTTGACTGTGGTACATTAAGAGGTATTGAGGTAAAAGCTTTAAAGAAGAACGAAGAGGTTGTAGAAAAACTTAAGGATAGAATCGTTGGACGTACCTCTTTAAATGATGTAGTGAATCCATTGACAAAAGAAGTACTTGTGTCAAGTGGACAACACATTGATGAGGTTGTTGCTCAAACTATAGAAGATTCTCCTATAGATACTGTTGAAGTTAGATCTGCATTAACCTGTGAGGCTAAAAGAGGTATTTGCGCACTATGCTACGGAAGAAACCTTGCTACCAATAAGATGGTACAAAGAGGGGAAGCTGTTGGTGTTGTAGCTGCGCAATCTATTGGTGAACCAGGTACACAGCTTACACTTCGTACCTTCCACGTGGGTGGTATTGCAGGTAACATTTCAGAAGAAAACAAACTCAAAGTGAAATTTGATGGTGTTGCTGAAATTGAAGACCTTAAAACTGTGAAAGGTCAAGATGCAGATGGTAATGATATTAATATTGTTATTTCTCGTACTTCTGAATTGAAATTAACAGACAAGAAAACAGGAATTACCTTATCTACCAATAACATCCAATACGGTTCAACCATTTTTGTAAAAGATGGTGACACCTTAAAGAAAGGTGATGTTGTTTCTACCTGGGATCCATACAACGGTGTGATTATTTCAGAATTTGCAGGTAAAATCAGGTACGAGAATATCGAACAGGGTGTTACATATACTGTAGAGATTGATGAGCAAACCGGTTTCCAGGAAAAGGTAATTACAGAATCTAGAGATAAGAAAAAGATACCAACGCTTCAAATTATAGGAAAAGGCGACGAAGTAATTCGTAGCTATAACCTACCACTAGGCGCCTTGATTCAAGTTGATGACAACGAGAAAATCAAGATTGGTAAAATTTTGGTAAAGATTCCACGTAAATCTGCAAAAGCGGGTGATATTACTGGAGGTCTTCCAAGAGTAACCGAACTCTTTGAGGCGCGTAACCCTTCAAATCCTGCTGTAGTAAGTGAGATTGATGGTGTTGTTTCTTTCGGGAAAATCAAGCGTGGTAATCGTGAAATCATTGTGGAGTCTAAACTAGGCGAAGTAATGAAATATTTGGTGAAATTAAGTAACCAGATTCTTGTACAAGAAAACGATTACGTAAGAGCAGGTATGCCACTTAGTGATGGTTCTACAACACCAGAAGATATTCTTAGAATTAAAGGCCCATCTGCAGTACAGCAATACCTTGTGAACGAAGTTCAGGAAGTATACCGTCTGCAAGGTGTGAAGATTAATGATAAGCATTTTGAGGTGGTTGTACGCCAGATGATGCGTAAAGTTAAGATTGTTGATAGTGGAGACACTAGCTTTTTGGAAAACCAATTGGCTCATAAAGATGACTTTATCGAAGAAAACGATAAGATATTTGGAATGAAGGTAATCGAAAACGCAGGTGATTCTGAAAACTTAAAAGAAGGTCAAATCGTCTCGGCACGTAAGCTGAGAGATGAAAACTCTATTTTAAGAAGAGCTGATAAAACATTGGTAGAAGGCCGTGATGCAGTAAATGCAACAGCAACGCCAATACTGCAAGGTATTACAAGAGCGTCTTTACAGACTAAATCTTTTATATCTGCAGCATCTTTCCAAGAAACAACTAAGGTATTGAACGAGGCAGCAGTAGCTGGTAAGGTAGATACTTTAGAGGGTCTTAAGGAGAATGTAATTGTAGGACATAAAATACCTGCCGGAACTGGTATGCGTAACTATGACACTATCATTGTAGGCTCTAAGGAAGAGTTAGCCCAAAGAACTCAAGAAAAACAAGAGGTTAATTATAACTAATCTTTTACCTTTTAATAGTAATGCAAAATCCCGTGACAGTAGTTTCGGGATTTTGTTTTTTAAATGAATATATAATAGTAAATTTATAGGGTAGTGCCGCTATGGTGGTACTCTAGAATTTTAAATACTTAAAAAATGGCAGATCAAAAAAATAACAATCCAAAAAAACCAAGTTTAAATATAGAACTAGATGCAGATGTAGCGCAAGGAATCTATAGTAATTTGGCTATAATTAACCATTCTCAATCTGAGTTTGTGGTAGACTTTGTAAGTATAATGCCTGGTGTACCCAAGAGTAAGGTGAAATCTAGAATTGTATTAACGCCGCAGCATGCCAAGCGTTTTTTAAAAGCATTAAACGAGAATGTTTCTAGATTTGAAAAACAAAACGGAACGATTCAAGACAACAACCAGCCACAAATTCCTATTAGTTTTGGCCCTACTGGTGAGGCATAAGTATTGTAGGAGTTTATAGTAATTAATACAATGAAAAATTTAATTTTAATACTTAGTTCTTTACTTTGTTTGTGTGTGATTTCTTGCTCAAGCGATGACCAGAGCTCACAAGAAATAGAAAGTAATTCAATATTTAATTTTGGCGAAATTGGTGATTACTGGACCTATGAAAGAGAAAATCTTGATTATATCACTGGAGTATCTTCATTTGATACAATTACCTATACAGTAACACAAAAGGTGTTAGATACTTTATTTATCCACTATGGTAGTCAAAGTAATATACTTAAATGGGTGCAAACAGATCATGAGTTATTTCAAAAAAATAATTCTAATAGTCTACATTTAATTTTTGATTCACGAATTGATTCTGATGTTTTTATAGGTGATGAATGGGGTTCCTATTTTTCAACTGATGGTGTCCCTATGATCGTTAATACAACCCTTGGAGATTTTGAATGTCAAAGGTCTAGGGTTTCTTTTGGAGATCCTTATTGTGCTGTTACTTATTGGATAAATCCTAATTATGGAGTGATAAAAAGACAATCTGGTTGCGAATACAACGCTGTATTTGAGACTCTCATAGAGACAAACACTTTATAATTAAACACAGCCAAATAAAATTAGTCTTTCTGGCTTTCAAACTCGCTAACTAGATGTAGCTTTATATTTGGATATTTACTTTGTGTCATTTGCAAGGTAAAGGCAGAGTCTGCAAAAAAGACCAATTGCCCGCGTTTGTCTTTGGCTAAAAACTTAGATTTTACACGTTTAAAATCTTTAAACTCATCACTTTTTTCATCTAATGGGTCTACCCAGCAGGCCTTGTGTACATTAAGGTT
>CBFHMO010000134.1:0-4330 GCA_965656925.1 Patiriisocius sp.
AAAAATGCTTTACTGCATATATTAAAGTTGTTCCAGAGTGCAGTACATCATCCACCAGTAGCAATGATTTGTTTTGATACTCCTCTGGCTTTAAGGATGTGGTAATGGCCCCAATAGGATTTTTTTTATCCATAGTTACTTCGCAAAGCGTAACTTTTATGGGTGATATCTGTTCAACGGCAGTTTTTAGTTTTTCTGCAAAAGTGAAGCCGTTTGCTTTAATACCTGCAATAATTATGTGTTGTTCAGAAATATTAGCCTCATATATTTGATAGGCAATACGTTTTAATTTATGAGCTATTTCTTTTTTGTTTAGAATTACTGTTTCTGCCATAACCAATCATTGTATTTTAAATTCAAAGATAGTAAAAGATGTGCTGGATTATTCTTCCTCCTTTTTATAGTCTTCTATATCTCTTCTGTCTTTTTTAGTGGGTCTTCCCATGCCTCTTTTTCTGTAATACTCTTTAGAATATTTTAATAGTTCTTTATGCTGGAAGGCTTCTTTTGGGGTAGTGTCTACTCTATACAAATCAACTAATTTAGGACCCACTCTGCTTTTTGGGACCTCTATAACCCTCAAGGTATAATTTACTTGATCCTTCCTAACTGTAACGTTGTCTCCAGGGTAGACGTCTCTAGAGGGCTTAACTGCAGCATCGTTTATACGCACAGCTCCCTTTTTACAGGCTTGTGTTGCAATGCTTCTAGTTTTAAAGTACCGCGTAGACCATAAATATTTATCAATCCTCATACATTTTTACTTAAATTGTATAGTAACAATACAACAAAAATAACTGAAAATTGTATCTTGCACGCTAAAATAAACAACTGTGAAAAATTTAAAATTTCTATTACCAATTGTTGCACTAACATTGATATTGGTATCCTCATGTGAAGGTGATGATAGTTCACAAGATAATTTCATCCCGGCCCGTGATAGAGCCGAGGAGAATATTGATTCAACATTTGAAGTAGAACGTTATCTAACTACTCATTTTTACAACTACGAGGAGTTTGAAAACCCACCAGCAGGCTTTGATTTTAAAATAAGATTTGACACCATTGCTGATGCCAATGCAGATAAAATACCTTTAATACAGCATCCCAACATACATTTTAAAATGGTACAAGACAGAGTCAATGAAGATGTGTCTTATAAATTATATTACTTAAAGGTGATTGAGGGATCTGGTGATCAACCTAGTTTCCCAGATATCGTAAGAATAAACTACGAGGGTACCTATGTAGTTGATGAAGAAGGTATAAACGGAAATAAGCTCTTTGACAGTTCTGTTACACCTATCCAGTTTGATTTGACCTCTATTGTAAATGGGCTTCAAGATGCGCTCATAGAATTTAAAGCCGCTACTGGTTTTATGAGCAATGATGACGGTACGGTAAGTTATGAAGGTTATGGAGTTGGAGCTGTGTTTATGCAAAGTGGTTTAGGGTATTATGTGAATCCACCTCCTGGATCTGCAGTTGCTATACCGGTATATTCTCAACTTATTTTTACCTTCCAGTTATTTGAAACTGAAATTGGCGATCAAGATTTTGATGGTGTTCCTTCTGTTTTAGAGGATGTAAATGGTAACGGCTTAGAAGAAGATGACGATACAGACTCAGACAACCGAAGCAACTACGTTGATCCAGATGATGATGGAGACGGAAGACCTACAGAAGATGAAATAGAGATAAATGAGGATGGTACCATCACCTTTCCTGATACAGATGGAGATGGTGTTGTGGATTATCTAGATTCAGATAGTTAAGCTTGATTTTATTCACAAACGAGCATTAAAAAAGCCGCTTTTAGGTATATCCCTAAAGCGGCTTTTTTGTGTCTTAAAAGGTATTGTTATTTTCTTGCAACAACCTTTGTTGCAGCCTTAACAATTGCAGCTGCATTTAAGCCGTATTTTTCCATTAATTGATCTGGCGTTCCAGATTCTCCAAAGGTATCTTGGGTGGCTACAAATTCTTGCGCAACGGGATGATTTTCTGCCAATATTCTTGAAACACTTTCTCCTAGTCCTCCTAGATAGTTGTGCTCTTCTGCAGTAACCACACAGCCGGTAATGGCAACGCTCTTTAAAATTGCAGCAGCATCAAGAGGTTTTATGGTATGAATATTAATCACCGCCGCGCTAATACCCCTCTCTTGTAATGTTTTACAAGCCTCAAGCGCTTCCCAAACTAGATGCCCGGTTGCTATAATTGTAACATCAGTACCTTCTTGAAGCTCCACAGCTTTACCAATAGTAAAACTACCATTTTCTGGAGTAAAATTTGCCACTTTAGGTCTTCCAAAGCGTAAGTATACCGGGCCATCAAAATCTGCAATGGCAATTGTTGCTGCCTTTGTTTGATTGTAGTCACAGGTATTAATTACCGTCATCCCTGGTAGCATTTTCATCAAACCAAGGTCTTCAAGTATTTGATGTGTTGCACCATCTTCTCCAAGGGTAACTCCTGCGTGAGAGGCACATATTTTAACATTTTTACCACTGTATGCAATGCTTTGTCGTATTTGATCATAGACCCTTCCTGTAGAGAAGTTAGCAAAAGTACCTGTAAAAGGTATCTTCCCACCAATGGTAAGCCCAGCGGCCATGCCCATCATGTTTGCCTCTGCAATACCCACTTGAAAGAAACGCTCAGGATGATTTTCTTTAAAAGCGTCCATTTTTAAAGACCCTGTTAAATCTGCACAAAGTGCCACTACATTTTCATTGGTTTTTCCTAGCTGGGTGAGACCTGCTCCAAAACCAGATCTTGTATCTTTTTTTCCTGTGTCTATGTATGTTTTCATAATATTATAGTAGTAGCTTATTAATAATCTCCTAAGGTTTCTGGGTTTTGAGCTAGTGCAGATGCAAGCTGCTGGTCATTGGGCGCTTTTCCATGCCAAGCATGGGTGTGCATCATAAAATCTACCCCATTACCCATTACTGTTTGCAGCAATACACAAATAGGTTTTCCTTGACCCGTTTTAGATTTGGCACTTTCCATACCCTCTAAAATAGCTTGTATGTCATTTCCTTTTTCTATGGTAACTACTTCCCAGCCAAAGGCTTCAAATTTTCCTTTTACATTTCCAAGAGGTAAAACCGTATCTGTAGATCCGTCAATTTGTTGCCCGTTTAAATCTACCGCTACAATCAAGTTGTCTACTTTGTTTCCAGCGCCGTACATAATAGCTTCCCAGTTTTGACCCTCCTGCAGTTCTCCATCACCACAAAGGGCATAGACAAGATGCCTGTCATTATTTAATTTTTTTGCTGCTGCCGCTCCAATAGCCGCAGATATTCCTTGGCCTAAAGATCCAGATGCGATCCTAATACCAGGCAAACCCTCGTGAGTGGTTGGGTGTCCTTGCAATCTAGAGTTAAGAAGTCTAAAGGTGTTTAACTCCTCTACAGGGAAATACCCAGAGCGTGCCAAAACACTATAAAAAACTGGAGAAATATGCCCATTAGATAAGAAGAAAATATCTTCTTGGTCCCCGTCCATATTAAATCCTTCTTTACGCTTTAGCACTTGTTGGTATAGCGCAACAAGAAATTCTGCACAGCCTAGAGATCCTCCAGGGTGGCCAGAATTTACTTTGTGTACTTGTCTTACAATGTCTCTTCGCACTTGAGTAACAAATGCTTCTAATTGGGTAATATCTGCCATGGTATATTTTGGTTTCTGGCTCAAAAATACTTCTTTAAAGGCCTAAGAAAAAGAAGTGTTAAATGAGGTTATTAACGATTTTTAAGTTTTAGTTAACATTGTTGTATTGTTTTAAATTTTGGTGACCAATCAGGCATTATTTTGGCGTGACTCGTTTTTCTATGGATCAAAAAAAAAATGTATTTCCTTATTCGTACTTCCTATAGCAAATGTATCTTTGATTATTGATTAAAACGTCACATGGATTTTAAACTCGAAGCTACAGATATACAGGGGCAAGCCCGCGCTGGAACCATAACACTGGATCATGGAACCATACAAACTCCAATTTTTATGCCTGTTGGTACCGTAGGTACGGTAAAAGGGGTCCATCAAAAAGAATTGCGGGAAGAAATAAATCCAGATGTAATTTTAGGTAATACCTATCATTTGTATTTACGTCCGGGAACAAAAATTCTTGAAAAAGCAGGGGGTCTTCACAAGTTTATGAATTGGGATAGAAACATCCTTACAGACTCTGGAGGGTATCAGGTTTACTCCCTCTCTGATAACAGAAAAATTAAAGAAGAAGGGGTGAAGTTTAAATCTCACATAGATGGGAGTTATCATTTTTTCACTCCAGAAAACGTGATGGAAGTGCAGCGAAGTA
>CBFHMO010000135.1:0-4231 GCA_965656925.1 Patiriisocius sp.
TGGCGCAAGGTACGCCCTAAAACCTTTGGAATACTAATTTTTACATATCCAGATGGATTTAAAGCCAAATAAATTTTACGATCTTGTTTAACCATGTGTCCTGGCCTTGGCACTTGTTCTATTACAGAGTATTTTGGGTACTGGGGGTTGTAGTTTGCAGAATCCATAATTTCTGACCTTAAACCCAGCTCCAGCAAAGCTTCGTTTACCTGGACAACAGACATTTTTGAAAGATCTGGAACGGCAATTTGCTGGCCATGATTGGTTGTTGTTTTAAGCCACCAAAACAACAAAAAGGTAAGCGTAATAAGCACTAAAAGTGCATATAATACTTGCTTAACTAAGTTGGCTGTAAAGGAAGACTTCATAAATTTGATACATTGACTATTAATCTACAAAAATATGAAACCTAAAGTTAGTATCTTTCTACCTTTAAACAATATTTTTGCGAAAGCTTTATATTGCAAACGATAGCAAACATCTATTTATGATATGTTAAGCAATTTATATTTGATATGTGTAAAAAAATAGTAGCCATCGCCATGGGCGGTTATTCTAGTGAGTTTGAAATCTCTTTAAAAAGTGGAGAGGTAGTCTATGATGCAATAGATAAAACTCGCTATGAGGTATATAAAGTCCATGTGCTAGAAAACAATTGGCATTATGTATTCCCAGATGGTACAAAAGCAGCCGTTAATAAAGAGAATTTTGGATGCTCTTACAAGGGTACTATCATAATTCCAGATGTGGTTTTTAATACCATACACGGCACCCCTGGAGAAGATGGTATTTTATCCTCTTATCTGGAGCTTATAGATATACCTCAAACAAGCGCTGGTTTTTACCAAGCTGCCCTTACTTTTAACAAACGTGATTGCTTGAGTGTCCTAAAAAAATTTGGTACTCATTGCGCAAACTCTATTTATGTTAACAAGGGAGATGATATAGACATCAAAGAAATTATAAAAACAGTAGGCCTACCTTGTTTTGTGAAACCCAATAGAGCTGGTTCTAGTTTTGGTATTAGCCGTGTACAAACTGCTGAAATGCTACCAAATGCATTACTTGAGGCTTATAAAGAAGATACAGAGATAATTATTGAGAGTGAGCTTGTAGGTACAGAAGTATCTGTAGGCGCCTATAAAGATAAGGGGGAAATACAGGTTTTAAATCCTACAGAAATTGTTTCAGAAAATGACTTTTTTGATTATGAGGCTAAGTATCTTGGGAAATCTCAAGAAATCACACCCGCTAGAATTTCAGACAAAGATAAAAAAGCGGTTCAGCAAGTAACAAAGCAAATTTATAAACTACTGAACATGAAGGGAATTACTCGCAGTGATTTTATCATACAAAATGGAGTTCCGTACTTTATTGAGATTAACGCAACACCTGGGCTTTCTAAAGAAAGTATCATTCCAAAACAGCTTGATGATGCCCAGATATCTTTAACAGCTTTTTTTACCACACTACTTATAGAGGCTTTGGAGAACTAACTTTATAAACCCTTATATTTTGGCACGGCAACTCCTTTATTAGAAAAGGGATAAAATCTGTATCTTTACGCTATAAAATAAATATCGTGTCAAACACTTCAAAAAAAATAGCTGTATTTCCTGGATCTTTTGATCCTATAACGCTGGGTCATGTAGATATTATAAATAGAGCATTACCCCTTTTTGATACTATCATTATTGCCATTGGTAGTAATGCAGTAAAAAACCATATGTGGTCTTTGGAGCAAAGAAAAGCTACCATTGAATCCCTTTTTGAAAATAATGATGCGATAAAAGTGGCAACCTACCAGGGGCTAACTGCTAGCTTTTGTAAAAACCAAGGAGCTCAGTTTATTCTAAGAGGACTTCGTAACACCACAGATTTTGAATATGAGCAAACCATTGCTCAGGCAAATGATAAAATAAATGGGATAGACAGTGTTTTTATAATCTCAAGCCCAGCGTATGGTTTTATATCTTCTTCTATTGTTAGAGACATAGCCAGAAACGGCGGTGATTACAGCAAGCTTGTTCCTTAGTGTATTATAGCACGTGGTGAGTAAACCTCTCTAAAATTTTTCTTATTTGGGCTTTTTCATTCTCTTTACTAATGTTAACACAACTCCCACAACTATCAAAACTAAAGAAGGATAAAAAGTAAGCAGTGTTAAAAGACCAAAACCTAGCCCATTCCCTCCATCTATAATAGACAAAGCGTCTAAAGCAATTACTATTAACAATGGAGTAGATCCAAAAAACAAAAGACCAAGGCCTACTCGCAGTACTATATGTAATTTATTCCAAAAAAGTTTAACACGCATGCTTTGTGCTGTTTATGTACAATATTATTTTAAAGATACGTCAAATTATCTAATGAAGTATTGACATCAAAATAGGGCACAAAAAAACTCCACTAGTTTCCTAGTGGAGTTTTTTTATACGTAAAAACAAACCTATAGCGCAGCTACGTGCTTAGCCATGTTAGATTTTAAGTTAGAAGCTTTATTATTATGAATAATATTTTTCTTAGCTAACTTATCAATCAAACCGTTGATAGAAGGCAACGTTTTCTCTGCTTCTTTTTTGTCTTCTAGCTCTTGAAAACGCTTCATCGCATTACGAGCAGTTTTGTGCTGGTAACGATTAAGTAAACGCTTTGTTTCGCTACTTCTAATTCTCTTTAATGCTGACTTGTGATTTGCCATAATTTTTTTTATTAACTTTTTTGTAGTCCGTAGGGGAATCGAACCCCTGTTACATGGATGAAAACCATGCGTCCTAACCCCTAGACGAACGGACCGTTTGTTTTTTATTCGGCTGCAAAAATACAAACATTTTTATATGCTACAAACCCTATTGTAGATTTTTTTTAAAAAATATTAATACGCCTTTGCAAACAAAACTTTTCTAGCAGATACCTTTCCTGTAACAATACACGTGCCTGCTTCATTATCAGTATCTAAGGGTATACAACGTATGGTCGCCTTGGTTTCTTTTTTAATTTTTTCTTCTGTTTCAGAGGTACCATCCCAATGAGCAGAAATAAATCCGCCTTTTTCATTCAAAACTTTTTTGAATTCATCATAATTAGAAACCTTTGTAGTATGGGTAGTTCTGTAGTTTATTGCCTTGGTAAATAAGTTGTCCTGAATTTCTTCTAAAAGTGCTCCTACTCTAGCAACCACAGAGGTTGTTTCTACAATCTCTTTGGTTAGCGTGTCTCTTCTTGCCATCTCTACAGTTCCCCTTTCTAAATCTTTAGGTCCAATAGCAATACGCAAGGGTACACCCTTAAGTTCATATTCATTGAATTTCCATCCTGGTTTATGAGTATCTCTTTTATCAAACTTAACACGCACTCCTTTAGCGCGAAGGTCCTTCATTAAGTTGTTGGCAAGGTCACTTACAGCATCAAACTGCTCATCATTTCTATAAATAGGAACAATAACAACTTGATCTGGAGCTAGCTTTGGAGGTAAAACAAGCCCATTATCATCACTATGAGTCATAATTAAAGCGCCCATTAAACGGGTAGAAACACCCCAAGAAGTAGCCCAAACATATTCCTGTTTTCCTTCTTTATTTGCAAACTTCACATCAAATGCCTTGGCAAAGTTTTGGCCTAGAAAATGAGATGTTCCTGCCTGCAGGGCCTTCCCATCTTGCATTAATGCCTCTATACAATAGGTTTCTAAAGCGCCTGCAAAACGTTCACTTTCTGTCTTTAAACCTTTTACAACTGGAACCGCCATATGATTTTCAACAAAATCTGCATATACATTCATCATTTGTTCAGACTCTGCAATGGCCTCCTGTTTGGTGGCATGTGCTGTGTGTCCTTCTTGCCATAAAAACTCTGTGGTGCGCAAAAATAGACGAGTACGCATTTCCCATCGCACTACATTAGCCCACTGATTAATCAAAAGTGGTAAATCTCTGTAAGACTGAATCCATTTTCTGTACGTGTCCCAAATAATTGTCTCAGAGGTTGGACGCACAATAAGCTCTTCTTCAAGCTTTGCTGTTTCATCAACTACAATACTTCCATCGTCTGCAGTTTTAAGCCTGTAGTGTGTTACCACGGCACACTCTTTTGCAAAACCATCAACATGACTTGCTTCTTTACTGAAATATGACTTGGGTATAAACAAAGGGAAGTAGGCATTTTGATGCCCCGTTTCTTTAAACATTCTATCAAGTTCTGCTTGCATCATTTCCCAAATAGCAAAACCATA
>CBFHMO010000136.1:0-4129 GCA_965656925.1 Patiriisocius sp.
TAAAATAATGGATACAAGCAAGGTTATTGGTAGTTGAATTTGAGCCAACAATAAAAAACCAAGAATCAATTCCAAAAAAGGATATATCATTCCGTATACAGGCACCCTTTTTGCTATAGGGTCATACATAGCAAATGACAAGGCAAATCCAGAAAGATCAAAAAACTTAAAAAGGCTAAAGACAAAGAAAAACAAGCCCATAAAATCTAGCATAAAATCTAAAGTAGTATGTTCTCTGAAATTTAATGCGCCACTAATAAGTAGTAAAAAACCAAAAATTAAAAACAAAGGTTTTAATTGCTCCAGCTTTGACTTTTTAGGTGTTTTTTTTGCACTGTTACCTAAACTGTTTTGTTTTACAGGCTGGGAACTAGGGCTAATCAAGGTGAATTTTGAGGGTAGCACCTCTTTAAATAAATTGGTTGGAATAACAGCATCCATGGTTAGTGTAGCGGTGCCCTTTTCAAGATCAACCTCTACCCTGTCAACTCCTTTTAAAGATTGAAAAGCTCTTGTTACAGAATCCTTACAACCATTACAAATCATTCCTTGAATATGATATGTTTGTGTCATTATTTTAAATTTAATATAAGATTAAAACTGCCGCATTAAAGTATGCATGCACCCAAAAACACTGCTATCTAAAAATAGCAGTTTATAGTATATTAAATTAAAAAGGTTTCTAAAAGAACAGGGATGTCTTTTATAAGAGGTGGTGGGTTGTAGGTAATGTATACAACCTGTTTTTGGAGTGTTAAAATTTCAGAAACACAAGAGCTCACACCCCTGTTAATTAGATTAAAAGTAGGTATTGTTTGAAACTCAAAAACAGTTTGGGTAAGGGTATCATCAAACTCTACCTGCGTGTATTGATTGTTGCAGCAAGAATGGCTGTCATTTTCTTTGTCTTGATCACAAACACTCTCTTGCATGACCATCCCACAGGATAATCTTTCATGACCCAAGGTAACTTTTGCCATCATTTCATACTCACCACAAAAATGTTGGGCATAGGCAACACCAAAGTTACTAACTAGCAGCAATAGAGTTAATAGTATGGAAATGAGTTGTTTCATGGTCGCAAAATTACATTAATACTGCTACAGTTGTATTAATGTTTAGTTAATTTGTTTATCTACTCTACCACATTTTAGCATTTTATTTCCAAAATACGGGTTTCTAATTTCTTTAGAATTACTTAACCAATAGCCTCCTGTGTTGTTAAAAGCCATAGGGCAATACTGCTTAAAAAAAGAACCTGTAGCTACATTATCTTCTAATAGTTTCTCTACACTAGCAGTAACTATTAGAAATTGTTGGCGCTGGAGCTGTATATCATTTGATGTTGACATCTGCTCTAAAATAGTAACTGTAGATTCTTGGTCATCTATTGAAGTGATAACATCCTTAAGCATGGAAGAGGCTTTTGAAGCAAGAACAGCATCTGTGTTTACTAAAGAATTTTTTAATTCTGTGTAGTAATAAAAAACCTTAGAGGCTTCTTTTGTTTTAAAAGTTACTTCTTCAATCTCCCCTAGATCTATTTGTTGAGTGACCACTGGAGCAATTTTTATTGCTGGCTGCTCAGTTTTTGTTTCATTCTTACAAGAGAAAAGAAAAATTGAAAGCCCTAACGATAAACTATATAATATGTGTTTCATGTATGTAAATTAGACTGTAAATGTACAAAAAGGGTTTGTTCTTTATACTTAAAATAAACGCCAAAAAAATAAGACAAGAATTTGGTAAATACATCTAGTTTAAAATACTTTTACTAAAAATTTGTTGTCATGATTTTTGATACCTTAAAACCACAACTTACCACCATTATAGAAGATCAAACCGCTAGCCCAAAACAGCGATTACAAAATATTTGTGATCTTCTTAGGCAAAATATTTCTTACTATCATTGGGTGGGGTTTTATTTTGCCAATCACCAAGAGCAAACACTACATTTAAAAGCATACTCAGGAGAAACAACACAGCACACGGTTATTCCCTTTGGAAAAGGCATCTGTGGCCAGGTAGCCCTGAGCAACCAAAACTTTGTGGTGCCAGATGTAAAGGCGCAAGACAATTATATTGCATGTAGCATTTCGGTAAAAGCAGAAATTGTTATACCACTGTTTAAAAACGGTGTAAATATTGGTCAAATAGACATAGACTCAAACACTCCAGACCCCTTCACAAAGGCAGATGAAGATTTTCTAAGCTGGCTTTGTGAGAAGGTAGCCACTATGTTGTAAAACTACATGCCGGTTCTTATGGCCTCCACGGGATCTAATCTAGAGGCAGAAACTGCAGGTAGTATTCCAGAAATTAATCCAATAGCTGCAGAAACACCCGTTCCAATAATCATGTTTTTTACAGAGAGTATAAAATCAAAATCTCCTGCCATTGAAGAAGCTATAAGAGAAACAAAATACACCAAAACAAGCCCTATAACTCCACCAATAAGGGCAAGAATTACAGCTTCAAATAAAAATTGAAATAAAATAAATTTATTTTTTGCGCCAAGAGATTTTTGAATTCCAATCAAATTGGTTCGCTCCTTTACACTCACAAACATAATGTTGGCAATCCCGAAGCCCCCAACAAGTAGAGAGAAGAAACTAATAAAAAGCCCAACTAGGTTTAAAGTACCTATAATATCATCAATGACATCTGCAAAACCTTGTAATTGATTCACGAAAAAATTGTCTACTTCATCGGCCCTTATGCCTCTTTTAATTCTTAAACGCTGTTTTAATAAAGCAATAAACTCATCATTATCAATCCCTTTTTCTGGTTTGATTACTATAAAGGGTAATACCCCTCTATTATTGTCTCCATAAATTCTTCTTACCACGTTGGAGGGTATAAATATAGAGGTGTCTTTAGAATTTCCAAAGAGAGGGCTCCCTTGTTTTTCTAGTACACCAATAACGACAAATTTTATACCGTATAGGCGTATTTTTTTTCCTAGGGCATAGGAAACGTCATCAAAAAGAGATACAGCAATCTCATCTCCTAGAACAATTACAGGAGTACCACTGTTAGACTCTGCCTCATTAAAAAACCTTCCCTGGGCCAATTGCAGAGATTCAATATCATAATACCCCTCTGTAACTGCAGCAACGTCAACATTGCTCACTGTCTTATCTTCATGCTTAATTGTAGCTGGTGCAACATTCAGGGTAAAGGAAGCGGCCTTTAAATTTGGAACGGCATCTTTTAAAAGTTTGTATTCATCAAAAGTCACGTTTGGAAATTGCTCTCGTTTCCAACGAGGAACCTCTGAGGGTCCAAAAGAAAATCTCGCCAAGAAAATAGTAGAGTTATCTAAAGAACTAATACTGCCCTCAATCTCATTTTTTAAAGAATCTACCGCAGCTAGTACAGCTATAATTGAGAAAATCCCAATGGTAACCCCTAGCAAAGATAAAAAGGTTCTCAATTTATTGTTCACAAGGGCACTTATAGCAAAAAATAAACTTTCTTTAAGGACCCTAAGATAAATTAACATAGTAGCTTTTTTAATTTGGTATAAACCAGGTAAAGGAGTTGTAAATCTTTGATGTTTTTGTGAAAAAAAATCTCGTTAAAACCTATAAATATTTAATTTTATAAAGTTATGAAATGCCTATTAACAAATCAAAAATACCCCGAACTTACTAAACAAAGGCATAACAGGTTCTTTTATATCTAAAATAGTTAAACACAAACAAAAAGTAAGTCGCAAAGTGATTAATTTTGTTACAAACAATAGGTCTTATTATGTATTTTTACGTCTGTAAAACACGCTTAATTACACTTCAAAAAAACCATCAAAATAATGAGTGATCTCAAAAAAATATCTTCGGCTTTAATCTCTGTATTCCATAAAGACGGATTAGCCCCTATTGTACAAAAACTAAATGATCTTGGGGTTACCATATACTCTACTGGAGGTACTCAAAAATTCATTAATGATTTGGGTATTGATGTGGTTGCCGTTGAAAGCGTTACAGACTACCCATCTATTTTGGGCGGTCGTGTTAAAACATTACACCCCAAAGTATTTGGAGGTATTCTAAACAGGCAAGACAACCCCTCAGATATAGAGCAAATGCAACAGTACAACATTCCGCAGTTAGATGTTGTTATTGTA
>CBFHMO010000137.1:0-3906 GCA_965656925.1 Patiriisocius sp.
TATCTCCAATAACCTCTTCTTTAGATTTGATGTTAACTAGATTGTCTAGTTGATCATCTCCAATGTAGATAGCCTCTTCGATATATGCTCCTTTAAGTAAAGGCTTCTCAGATTTTTTTCTGAATTCCTTTATGATCTTAGCAGGTGCATTTCCTGTTTCTGAAAATAATAAAGATGTGTTTCCTTTAAGGATTGTTGGCAAATCGCCAAAATCTTTATCAGAACTTTCCATTGCTTTTGCTAGCAATGTGTTTTTAACTACAGCCAACCTCACACCTGCTTTATAGCAAGCACGACGTAAGTTTGATGTTTTTCCGGCATCCAATCCAGAAATATCTGCTAAATAAATAGTAGTATTTTCTGTAAGCTGTGCAGTTAACGTTTCAATTACTTGTGATTTTTCTTGTCTTGTCATAAGTCTGTGTTTTACTGCTCAGTGAATCCTTTTGTATCAATCTCGATACTTGGGCTCATTGTGCTGGACATGAATATACTTTTAATATAAACACCCTTAGCCGCTTGAGGCTTCAGTTTTACCAACGTAGTTAATAATTCTCTTGCGTTTCCTGCAATATTTGCAGCATCAAAAGATGCTTTTCCTATTGCTGCATGAATAATACCAGTCTTCTCAACTTTAAAGTCAATCTTACCACCTTTCACGTCTTTAACCGCTTTAGCAACGTCCATTGTTACTGTACCTGTTTTTGGGTTTGGCCTAAGACCACGAGGTCCTAAAACACGCCCTAATGGGCCTAATTTACCCATTACACTTGGCATAGTTACAATTACGTCAACATCTGTCCAACCTCCTTTAATCTTATCGAGGTACTCATCTAATCCAACAAAGTCTGCTCCGGCAGCTGTAGCTTCAGCTTCCTTGTCTGGAGTAACTAAGGCTAACACCTTCACATCTTTACCTGTACCGTGAGGTAAGGTAACAACGCCTCTAACCATTTGGTTTGCTTTACGTGGGTCTACATTAAGACGCACAGCAAGGTCCACAGATGGATCAAAGTTTGTGTTGGAGATTTCTTTTATTAAAGCTGAAGCTTCTGAAAGAGTGTAGGTTTTAGCCTCCACTTTCGCAGTATTCACTTTTTGCTTTTTAGTTAATCTTGCCATTTTATAGATTCTTTTTTATTATAAAGGTGCAGTACCTTTTGTTTTAATTCCCATTGAACGCGCAGTACCGGCTACCATTTTCATAGCAGACTCAATACTAAAAGCATTTAAATCGGGCATTTTGTCTTCTGCAATCACTCTAATTTGATCCCAAGAAATAGTTCCTACCTTCTTAACGTGTGGCTCACTAGATCCTTTTTTGACCTTGATTGCCTCAAGAATTTGTACAGCAGCTGGAGGAGTTTTAATAACAAAGTCAAAAGACTTGTCTTTATATACTGTAATCGCAACTGGCAATACTTTTCCTTGCTTATCTTGTGTTCTAGCGTTAAACTGCTTACAGAACTCCATGATATTCACACCGGCAGCACCTAAAGCGGGTCCAACTGGTGGTGAGGGGTTAGCCGCACCTCCACGAACTTGCAATTTTACTACTTTACTGACTTCTTTTGCCATTTTCTGTTTTTAAAAAATTTGTCGATTTAATTTAAAGTGGAAGCTTTAAATAAAACCTATAATATAGCGTGTAACAATTATTATACTTTCTCTACTTGCATGTAGCTTAGCTCTAATGGTGTTTTTCTTCCGAAAATTTTAACCATTACCTCTAGCTTGCGTTTTTCTTCATTGATCTTCTCTACAGTTCCATTGAATCCGTTGAAAGGTCCATCAACAACCTTTATAGTTTCACCAATAGTGAATGGAATATTTACATTCTCATCCTTCACAGACAGCTCATCAACTTTCCCTAACAACCTATTAACTTCACTTTGTCTAAGTGGGACTGGCTCTCCTCCTTTTACTTCTCCAAGGAAACCAATAACACCGTTTATAGCTCTTATTATATGAGGTATTTCTCCGGCAAGACTAGCTTGCACCATAATATATCCTGGAAAATAAACGCGTTCTTTGTTTGTTTTTTTTCCGTTTCGTATCTGTATTACTTTTTCGGTAGGAACCAAAACCTGTTCGATATAGTCCTGAAGGTTCAAACGCGTGATTTCAGACTCTATATAGGCTTTAATTTTGTTTTCCTGTCCACTTACTGAACGGACTACATACCACTTTTTTGTACTTTTTGTTTCGGCCATGCTTATTATTTAATTAGCTCAAAGTAATAAGATATAACGCCGCTAAAAACAGTATCAACACCCCAAACTACTAATGCTAATACTACAGAAAATGCAGCAACAATAACAGTAAGACGTTGCGCTTCAGACCAAGGCGTCCACGTTACGTGATTTTTTAATTCGTTATAAGACTCTTTAATATAGTTTACCATCTTTATGGGTATTTATTTTTTCTGATACTGAAATAATAAAATTTCAGTAAATATGCACGGGATGGGAGACTCGAACTCACGACACCTGGTTTTGGAGACCAGTGCTCTACCAACTGAGCTAATCCCGTATGGATTATTTCACTCTAAAAGAGCTAAACCCGTTATAAAAGTCAAGGCGTCCCGAAAAAACGGAACACCTTTACTCTATATACTATAGACTAATTTTTAGTCTAAAATTTCAGTTACCTGACCTGCTCCTACAGTTCTACCACCTTCACGGATAGCAAAACGTAGACCAATGCTCATTGCAATTGCAGAAATTAGCTCAACATGGATAGTTAAGTTATCTCCAGGCATAACCATTTCAACTCCATCAGGAAGAGAAATGTTACCTGTTACATCAGTTGTACGAACGTAAAACTGTGGTCTGTAGTTATTATGGAATGGAGTGTGACGTCCACCTTCTTCTTTTTTAAGTACGTACACCTCAGCTTTAAACTTAGCATGTGGTGTTACAGATCCTGGCTTAACAATTACCATTCCTCTTGAGATCATTGATTTCTCAATACCTCTTAAAAGAATACCGGCGTTATCTCCAGCTTCTCCTCTATCAAGGATCTGACGGAACATTTCAATACCAGTAATTGTAGAAGTTAATTTCTCAGCTCCCATACCAATGATCTCAACAGGATCCCCAGTGTTTGCGATACCAGTTTCGATACGACCTGTAGCTACAGTTCCACGACCAGTAATTGAGAATACATCTTCAATAGGCATCAAGAAAGGCTTATCTACCTCTCTTAACGGCTCTTCGATCCATGTATCAACAGCTGCCATTAACTCAATAACAGTATCAACCCATTTTTGCTCACCGTTAAGTGCACCAAGTGCAGAACCAGCAATTACAGGTCCATTATCACCATCATACTCGTAGAAAGATAAAAGATCTCTGATCTCCATCTCTACTAATTCAAGTAATTCCTCATCATCAACCATATCTACCTTGTTCATAAATACAACGATACGTGGAATACCTACCTGACGTCCTAAAAGGATGTGCTCACGTGTTTGTGGCATTGGTCCATCAGTTGCAGCAACAACTAGTATTGCTCCATCCATTTGTGCAGCACCCGTAACCATGTTCTTTACATAATCGGCGTGACCTGGACAGTCAACGTGTGCGTAGTGACGGTTAGCCGTCGCGTACTCAACGTGCGAAGAGTTAATTGTTATACCACGCTCTTTTTCTTCTGGAGCGTTGTCAATTTGATCAAAAGCTGATGCTTCTGAAAATCCAGCATCCGATAGTACCTTAGTAATCGCAGCTGTTAATGTTGTTTTACCGTGATCTACGTGTCCAATAGTACCTACATTAAGGTGTGGTTTCGAACGATCATATGTTGCCTTTGCCATTTTGTATTTAGTTTAACTTAGTTATATATTAGTGTTCAATTGTATTTATACTTGTCTTTTTTTTGAGCCAATGACGAGAATTGAACTCG
>CBFHMO010000138.1:0-3873 GCA_965656925.1 Patiriisocius sp.
TATTTACAGTAATATAAATAAAAGTGTGTGTGTTTTACAAAAATGAGAAACCAACTGAAAGGGTTAAAACAGAGTTTTTAATATTAGAATCTTCTAATATATCTGTAAGACCAAAATTATACCTTCCTTCTACACGAAGACCTAAAGGAAGATCATACCCTACACCAATAATTCCAGAAATATCTGAGGTTTCTGCTTCAACAATTTCTTCATATAAGTCTTTAATGGAGTCGTCAACTAAAATACCAAACTGAGGTCCTGCTTGTATGTGTAAACCACTAACAAGGTAGTACTTTAGTACAAAGGGAAGGTTTACATAGGTTAAATCAAAGGTTCCTGCATCAAAATCTGCCCCTTGTTGAGAATACAATACATCAAGCTTAATGGCTATTTTGTCATTAAACTTTACACCCCCAAAGATACCTGCCTGGATCCCTGTTCTTGTCGATGAACCTTGTTGGGCATCACTTATAGACGCAAAATTAGATCCTAGTTTAATTCCTAGATCTAACTCTTGAGAAAATACGGTAGTGCTTATAAAAAAAGTAACTACTATTAGTACTAAATTTTTCATTTAATATATTTTTAATTTATACATCAAATATACTTATACCAAGGCAAACACATTTGTTATTCGTATCTTTAATTTGTTATTAAATTAAAATTTTAGATTCCCAAATCCATGAAATGGCAACAGGCATTAAAAGATTATCAAAGCTATTTGAGAATTGAAAGAGGACTTTCTGAAAACTCAATAGACAATTACGCCTTGGATATTAAAAAATTAATAACCTGGCTTGATGATTCTAAAATACACACTACTGCTATTGCAATTAAGCCAGAAGTTTTAAAAGAATTTATTTACACCATAGCCAAAGATGTAAACCCAAGATCTCAAAGTAGAATCATCTCTGGCTTAAAAGGCTTTTTTAATTATCTCATCTTTGAAAACTACAGAGAAACAAACCCTTTAGAGCTTATTGAAAGTCCAAAAATTGGCAGAAAACTTCCAGATACCCTCGCCATAGAGGAGATAGACCAACTCATAAGTGCCATTGACCTTACTAGCCCACAAGGAGAACGCAACAGAGCAATGCTTGAAACCCTCTACGGATGCGGCTTAAGGGTGAGTGAGTTAACAAGTCTTAAAATTTCAGATTTATTCTTTAAAGAAGGGTTTATAAAAATTACAGGAAAGGGAGATAAACAACGTTTTGTACCCATTGGAGATGCTACTATAAAATTCATAGAATTGTACAAAAAAGAAGTTCGGGTACATCAAAAAATAATGGTCAAGGCCCAGGACACTTTATTTTTAAATAGAAGAGGAAACCAACTCACAAGAGCCATGATATTTACCATTATAAAACAGCTGGCAGCAAAAGCAGGTATTGATAAAGTAATTAGCCCACATACCTTTAGACACTCTTTTGCAACACATCTGTTAGAAAATGGCGCAGATTTAAGAGCTATACAGCAAATGTTAGGACATCAAAGTATCACTACCACAGAGATTTATACCCACATAGAAACTTCTTTTTTACAAGAAACCATCACCAAATTTCATCCAAGAAAAGACGAATAATATGCTCCTTTATTCTACGGGAGGATGCCCGTGGATGCCTTCATAGATGTCATCAAAGTTCTCTCTTAGATGACTGCGAAGTTTTAACCTGTAATCGTTTTTAAGCCAACTTATAAAATTATGTGTGCTTTTACTTATGCATTTTGAATACCGCTCTATTCTAAAATCTATATCATCGCCCAATTTCTTTGCCAAAATTAAAGCGTCATACACATCTTCACTGTTCTGTGAGCATATTAGAGCATGTTGAGCAATAGAACGCTCTAATATAACTTTCGACGAGTGTCCAGCCTTAACAGAGTCTGTATAGGCTTTTTTAATGTCAAAGGTGACGTTTTCAGACTTTGAAAACGCTGCTCTTAACTCTTCTGGCATCTCATAGATAAAGTAGCTTTCCAGCTCTTCATCATCCATCAGGTTATCTAAGTAATAGTTTGGTGATCTGAAAATTCGTTGCCAATCCAAATCTGCACCCCAAGGTCCAAAACGATGAAAATTATTACCAAGATCTATTACATCAAAAGTACATTTGTCTTTCAAAATACGAGAACCACGGCCAATCATTTGATAGTAAAGTGTCAAAGATTTGGTAGCTCTATTTAATATAATTGACTCTACGGTTGGCTCATCAAAACCTGTTGTTAAAATACTAACAGAAGTTAAAATAGCATCTGGTGTTATATGAAACCACTCCAGAATTTCTTGTCTTTGTTTTTTGGTTGCCGTATTATCTAGGTGTCTTACAGGGTATCCTGCATAATTAAAGGCATCATATACATGTAAAGAAGTGTTGATACCGTTGTTAAATATCAAAGTCTTTTTACCCTTAGAATGCTCCTCATAGGCATGCATGAGTTTGCTAAGCATGTCATTGGTGGTGTATAAATCTTCAGAAGATTTTACCGTGTAGTCACCATTAGCTCCTATCTCTAGAGAAGTTAGCCCTACGTTATAACTGTAGGTATTTGCTCTAGATAAAAACTCATTTTCTATCAAAGCCTCAATGGTCTCCCCTACAATGAGTTCATTGTAGTTGTCATTCATGGGTAGTTTAATGTTTGAACTCAAAGGTGTTGCCGTTACTCCCAAAATAAAAGACTTATCAAAGTAGCCAAACAACTTAGTAAATGAGTTGTAATGCGCCTCATCTATAATTACAAGGCCAATATTACTGATGTCAAATTTTTCATCTTGAAGTCTATTATTTAGTGTCTCCACCATAGCTACAAAACAACTATACTGGTCTTGGTCATCAAGATTTGCAGTACTATTAACCACTTTATTTATGACTCCAAACTCTGTGAGCATTTTGGAGGTTTGGGTTAATAGTTCGATACGGTGTGTCATTATCAGCACACGCTTATCGTGGTTTTTAAGGTATTGTCGTACTATCTCAGAGAAAATAACTGTTTTTCCACCACCAGTTGGTAGTTGGTATAGCAAATGATAGTCTTGTGGAGCATCATCAAATGCAGTAAAAATCTTATCAATCGCCCCTTTTTGGTAGGAGTATAAATCTTTACCAGTTTTTGTTTCGTCTATACTATTGGAAGTGTCTATAGCCACAATTATGAGAATTTATGCAAGTTGCAAAATTACGTTCTTTTGTGACTTCTACCATACGAGTTTAAGAGTATTTTTCGAAAAAAATTCTTTTTTGAAAAAATATGGCATGGGCAACAAACACAAAGAGCTAAAATATACGCGTACTAACTTCTGAAATGAAACTTTTGATTATACAGTTGGTTTTTGGAGTGTGTATTTTTTATATTTGGCTTTTACTTAAAAAAATTATTATGGGAAGAGCTTTTGAATTCAGAAAAGCAAGAAAAATGAAACGTTGGTCTGCCATGAGTAAGGCCTTTACCAGAATTGGTAAAGACATTGTAATGGCGGTCAAAGAAGCAGGCCCAGATCCAGATTCAAATTCTAGACTGCGTGCAGTTATACAAAACGCTAAGTCTTTGAACATGCCTAAAGATAACGTAGAGCGTGCCATCAAACGGGCTAGTGATAAGAGTCTAGGAGATTATAAGGAAGTATTATTTGAAGGATATGCACAACATGGTATTGCCATATTAATAGAAACAGCGACAGACAACAATACCAGAACTGTTGCAAATGTGCGTTCCTATTTCAACAAATGTGATGGTAATATGGGTACCTCTGGGTCTGTGGTTTTTATGTTTGACCACCTGTGTAATTTTAGAGTGAACATAGGAGATTTAGACCTTGAAGAATTAGAACTGGAACTTATAGATTATGGTGTAGAAGAAATATTTGAAGAT
>CBFHMO010000139.1:0-3842 GCA_965656925.1 Patiriisocius sp.
AAGATATTACAAACTTTATTTTTTAATAAACTTTATTGCTTGATTTCCTTTCACAGTAGCCACATTCAAAAAGTAAATACCTCTAATCAACGATGATGTGTTTATAGTAATGGATCCTTGATGTAACACTTCTATTTTAGGCTGTAGTAGTATTTTTCCTTGCACGTCACTAATACTAAGTTTTTTAATGAGCACCCCCGGTTCAAATTTTAGGGTAAACATTGCATCTGTTGGGTTAGGGTATAGCGTTAATTTATCTTTTAAAGCAATGTCATTGGCTCCTAGAAATTGATTGTATAATATCTGTAAAGAGTCTATAGGTTCTTCTCCAAATGGCATTTCTTCAATGTTTAAACGCAAAAACGGGTTGTCTATATCATCATCTGCTTTATATACCAATAAATATGCAGAGGTAGAGGAGGTACCTCTTGCCAAGCAACGAGAGTCTGCTCCTGCAAAATTTGCTCCTTGCATGGCAGCCATTAGTTTATCTGCCAAAGTACCCGTAGTGCTATTAAAATTAGCTTGCATGTTGTTTAGCACGGTTTCATTCAACAAAATATTTCCTTGCACACTATAGGTTGGGCCTTGAATATCTTCTTTGTAATCATCGGTAGAATCTCCAGTAAAACCCGCACTTCTTGGCTCCCCATCGGTGTTAAAATCTGCAATACCATATTGTCTATACGCAGGATTAAAATTTTGAGAATTACAAGAATCATTATTTAATAAGAACGCTACAATCTCATCAGGGCTTGCTCCATTTTCCATTTGGCTAATGGCATTATTAAGGTTTGAGTTTGGGATACATACATAGGCTTGGCTATTTACACCTCCACGGCCAGGTATAATTTTGGTGATAATATCTATAATACCTCCAAAATTTGCAGCACCATCAACGCAGGATGCTCCTGCAGATCCAATATCACCTGTGGCAGGATCAACGGCTATGATAGAAAAAGTGTCTTGAGCCTTGGCTGTTACACTAAACAATAGCGCTATGAATAAGAAATATAAATTTTTCATGATTGTATTTTTTATTAAAGATACCCCTTTTAATTAATACTACATTTTCTTATTCTAGAGCTGGTAAAACTTCACCATCACAAGTACCAAAACCAATTCTAAGGCCATCTTTCTGGCAGTAGGCCGTCATTTTAACAGTATCTCCGTCATTAATAAATTTACGTTGGCTACCATCATTAAGTGTAAGGGGATTTTGACCTTTCCAGGTAAGTTCTAACATAGAGCCGTAACTATCTTTGGTAGGTCCAGAGATGGTTCCGCTTCCCATCATATCACCACTTCGAAGGTTACAACCATTTAGAGTGTGATGGGTTAATTGCTGCGCCATAGACCAGTACATATATTTAAAGTTTGACTTACATACAAGTGTTGGTGCTCCGTCTTTTGGCGCAATAGATGCTTCAAGATTAATGTCAAAATTCATGGGGCCGCTTTGGTGCAAATAGGGTAGTGGCGTCGGGACTTGTTTTGGCCCTTGAGTTCTAAAAGGCTCAAGCGCGTCAAGTGTTACAATCCAGGGAGAAATCGTAGAGGCAAAACTCTTACCTAAAAAAGGTCCAAGGGGTACATACTCCCAGGCCTGTATATCTCTGGCACTCCAGTCATTAAATTGTACCAAACCAAATATGTAATCTTCTGCTTCTTGAATACCAACACGCTTACCTAAATCATTGGCATCTGTGGTTATAAATGCCATTTCTAGTTCAAAATCTAGTAATTTACTTGGTCCAAATCCTGGAACTCCATCTTCTCCAGGTCTGGTTTGCCCGTAAGGTCTTCTCACTGGTGTGCCCGATGGTATTATAGATGAACTTCTTCCGTGGTAGCCAATAGGAATATGAAGCCAATTTGGTAGTAATGCATTCTCTGGGTCTCTAAACAGACTTCCAACATTTGTTGCGTGTTCTTTACTTGCGTAAAAATCTGTGTAATCTCCAACATCTACAGGGAGCTGCATTTCAATTTGATCAAGGGCAAATAATATTTTGTCACAATGCGCTCTATTTGTTTGTAATTCTTGGTTGCTTTTCAAGAAAATATCACTGATACGATTTCTTACCAGTCTCCATGTTTTACGTCCATCTGCAATAAAGTCATTCAAACTATCTTGCAGGAAAATATCTTCTGTTAGGTCAATTCCTTTAAAGTATCCAAGCTGGTGTAAAGCGCCCAAATCTATGGCAGTATCACCAATACGGGTACCAATTGTGATGATGTCGTCACGTGTTAAAAACACGCCAAATGGAATGTTTTGTATAGGGAAATCACTTTTTTGAGGAACGTCAATCCATGAAACTCTTGAGGGGTCGTTTGCTGTTAAGGGCATAGTTGTTAATTTCTGTTAGTAAAATATATATCAAATATATAATTTTAAGAATAGGTAACGATTGCTTTTACTATTTTTGATGTTTAATTAACACAAAGATAGTTTTACTGTTTTTTTTCTTCGGAAATAGTTTTGTTTAAAAAGGCTAAATTAGGTATTATTAGCACTATTTCTGAACACAAAAAAAGCAATTAGCATTAGACTTATATTATGAAAAGAGACGAACAAATTTTTGAATTAATCCAAGCAGAGCACCAGCGCCAATTAGACGGTTTGGAGCTTATAGCATCAGAGAATTTTGCCAGCCAACAAGTTATGGATGCAGCAGGATCTGTACTAACAAACAAATACGCTGAAGGATATCCTGGTAAACGGTATTACGGAGGTTGTGAAATTGTTGATGAAGTAGAACAAATAGCCATTGACAGAGCAAAAGCGTTGTTTGGTGCTGCCTACGCAAATGTTCAGCCTCACAGTGGTTCTCAGGCTAATACAGCTGTTTTTCATGCTTGTTTAAAACCTGGAGATACTTTTTTAGGGTTTGATTTAGCACACGGTGGCCATTTAACTCATGGTAGCCCAGTTAATTTTAGTGGAAGGCTGTACAATCCAGTTTTTTATGGTGTAGAGAAAGAAACCGGAATGCTTGATTATGATAAAATTGAGGCCATAGCCATAAAAGAGCAACCTAAAATGATTATTGCTGGCGCATCTGCTTATTCCAGGGAGATAGATTATAAGCGTTTTAGAGCTATTGCTGATAAAGTAGGGGCCATACTGCTGGCAGATATTGCACATCCAGCAGGTTTGATTGCCAAAGGAATCATCGCAGATCCAGTACCGCATTGTCATGTAATTACTACCACGACACACAAAACCCTTCGAGGACCTCGTGGAGGTCTTATATTGATGGGTAAAGATTTTGAAAACCCGTTTGGTATTACCCTTAAAAACGGGAACAAACGCATGATGTCTTCTTTATTGGATAGTGGTATTTTTCCAGGAAATCAAGGAGGACCTTTAGAGCACATTATAGCTGCAAAGGCAATTGCCTTTGGAGAGGCCCTAACAGATGAGTTTTTACATTACATGATTCAGGTTAAAAAAAATGCAACTGTCATGGCAGAGGCTTTTATAGAAAAAGGATATGAAATTATTAGTGGCGGGACAGACAACCACATGATGCTTATTGATTTAAGAAATAAAAACATTACTGGTAAAGAGGCAGAAGCGGCCCTTGGCAAGGCAGATATTACCGTGAATAAAAACATGGTACCTTTTGATGATAAATCTCCCTTTGTAACTAGTGGTATCCGTATTGGTACTCCTGCAATTACCACTCGCGGTTTGAAAGAGACAGACATGCAACAAATTGTAGATTTTATTGATGCAGCAATCACAAACCACGATTCAGACAGTAAACTTGATGAAATTGCTATAATGGTAAACAGCATGATGAGTGACAGGCCACTATTTGTTTAGTAAACAA
>CBFHMO010000140.1:0-3826 GCA_965656925.1 Patiriisocius sp.
GCAATGTTTTGCTGCAAAAGGGGTTTTAACTGAACCGCATCTATCTTAAAGCGATCACTTACTTTTGGAAAGGCTTCATTTTTTTGAAAGTCTGATATATATATCAACCTTTTATCTGATGTTTCATCTTTGCTGAAAAACCCATTGGCTTTTAATAAAACTTGTTTTGCGCTAAGCTGTTTTTGAGTATAGCTTAGTTTTAAAAAGTCTTCTTTTACTTCCTGGACACTGGCCCCTTTTTTTGAAGAAGTATTGGTAAACCAGTTAATGGTAGCCTTTGGAGGTATTTTGGTTAACAGCTCTTGTAATGCACTATTTAATAAAGGTCCTTTTGGTCCATTGGCCTGCATACTAAAGGAGTTGTCTATATAAAGGGTAGTTTCTTTAGCGCTGTTTAATGCCGTTGTAGAGGCTTTAAAAGGTTCAGCAAATGCAATTACAATTGCTGCAACAGCAAGTAATCTTAAAAGCAGGACAAGCCATTTCTTTATTTGGGAGCTTTTGCGTGTTTGCATGTTTACTTTCTTTAAAAAGGAAACATTGGTAAAAGCCACTTTTTGAAAGCGTCTGAGTTGAAATAAATGAATTAAAATAGGAATCAGTAGTAAAAAAAGAGCGTAGAGAAGTTCCGGGTATTTAAACTGCATTTAGGTATATACTATTTCAGCAAAGATAAAAAACCGAAGTTAATTAAGATCAAATAATAACATTAAAGCAATTTATACTTTTAAAACTTCTCAAAGGCGCCCAAGCCAAAAAGTGCAAAATCATACTTAACGGGATCTACAGGATCCATTTTACGCAGTGCCGTATCTAATTCTAGTAAGGCTTTACCATCATTTTGTTTACGCGTTAAAATACCTAACTTTCTAGCAATACCGGCACTATGCACATCTAAGGGGCAGGACAAAACGGCTGGAGAGATGCTGTTCCAGATACCAAAATCTACTCCAGTATAATCTTGACGAACCATCCATCTTAAAAACATATTAATACGCTTTGCAGCACTATTTTTTAAAGGATCACTCACATGCTTTTGTGTTCTAGGAAGGTGTGAAATCTCAAAAAATACCTTTTTAAAAGCATGTATGGCAGGTTGCATACTTTGATTTGTAACGTTTTTTGAAAATACGGCCTCTAGGCCATGGTGTTTTTTGTAGATATTGGAAAGGGCCAAGAAAAAGGTGTGTAGATCCTGTTCATTGAAAGTTCTGTGCACAAAACCTTTGGTGTATTTTTTATGATTTTCTGTGTAGTTTAAAACAAAATCAAAAGGAGAGTTGCCCATGATATTTAATAAACGCTCTCCATTTGTGATAATACTTTTTCTGTTTCCCCAGGCAATAGTGGCTATTAAAAACCCAGAAATTTCTATATCTTCTTTCTCTTTAAAATGGTGCGGAATTTGGATGGGATCTGTACCTATAAAATCTCGGGTGTTGTACTGTAGTACTTTTTGGTCTAAAAAATCTTTTAATTGAGTTTTGTCAAGCTTCATTTTTAGATATATATGATGATTTCTAAGTGTACCGTTTAGCTCAAAAAGAGTGCTCTATTGAGTAATTATAGTACCATCTTGCATGGTTAGTTTTCTATCTGCCATAGCAGCTAAATCTGTATTATGTGTAACAATAACAAAGGTTTGCCCAAACTCATCTCTTAGTTTAAAAAATAGATTATGAAGATTTTCTGCGCTCTCTGTATCTAGATTTCCACTAGGTTCATCAGCTAGAATAATTGCTGGGTTGTTAATTAACGCTCTGGCAACAGCCACTCGTTGTTGTTCTCCTCCAGATAGCTCGTTGGGTTTATGATTCTCTCTAGAGCTTAATCCCAAAAAAGCAAGAAGCTCTTTGGCTTTTTTTTCTACCTCTGCTTTGTTTGTTTTTTTTATAAATCCAGGTATACATACATTTTCAAGGGCAGTAAACTCTGGAAGCAATTGGTGAAATTCGAAAATAAATCCCAAAGAGTTGTTTCTAAAACCTGCGAGTTGTTTTTTGTTTAAAGAAGCTATTTGGGTATCATTAATAGTTAACGATCCTTTGTCAAAACCATCAAGAGTTCCTAAAATTTGAAGTAATGTGGTTTTTCCAGCCCCTGAAGCCCCTACGATAGATACAATTTCTCCTTTTTTTATATGAAGATCTACACCTTTTAAAACATGTAGTTTTTCATAGTATTTGTGGATATTTTTTACTGTTATCATAGGTGTTTTGATTTTCTTTAGGCAGTTTGTGTATTACACATTTAGTTATTTCTCAATAAACATAATACCTTCCAGAATATTATTGCTGTTGCTGTCTCCAATTTCTGTAAAACTATCAAACACTGTTGTAGGAGCAAGCCCAGGAAATATCTGGTTAAGTGTTTCTGCAAGTAGGGGTTCTGTTATGGTTCCTAATTGCCCTAGATTTGCATAGTTTTCTTTTTGTTCTATATCTGGGATTAGCCCATCTACATAATCTGTGTTTCCTGCGGCGTTTGCTGTTTTAAAAACAAGTGGTAACATGGCGTAGGTATGATTTACATTCGCCTGTGACCTATTAAAGTTTGGCGCTGGAGCATCATATAGTAAAAAAGAAGCTTGAAATTTACCCGTAGTGGTGTCTCCCACTTGGGTAACAGTAATATAAGGTGCTAGACCATTAATAACAAGTTCGCTGGCAGAGGCAGAGCGAGCACTTGTAATGATGTATACCTGGTCTAGATTTAAACTATTAATTAAATCACCATTTGAAATTTCAGAATTAAACAGTCCAGGACTTGCATACTGCCCTTGCCGGTCTTGGTTCCACTGCTCTGTGTAAAATACTTGGCTATTAAACTGCCCCGTTATCATAGAAGATAGATCTACTGCTGTTTCTACAGAACCACCACCATTGTATCTTAAATCAACAATAAGGTGCTCAACGCCTTGGTTTTTAAACTCAGCAAAAACCGCATTTAACTCTGGATCAAAATCTCTTGTAAAAGCGTTATACATCAAGTATCCTACTTTTTGCCCTTCTATGGTAAGGGTTGTAGCAATGTGTATTGGGTTTTCTGTGATTTGTGATTTTGTGAGTTCAATTGATGTTTGAGTAGGAGTAATGGTAACTCCGTCAAAGGTTGCTAGGCCAATACTGTAGGTGTCTGGGGCTAATAAATCATTATAATTAGACTCATCTATTTGTTGGCCATCTATGGTGTTGAAAATATCTCCTCGTTGCAAAGCATTGTTTGCAGCGCTAGAATTGGGTAGTACATACCGCACATATCCAAACACTTTGCCACTTCCATCTGGGTAAAAAACCAAGCCAAACTCCATACCATTATTAAGTGTTACGCCGCTTAGTCTATTTTCTAGGGAAACATAATCATCTGTAAGGAAGCTAAAACGGTCTTGGTCAGATTTTAAATACTCAAATAAGGCCTCGGGAGACTCATAACCTTCCAAGAAACTGTTTCTATCCTCATTAGATAAAAAGGCGTCATTGGCAAGCTCTGGGGTGTCTGCTTTATATAAATAGAAATAATTTAAACCACGATAGATAAAATTTTGAATTTCTAAATTAATTTCTAAGGTAGAAACAGGAATATCATCCAAGTCCTCAAAGCATCCTGGAAAAAGGAGCAAACCTGCAAGTATAGAGATATAAAACTTTTTCATAGTATTTTATTTATATAGTTTTAAACAAGCAAAATACTCACATTATTGCACAAGATAAAATGTTCTTTGCTATTTATACGGGATATCTCGAAGAAGCTTATTTTTTATTAAATATATAGGAAACATTATTATAATCTAAAAAATAGGTAACTCTTAGAGATACAGTGTTTTGTA
>CBFHMO010000141.1:0-3789 GCA_965656925.1 Patiriisocius sp.
AAATGATATCCATTCATTTTTATTAATGCGCATATTTATTAATTTCTTCATATTTATTAAATTCCTTTTGTTTCTTCAAATGCACTACAACGTGTTATATGATCATCTTTATAGCTGTTATACGGTAACTTGATCAGTATAAAAGTGATGTATTGTTGTTGTTATTCCGTAAAGATAGATTATTTAGGGAAGTATCTAAAGGACTTTTTATATCTCTGAGACTTTTTTGGGTAACGTGGGTGTATATCATTGTGGTTTCTGGCTTACTATGGCCTAACAATTCTTGAATATACCGTATGTCTGTACCCTGTTCTAGTAAATGAGTGGCATAACTATGGCGCAGAGTGTGGGGTGTTACCTTTTTATGAATACCCGCAGCACCGCAACTTTTCTTCAAAAAAGATCGTACAGATCCAGCACTATAGAGGCCCCCATTAGGGTTTTCTATGAAATAGATGGTAGGCTTATAACTTGAGTAATAGCTTTTTAATAATGGGTGTACACTTTTTGCAATGGTGGCATATCTATCTTTTCTACCCTTAGCATTTCTTATATGCAGTTGATCTCTGTCAAAATCAAAGTCTTTGAGTTGTAACTGCAACAACTCCCCTATTCTAAGTCCAGAGCCATACAACATAGCAATTATGGTTTTGTGCTTTATGTTCTTGGTAACTTCTATCAACCTTAAAACCTCCTGGATGCTTAATATTTCTGGAAGCTTCTTGTCTTTTCTGGGCATAAATATAGCCTCTGCATTGATGGCACAGGCTGGATAAAAGTAGGCAAAGTGTTTTAAGGCGCTTACCATTTGCCTGTGGGTGCTTACCGCATAATTTAACACCCCCACACTTTTTTCTATAAAGAGCCTCACATCATTTTGGTCCAGCAATTCTAGAGGTTTATTATCAGTGTGCTTTAAAAAACAAAACACAAAATGCCCATACACTTTTAGGGTGCTTTCACTATAGCGTTTCCCTTTTAAAAAAGAAATAAACTCACTGTACACAAGTTGCTTTTCTTGACCAAGATCACCCTTAAGCGGTGAAGTATCTTTACCAATACTTTGCTTGTTTTTAATTTTAGTGACACTCACATGAAACCCTCCCGCTTTTAAATAACCAACTAATAAAGCCCTGTTAGACCCCTTATCAAGTACATAAAAACAACGAAAGGTTTTAGACCACCTAACACCATGGCCATTTTTTATGTATTGTTTGGCCTCAAAACTGTATGGAAATTTCAAAGAGATACACTTTTGGTTGTGATGCATAAAAGAGGATAGTGTAACATATATCATGTCACCAAAGATAGTCGCCTTAACCAAACAACAATAGGTTTTAATACACCTTAGGTGCCAATTCATGAATGTGTATATACAATACTTTTTAAATAGCAAAAAAGAAGGGCTTGTATCTAAAAAAAAATTAATTTTAGACCAGTTACTTCCCGGTGTATTATATAAAGATTATAAATTATGCACAAGATTAATCCTTACATCTATATTTTAGTTTTATTATTTCCAGGGTTATTAATGGCCCAAGATATATCGATCCCTGACCCAATATTTAAAATAAGACTCCTTACTCATGATCCTGTAATAGACACCAATGAAGATGGAGAAATACAACAAAATGAAGCCCTAGCAGTTACCACAAGTCTATACCTCTCTGGAGATACCGCCAGCGAGCAAAATATTATAGATCTAACGGGTATTGAGGCATTTATAAATTTAAAAACAATAAATGCAAGTAATAATGAGCTAACCAGTATTGATGTCTCGCAACTTCTAGCCCTAGAGAACTTAAGGGTAAACAACAATAACATCTCACAGATTGATGTGAGCCAAAATGCTGCATTAAAGCTACTTTCTATGTATAACAATAGCCTTAGTAGCCTAGATGTAACAAATAACCTTAATTTAAGAAGTCTTTTAGTATCCCAGATGAGCCTTGAAAATTTAGACATATCCCAAAACATATTATTACGAGATTTGGTGGTAGAGAATTGCTCCCTCTCAAACATTAATTTAACTCAAAACACGAAGCTTGAAATAATTATTTTAAACAACAACCCTTTGCAAGAAATTAACCTAAGTACAACACCCCTTCTAGAAGAGCTTGAATTAATTACTACCCAAATAACAACCCTGGAATTAGAGACGCTCTCTGGGCTCAAAAAAGTAAACCTCAGCGGCAGTATCCTGCAGCATTTGGATGTAAGCGCAAATCCTGCCTTAGAGAAGATTGATCTTAGAAACAGCCTATTTTTGCAGGAGCTAAACATAAAAAACCAAAACAATAATGCTATAGATATTAGCAGTACATTCCCTAGTAATTTTACAAACCTACCTCAATTAGATAGGGTCTGTATAGATGATGTAAACTCACCATTAGCAATTTTTATTATTCAGCACGTTGACCATCCAGTAACTTTCTCAGAAAATTGTAGTCTTTTAAATGTTGGAAAAAACCAAGAAATACATCTGGTGATATATCCAAACCCAACCCAAAGTATCATAAATATTGAATCTGAAGAGGATATTGTTTCAATAAAGTTAATTTCTATACATGGCCAAATCATAAAACCAGAAATAATTGGCAGCACTCAATTAGATATCAGCTCATTACCACAAGGAGTATATATTGTAGAGATCAAATTTGACAACAACACGGTACTTAGAAAAAAAATTAGTAAACACTAAAATATTTAAATATGAAAAATCCAATTAAAATAGTTTTTGTATCCCTTAGCTTTTTATTGTTTTGGTCTTGTTCTTTAGACCTAAACCAAGAAAATACAGATGCACCCTACTACACCTTTAATAATCAAGACCGCTCTTTTATGATAAACTATCAATATGTTGCGGGCCAAACAATACCATATGTAAATCAAAGTGGAGATACACTACATTTTAGAGTACTAGAAAACCAGACAAGCAAAAATGCATCCTACTCTGATGGTTCATTATCTGGAGGAGAAGGGCTGCTTGAAAACTACTATGACAGCAAAATAATACAGTTAGAGATCCTTGAAAACCCTAGCACAGAACCCTATGCACTAGTAAACTACATCTTCTCAAAAAATAACAACACCCTAAACAGGGGTATAAACTTCCCCATTTGGAATCTACCGCTGTTTTCATTCATCGATGAAATTCAAAACTCAGTAAACATTTTTACAAACCAATACCAAGGCCAAACAACATCATCTGTTAGCATTAATGGGCATCAATTCAACAAGGTGATTACAATAAACACTAATAGTAATGAATCTGGTAATGATGACAGGTTTGGGCCCCTTTTACAAAATGTAAATGAAATACTGTATGATTATGATTTCGGAATTATTCAATTTAAAGATATAAATGACACTATTTGGAGTCTAGTGTATCCTCAGTAATATAAAAGCCTGGGGGCCTGTTGTTTATCTTACAACAGTTGCAGCAAAAAATGCCCCTAAAAAAGTAAATCTCCCCGCAGCAATAAACATAAACACACTATGAAATAGCCAAAAAAAAGGATGCCACTGTAATGGCATCCTAAAAATAATAACTAAAAAGTTTCAAAAATTTTCAATCATTAATACTTCAAAATTATGAGAAATCTATCTCTTTACGCAATAGTATTGCTATTTTTTTTCAAATCAAATTCACAAACACCCATACAAACAAAAGTTGACAGCATGCTGGTAGATATAGACCAGACAGATTTTACAACCGGTATTTTGTATGACAGGACAGTACCATGGGCAACATTAAACAACTTTAATGAGCTAGATAATAGCTCAAAT
>CBFHMO010000142.1:0-3784 GCA_965656925.1 Patiriisocius sp.
AAAGGAATTAAAAGATCCTGCTTTACTATAGATGCCCCGTTGTTGGTTTTTAATAATTTCATTTTATGAAGATTTGTCTCACTAACTGTTCTTAGAGGGTCAATAATGATTACATTTTTACCTAAATCTAGTAACTCTTTAATAGTTGCCATGACCAGCTTATAGTTTTTAGATTCTTTATCAATGAAGCGTTCCCAGTTGGTGGCCACAATGATGGTTTTAAACTTTTTTGCATAGGCCAATCTTTTCTCACCATAGGCAGTATCTCTAGTTGGGGCGCCCGTTTGGTCATCTACATCATACAGCAGAGGGTATCCTCCTGCGGCGCTGTCATGAAAATAAAGGCCAGAATCTTTTGCTAGAACGTCTATAAATGCCGCAGAATGATTAGCAAAAGAATCTCCAATAAGCATACCGTCTAAGGTGTCTTTTTTAACTCCTAACCCGCACTGATCACAATTACCTACCTTAAAAACATCATAGCAATTTCTTCTTAGTTTATTGGGGTAATTGTTTTTCTTGTCAAACTCAATTAAGGTAGGATGCCGCTGTGGGAAGCCGTCTTTGCCGTCTAAAACACCATATACAGCTCCTATGAGAAGCAAACTAGGCAATAAAATAACCAAAAGGGTTTTTGAAAAACTATATTTAAATCTGTATCTAAATGGCTTTTCTATCCATCTCCATGAAAAGTAAGACAACAGCACTGTTAGGGTGAGGGCAATCGATAGTTTATCTAAGGTGAGTTCAAGCCCAAAATACTTAATAAAAGAAAAAATAGGCCAGTGCCATAAATACATAGAATAAGACAACAGCCCAATAAACACCAATGGCTTAATGGTTAATAATCTATTTACAATTCCTTTCGTGTGGGAGTTTTTCCCAGACAATATAAGTAATACCGCTCCCAAACATGGGTAAAAAGCATTAAACCCAGGAAATGTGCTCATCCCGTTTAATAGAAATACAGGCAATAGTATTAGCAATACCCCAACAATAGAAATCCAATTATTTTTAATTTTTGACAGCTCAGGTATTTTATCCCAAAAAAGAGCTAATCCCGCTCCTAAAGAAAGCTCAAAGAGTCTGGCTGGCAATAAAAAATAAGCCACTTTAGGGAAATTTGATGCTAAAAAAACAGACAAGGCTAAACCCAATACGGTAAATAAAACAATAAAATACAATCTGTTTTTAAGCTTTAAAAACCGATGTAAAAGCAATAGCATTGGCGGCCATATGAAATAAAACTGTTCTTCTACAGATAAAGACCAGGTGTGCAGCAGGGGCATTAGCTCAGTGTTTTGGGCAAAATAGTTCCCCCCATTTATCCATAAATGAAAATTATTTGTACTTAAAATAGTGTGTAGTGCGGTTCTTCCATATGCCTCTAGATCATTGGCAAACAAAAACAAACAAGCTGGTATGGTTACAACTAACATAACAAATACCAAAACAGGAATTATACGCCGTATGCGTCTCAGATAAAAGGATTTGAAAGAAAAAACATTGCCAAGCATTTCTTTATCTATAGACCTTGTAATTAAATATCCAGAGATAACAAAAAACACATCAACACCAATAAAACCACCTTGTATCCATAGTAAGTCTGCATGAAACAAAATAACAACAATGACAGATATAGCCCTTAAACCATCAATATCGGGCCTGTAAGAGATTGGGTTACTCATTATTGCTTAGTGTGTGTTTAATAGTATCATGTAAAAGTAATGGATTGCCGCAAAGTTACGTTTTCATACTACAATTAACTTTAATTGATTAAGACAAATAAAAAAGAAACTTTTGTAAACACAAAAAGAAATCACAAGGGTTGTGTTGCGCTTAATTAAGGGCTATTAACTCCCTCCCCAGCTGTCCTGGAAGAAAATACCAACAGAAAGTTCTGCCCATAGATATACCACTACACCAAGTAGTAAGGCAAATAGTACTTTATTTTTTTTACTCATTGAGAGGGTGGTGATGGATTTTTTCAATATAAATGTTAATTTAACCTATTTAAGAGGTTTAGAAATAGCTGAACTGAAGGAGGAAGATATACCTATGGTTTAGTTAACACTAATTTCCTCTAACAGCACTAAAAGATATTTTTATGGGAATAGGAATATTCCAGTTTGCGTCGGGTGTTCCGTCTGTATTGTCATCAAGAAAATACAAAGTTCCTTCATATGTGCCTTTAATATTTGTGCCAGAACCATATGCCCCAGCATTTGTTGGTGGTGTTCCGAGATCTGTTAAATTTATGTTTGAAATATTATTAATTCTTTGGGGATCATAATTATTAATATCCATCGGGGTGTTTTCAACAAATTGATCGTAGTAAAAAGTAATATTATTTTGATCGCCACAATTATTTAAAAAATCACTATAAATAGAACTTTGAAAAGAGAGGACACCAGTATTATCAGCTCCAAGTTGCGGATTTAATATGCCAAATGCAATGTTCATTGGTTGCCCAGACACATAATCTGGTGCAGTAATATCAGTTAAATTAAATCCTAAAGCCTGTATTCCATTGCCCAAAAAAGCTGAGCAACTATTTTGACCATTTAAAAACATATCTTCATTATTCCCTTGTATACTATGTGTTAATCCACAAATTTCAATTTCAAAAAAGTATTGTCCATCAGAGACATTATTATTTTTATTATTACTATCGTCACTACTACAAGCGAGGATTAATAAAGCTAAAAATAAATAGAGTAGTTTTTTCATAGAGTGATTATTTTACCCAAATATAACCATTCCTACCTAAAACATACAATCACTTTTCCTCTAAAGAGTATATAGTTCTGGTATGAAACTGGTTTGATATAGCTTTCTATAATAGCTTCTCTTGGGTTATTAATTTCTAATAGCATTATCAAGTTGTTTATCTGAATAATCACTTAATCTATCTATTATTTCTACTGTTATATTTTGTTGTTGTTCTACTTCCTCTTGTTGAGGTTTTGTAAGCACATAAGGCATTGCTAATTGTATTAGTTTTAATCTTTCAGCCTTTGTCATATCTTCTATATCAAAAGAGGCTATAACCTCATCTATTAGCTTTGATAGCTTTTCTTTTATCTTATTACTTAATTTATTTGGTGTCCCTTTTTGTCTACCTCCAAATTTCTTTCCAGTTGTATTCATATCTATTTCAAACTACTTTTAATAAACTATTTCACTTGATACATCCTTCTATCTAAATATGTATTGTGCAAACCTCACCCAAAAAAGATATTACTCTTTTCATATGAAGAACCTCCATCAGTATCAAGGCAGAAAACCTATTCACGCGTTGCCTATTACTACTGGCAAAGGAAAAACTGCTGTGCTTACCCACTTACACACTCTATCCGAGTTTATAACGTCAAACCTTACTGGGAAACTGTAAGGATTATTGTAGAGATTGTCTTGGCTCTCTAAACGTCTTTAGTATTTCTATGTACCAAGTTTAAATACTTCCTATTTATATAACGCAGATATAATTAAGTTTTGCGTTTTCTATATTAGGATACTTGCAATAAACTAAAACACATAGTTATAAATAGAAAAAGAGGTAAAACGTTTTCAACAAAGTTTTCAAGTTTTTATGTACGGAGTATGTGAGGATTTTATCTTTTATGCAAAATTGTATTACCGTCTATTTTTTGGTGTTTACACATACTTTACTTAATAATTTTATCAATCAATTAAGCAATAATTATATTTACTTTAAACTTTAAACAATTTACATTATGAAAAAACTAATCTATTTATTTTTAACAGTACTTATCGTTGCTTG
>CBFHMO010000143.1:0-3781 GCA_965656925.1 Patiriisocius sp.
TTCCTGGGTTAATACCAAGGGCTGTTCCAATACCAACAAGTGCTATTCCTACTGTTGCTGAGGTGGTCCAGGAGCTTCCTGTAGCGATAGATATGATAGCTGCAATAATCACAGATGCCGGTAAAAATATTTCTGGGCTTAATACTTGCAAGCCATAATACACCATGGCTGGAATAATACCGCTAACAAGCCAAGTTCCTGCCAAAGCGCCAACCAGCATTAGTATAATAATGGGTTTGTATACACTTTTTAGGTTTTCTATAACCTCCTTAATCATACCCCCAATAGAAACTTTATTTGTCAGCCCAACAATCATTGCAACACCTCCACCAATAAGTAAAATATATTGGTTTGAGTAATCTCCAAGCCAAGCCCCATCTTTTAAAAATATATTATAAGCAAGCAAAGACATCAATATAACAACTGGTATAAGGGCCTTCCAGATGCTTAATTGTGTGTTGTTTTTAATTTTTTGCTCCTGAATTTTAATATCTGAGAGATTCTCTTGTTGCATAGTCGCTATTTTTATTTGTTTTGTAATGTTACGATTTTGTGAAGATGTATGCAAATCAAAAAAAGAGCTGCAATTAAATCTGCAGCTCTCTTTTATTTTATTCTAAATATAGTTTTACAAGACTCCCACCTCTTTCATGCACTGATGCATTATTTGGTAGGTACGTTCTATATCATCATCTAAGCCTATAGAGAAGCGTATAAGGCCGTCTGTAAGACCCATTTGTGCTTGTTCATCTTCTGGTATTTCAGAAGATGTTGAGGTTCCTGGTGCGCTAAATAATGTTTTATAAAATCCTAAACTCACTGCAAGATATCCTACATTTCTTTCCTGCATTAGTTCCATTAGTTTGTTCGCTTTTTTTAGTTCTCCAGCATCAATGGTAAGCATCCCGCCATATCCGTATTTTGGATTCATCATGCCGTTGTATAGCTCATGCCCTGGGTGAGAGGGCAATCCTGGATAAACTGCGCGCACACCATCTGCTTCAAATTTTTGAGCAAGATACAGTGCGTTTTTGCTGTGCTGTTGCATGCGTATGTGCAGGGTTCTTAGGTTTTTTAATATAGAGGCTGCACGAAGGCTATCCATAGATGCTCCCAAAAGCATACACGCGCCATCATTTACATCTCGCAAAGAATCTATCAGTTCTTGAGAGCCACACACCACACCTCCCATAGTGTCGCTACTACCGTTTATGAATTTTGTTAAACTATGCATAACAACATCTGCTCCCAATTTAATTGGTGAGATACTCAGGGGTGAGAATGTATTATCAACAAGAAGCTGCAAATTATGTTTTTTTGCAATGGCTGCAAGGCCTTTAATGTCTGCTATCTCTAGTAGTGGATTACTTACACATTCACAGAAAATGATTTTGGTTTCAGGTGTAATGGCCGCTTCAACGGCTGCTAGACTTGTAATGTCTACAAAAGTAGTATCAATGTTTAGTTTTGGTGTAAAGTTTTTTAAGAATGCGTAGGTACCGCCATAAATTGTTCTTGACGATACGATATGATCTCCGGCTTTACAAAATTGCAATATGGTAGGAGTGATGGCTCCCATACCACTAGCGGCAACATTGGCTGTCTGGGTTCCTTCCATAGCTGCAAGAGCCTCTCCTAAATACATGTTAGAAGGAGTAGTGTGTCTAGAGTATAAATAACAACCCTCTGTATTACCCTCAAAGGTGTCAAGCATTGTTTGTGCAGATAGAAAGGTATAGGTTGATGAATCTGAGATAGATGGGTTAACACCTCCAGATTCTCCAAAGAATTGAAGGTCTTGTATGTTGTTTGCAGGATTAAATTCTTTTTTTGCCATTATAAAAGGATTTTGTTAGGTGAAATAAATTATACGTCAAATATAGCTTTATATAGAATATTAATTTGCTTTAAGTTTAAAATAAAGTAATTTATACTATATAATTGTTAAAAGTGTGTTTTTTAATCTAATTATATCTGTTTTATTGTGTATATTTAAAAAAATTTTCTTCATGAAATTAGACTTTATAGATTTTTCTCTTCTAAATTATCTACAAGAAGACAGCAAACAGACCAATAAGGAGTTATCATCAAGATTAAACTTGTCTGTAACTGCAGTGTATGAGCGTATAAAAAAATTGGAGCGAAATGGAGTAATAAAAAAATATGTTGCTCTTTTAGAGAAAAAACATCTTGATTTTGGTTTTATGGTGTTTTGTCATGTAAAACTCTCTCAACATACAGAGAGTAATATTTCAAATTTTGAGGCTAAGATTTCTATAATTGATGAGGTGTTGGAGTGTTATCACGTAAGTGGAGAATTTGACTACTTGTTAAAGGTAATGGTTAAAGACATGGATGCCTTTAGGTACTTTATGATTAATAAATTAACTTCTCTAAAGCATATAGGTAGTACGCAAAGTTCTTTTACTATAAATGAAGTGAAAAACACAACGGCTTTTAATGTTTCTGGAAATTTTAATTAACGAGTTGTCTAAAAACTTCAATGCCTATAAACTTTTAAACTTCTTTTCATAAGTGTACCTTTGTATTTAAGCTTGGTATGTGTCTAACTATCTAAGCAAAATATTAAATAAAAAAAATAGTACTATGTCAAAGTATGATGTTGCAATAATTGGTTCTGGTCCTGGTGGCTATGTAGCGGCAATCCGTTGCGCACAATTAGGTATGGAAACCGCAATTATCGAAAAATATAATACCCTTGGGGGCACCTGTTTAAATGTAGGTTGTATTCCAAGTAAAGCCCTTCTAGATTCTTCACATCATTATGAAGATGCCATGAAGCATTTTGAGGATCATGGTATTGATATTCCTGGAGAGGTTAAAATTAATTTCAAAAAGATGATCGAAAGAAAAGCATCTGTGGTATCGCAAACTACCAAAGGAATTGATTTTTTAATGGACAAAAACAAAATTGACGTTTTTACGGGAGTAGGGTCTTTCAAAGATGCAACCCATATTGATATAAAAGGGGAGAACTCCCAAACCATAGAAGCCACAAATACCATTATTGCAACTGGTAGTAAACCAGCTACATTACCTTTTATTACGCTAGATAAAGAGCGTGTTATTACCTCTACAGAAGCCCTTAGCCTCAAAGAAATTCCTAAACACATGATTGTTATAGGTGGCGGCGTAATAGGTTTAGAGCTAGGTCAAGTATACAAAAGACTTGGCGCAGAAGTATCTGTAATAGAATACATGGATAGAATTATTCCTACCATGGATACTGCCCAAAGCAAGGAGCTAATGAAGGCTATGAAAAAACAAGGCGTTAAGTTTTTCTTGTCTCACAAAGTGTCTAATGTTTCAAGACAGGCAGATAAGGTAACTGTTACCGCCACAGACAAGAAAGATAAACAAGTAAGCTTTACCGGTGATTATTGTCTAGTATCTGTTGGGCGTCGTGCCTTTACAGATGGCCTTGCACTTCAAAATGCAGGTGTTAAAGCCAATGAGCGAGGACAAGTAGATGTAAATGATCATCTACAAACAAATATTTCAAACATATATGCCATTGGAGATGTGGTGCGCGGTGCTATGTTGGCTCACAAGGCAGAAGAAGAGGGTGTTATGGCTGCCGAAATCTTAGCGGGACAAAAACCTCACATAGATTATAACTTAATTCCTGGTGTTGTGTACACTTGGCCAGAGGTGGCCAGCGTTGGTAAAACAGAAGCGCAATTAAAAGAATCTGGAATTGCCTATAAAGCAGGGCAGTTTCCTATGCGCGCCCTAGGAAGATCTAGAGCCAGTGGAGATA
>CBFHMO010000144.1:0-3704 GCA_965656925.1 Patiriisocius sp.
TGATGAGATTTTGCCTTTAATTATAGAAAATGGTTACTCGCGTATTCCGGTGTATAAAGATAATGTAGATACCATTACAGGAATTTTATATGTAAAAGATTTAATTCCTCATATAGATGCCAAAACTCTGGATTGGAACTCCCTTATAAGAGCTCCTTATTTTGTCCCAGAAAACAAAAAATTAGATGATTTATTAAATGAGTTTAAGAAAATGAAAATGCACTTGGCCATTGTTGTAGATGAGTACGGAGGTACAAGTGGGCTTATTTCTCTTGAAGATATCATAGAAGAAATTGTAGGGGAGATTAGTGATGAGTTTGATGACCAAGATTTAATATTCTCTAAACTAGACGAAAATAATTATGTCTTTGAAGGCAAGACACCTTTAAAAGATTTCTATAAGGTAATTGGACTTGAAGATTTTACTGTTTTTGAAGATCAAAAAGGAGAAGCAGAAACATTGGCTGGTTTTTTATTAGAAATATCAAAAGGCTTTCCAAAACAAAATGACGTATTAACCTATCACAACTATCTATTTACTATTGAAGCCTTTGAAAACAAACGTATCAAACAAATAAAACTATCCATACTTCCTAAAGCCTAATGAAAAACTATATCCTCTTTTTATGTTGTTTGCTTGTTGTGGCATGTAATGATGATGTACTTGTTAAGCCAAACGCAAAATTGCGTCTTGACTATCCAAGAGCAGTTTATAAAAAATCACAAACTAACTGTGACTATGATTTTGATGTCAACAACCAGGCCTCGCTTGTAAAGACAAGAAATTGTGGTGTTAAACTTAGTTACCCTGATATGAAAGCTGCGGTATATATTACCTATCAAAAAGTGCGCAATAATAATTTAGATTCCTTGTTGTATGATGCGCAAAAATTAGCCTATAATCATGATAGAATAGCCATAAGTATTCCAGAAAAACTTTTTGAAAATAAAGACCATAACACCTATGGTGTGTTTTATAGTATCAATGGAAATGCGGCATCTCAATCTCATTTTTACCTAACAGACAGTCTTCAAAACTTTGTTACAGGATCCTTGTATTTTGATGTTAAACCAAATTTTGATTCTATCTACCCAGCAGTTGTTTATTTGCGTGAAGACATCATGCACCTTATGGAAACTCTTGAGTGGAAGTAAGATTTATTTTAGGTTTTTTTTATACTTCCCAAATATCTAAAACTCAATATTTAGTACCACCTTTGCTGTTGTTATGAAAGGGATAGATAAAAAATGGTTGTATTTAATAATTCTCTCTGTAGTTTGGGGGAGTTCTTTTATATTGATTAAAAAGGCATTGGTAGGGTTGACGCCCCTGCAATTGGGTGCTTTACGTACTTTATTTGCAGCTATTTTTTTATTGCTTATTGGGTTTAGGTCTTTAAAAAAAATTAAAAAACAGCAGTGGAAATGGATTACTATTTCTGCCTTTCTAGGCACTTTTATTCCTGCCTTTCTATTTGCCTTTGCAGAAACCCAAATTGACAGCGCTGTAGCTTCAATTTTAAACGCTACCACACCTATTGTTACTTTAATCTTGGGGGCTGTGTTGTTTAAGATTGTGTTTTCACGCAATCAATTAATTGGAGTTATCATAGGTCTTGTTGGAAGCCTGTTGCTTATATGGAGTGGGGCAGATGTAAATCCAAATCAAAATTATTGGTATAGCACTTTGGTTTTGGCAGCTTCAGTATGTTATGCCTTGAATGTAAATATTTTAAAAAAGTATCTTCAAGACCTACCAGCAATGGCCATTGCTGCCGGGAACTTTATTGTTTTGCTAGTACCTGCTTTTTTGGTCTTAGGATACTCTGGGTTCTTTGAGTTAGAATTTGTGGGTAACACAGTTTTACATGTTTCTCTGGGGTATTTGCTTATTTTAGCCTTGGTGGGTACTGCTGTTGCAAAAGTGTTGTTCAATAAGCTAGTGCAAGTAAGCGCTCCTGTATTTGCTAGCTCTGTTACTTATACCATTCCTGTGATGGCCCTTTTATGGGGCCTACTCGATGGGGAGCGTTTTTCTTTGTTTCAAGCAGGGGCTACCGCTTTTATTTTATTAGGAGTTTTATTGACCAATAGGAAATGATTTATAGCTTCAAAAACAAAGCGTAAAAATTAATTTTGCGTCACTGTATTTTTTTATAAGATTTGGCAGTAAAATTTTAGCAAATAAAGTGTTTGTTTTTAGAGGAATTACAATTATATTTGCAACCGCTTTAAAATGAAGCGGAATTATTAATTAATAAATAAACGAAACGCTATGTTCGCAATTGTAGAAATAGCAGGGCAGCAATTTAAAGTTGCAAAAGATCAAAAAGTCTTTGTACATCGTTTAGCAGCAGAAGAAGGAGCATCAGTTTCTTTCGACAATGTGTTAATGCTAAGTGAAGGTGATAAAGTTACTGTTGGCGCCCCGGCTATCGATGGAGCTCAAGTAGGAGCAAAAATCATTAAGCACCTTAAAGGTGATAAAGTTATTGTTTTCAAGAAAAAAAGAAGAAAAGGATACAGAGTAAAGAACGGTCACAGACAATCTCTTACACAAATTGTAATTGAAAGTATTGTAGCCTCTGGAGCAAAAAAAGCGGCTCCTGCTAAAAAAGCAAAAGCTGCAGCACCAAAAGCTGAAAAGCCTGCTGCTAAAAAACAAGAAACTGCATCAAAGGATGTTTCTTCTAACACGGTTGCTGAGTTGAAAGCAATGGCAAAAGAAAAAGGAATTACAGGCTATACTTCTATGAAGAAAGCTGAGTTAATTGCCGCTTTAAGTTAATCTTTAAAACCAAACAAAATGGCACATAAAAAAGGAGTTGGTAGTTCTAAAAATGGTAGAGAATCAGAATCAAAACGTTTAGGCGTTAAGATATTTGGTGGACAAGCTGCCATTGCAGGAAACATCATCGTAAGACAAAGAGGTAATACACATCACCCAGGTGAGAATGTATATGGTGGAAAAGACCACACCCTTCACGCAAGAGTGGATGGTGTTGTAAAATTCACTAAAAAGAAAGACAACAGATCATATGTAAGCATCGTCCCTGTGGCAGAAGCTTAGTAGATCGTCTACCTTACTATAAAGCCTTAAATCATTTAATGATTTAAGGCTTTTTTTATGAGCGGCTTTTTTTAAAGAGAATAAATTATATCTTATACCTTTAAAGACACCTTTCTATGAAGATCAATATTTTGCTACTTACAATTGTAACGATACTTTTTACTGCCGGCACTTCGGCTCAAGCCCAACAACATACATACTATGATTTTTTAGAAGTTATCGTAGTCCAGAAAGCCAATAATCGAGGAGTAATAAAACGCATCCGCGTAGAAGTTCAACCCTCTTTGGAAGGGAAAATAGTTACAAGTAAAGCTATAGAAAAACTAAAAGGCACCTCGCAATTACTCAACTACATGAATCAACACCATTGGGAGTTTGTTGATAGAAAGGCGGTAGTCTCTGGAGAGAATGACCCCGTGTGGATGAGTTACATATTTAGAAAACAAAGCCTCATAAAAAAACCCTTGCAAGAATAGTTGCAAGGGTTTTTTGAGTTTTAAAATTTCCGAAGAAATTATGGTTACAAATTAGTATCTGTAATATTCTGGCTTGAAAGGTCCCTCAACGGTAACACCAATATATTCTGCTTGGTCTTGTTTTAGCTCTGTAAGTTCTACACCAATTTTAGCTAAGT
>CBFHMO010000145.1:0-3656 GCA_965656925.1 Patiriisocius sp.
CATCTGGCTTAAATTTTCTAATAGCTCTTACTACATCACTTAAAACTTCATCTTTGTTCCAAATCTCTAGTGTTTCATCAGGATGTTTTGAATACCCAAAGTCATTAGCTCTTGTAAATAATTGTTCTCCACCATCTGTGGTGCGCGCCGCTAATAATTCTTGAGTTCTTATGACCCCTAATAATTCTCTAATCTGTGGTCCAATTAGGTTTTGCCCTCCATCTCCTCTTGTTAAAGATAGATATGCAGTTTTTGCATGCATATCATTGGCCAGGTAAGAGATGAGTCTTGTGTTTTCATCATCTGGATGTGCAGCTACATAAAGTGCGCTACCTAGAAAGTTGAGCTTTTCTAGTTTGTGGTAAATCTGTGAGGCAGTGGGCTTTTTGGGTTGTTGGGCCAAAACCACAGAGATACTAGTATGGGCAATTATAGCTGCCAAAAATAAAATTCTCATATTTTGGTATTGTTATTACAATAGATGTTTACCAAAGATATTTAAAACTTAAAATCTGCAAAATTGCTTTTTAATCTATACTCTTTAAATTATTTTGTAGACAATAGGTGTGTTTATCTAAGGGTAGCACCAAAGTCTTTTTCAAAACGTTGTTGCAATTTATTCATGATTTTGTCAATCTGGGTATCTGTTAAGGTCTTGTTTTCATCTTGTAGGGTGAAACTAAGCGCATAAGATTTTTTACCCTCTGGCAGATTTTCACCTGTATATACATCAAAAAGATGTACTTCTTTTAGCAGGTTTTTTTCTGTCTGAAAAGCAGTGTTTTTTAAATCTCCAAATCCTATAGACTCATCTATAAGAAGTGCAAAATCACGTTTTACCTTCGGAAATTTAGATAGAGGTTTTACAATAAAATTGTTTGTCTTTAAAAGCGATAGTATGGTGTCCCAATGAAAATCTGCAAAGAGAACCTCTGAGTCAACACCAAAATATTTGGTTATTTTTTGATTAACCACACCAAAGCTTACAAGGGTTTGTTTTTTTAAGCATAGTGATAGCCCTTCAGAGAATAAGTCACTTTCTATTTCTTTTTCTGAAAACAAAGACAATCCTAGCCTATCTAAGACAGCTGTAATTACTCCTTTAAAATAGAAAAAGTCTGCGCTGCCTATTTGCGAGCTCCAAGTGTTTTCTGTCTTGGCACCTGTTACTACTATAGATAAGTGTTTTTGCTCTTCTCTGGTGTTTTCAAAATTTTTATAGGTTTTTCCGAATTCAAAAAGTTTTACATTAGCTGCTTTTCGCTTGGTGTTGTATGCCAGTGATTCTAGCGCTCCAAATAGCATAGATTGACGCATTACAGACAAATCGTTACTAAGGGGGTTTAAGATCGTTACATCATGCTGCTCATTTAAAGTGTCAGATAGTTGGGTGTACTTTGGTGATGTAAGCGAGTTGTTTAGCATTTCAAAAAAACCAAGGGCTGTAAGCTGAGAGGCAACTTTGTTTTGCACCTGATGGTCTTTAATTCCTATGCTACTTGCTATGGATGCATTTAGTTTTGAGGACACACCAATATTGTTGTATCCAAAGACCCGTAAAATTTCTTCAATAACATCTGCCTCTCTAGTTACATCGTTTCTGTAGGCCGGGATGGTCATTCCAATACCTGTTTCTGTTACATTGTTCACCTTTATCTCTAGAGAAGAAAGGATATTTTTAATGGTTTCTTTCTCTATTTTTTGTCCAATTAAGGCTGTTGCTTTGTCAAAGTTTAAAAATACCTGGTGGTCTTTAATTTTCTTTGGGTAAATATCAATGATGTCACTAGTCATTTTTCCGCCAGTTAATTCACAAATTAAAATAGCACAATGCATCAGAGCATATTCTGTAGTTTTTGGATCAATACCACGCTCAAAACGGAAAGAGGCATCTGTATTGAGTCCATGACGTTTTGCGGTTTTTCTAACACTCACAGGGTTAAAGTAGGCACTTTCTAGAAAAATACTAGATGTTGATTCTGTAACTCCACTGTCTATACCTCCAAAAACACCCGCTATGCACATGGGTTTTTCTGCATCACAAATCATTAAATCTTCTTGGTGAAGTTCTCTTTCAACACCATCAAGAGTTGTAAATTTAGTTCCCCTGGCAAGGGTTTTAACATTAATTTGGTTTCCAGCTATTTTTTTAGCATCAAAGGCATGTAATGGTTGCCCTAGGCTATGAAGTACATAGTTTGTTGCATCTACAACATTATTAACAGGTGTTAAATCAATGGCTTTAAGTCTGTTTTTTAACCAATCTGGAGATTCTTTGACACCTATATCACTAATTGTTACACCGCAGTATCGGGGAGCAAGTTTTTTTTCTTGCACCTTTACTTCCATCTTTAACAATCTGTTTTCAATCTTAAAGTTAGTGGTGGATGGGGTTATTAGCTCCAATGCTATATCTTTTTGTTTTAGACCAGCACGTAAATCACGAGCAACTCCCCAATGACTCATTGCGTCTGCGCGGTTTGGCGTTAGGCCAATTTCAAAAACAAAATCATTTTCAACTTTTAAAACCTCAGCAGCAGGAGTCCCTGGTGCTATATCTTGGTCTAATACCATGATGCCATCGTGAGCCTTTCCGAGCCCTAGTTCATCTTCAGCACAAATCATTCCTTGGCTTACTTCTCCTCGTATCTTCCCTTTTTTGATTTTCCAAGGTGTAGCCTCTGCATCATAAAGTGTGGTGCCTATGGTGGCCACAGGAACTTTTTGTCCTGCCGCTACATTGGGTGCTCCACATACAATCTGCAGTATTTCACCATCACCCACATCAACTTTGGTGACTTTAAGGCGGTCTGCATTTTGGTGTTGCTCACAAGAGAGAACATGCCCAACAACGATTCCTTTTAGCCCTCCAAGCACAGAAGAAAAAGGGGTAATTCCTTCTATTTCAAGACCTAAGTCTGTTAAAAGTTCGCCAGTTTGCTTGGCGTCCCAATCTGTATTAATGAACTGTTTGAGCCAGTTGTATGAAATTTTCATAATGCGTTTTACTTATATAAGGCCCAAAGATAACAATACCACAGCTTTTTGTAAGTGCTTTTAAGGTTTTCAAGCCAAGATTTTTTCAAAAATAATGCCTAGTGTAAATATCTTTTTTGTTCCTCGTATTTTAATGAACCCTTAAAATACAGTTGAGCCTATATTATGTAGGTGTTTTGGGTGTTTTACAGCTTGTTTAATTTTTTATGAAATATAGTTCCAGATATTTCTATATTTTGCTATTTGCCCATAGGTGTTTTTTATAGCACTATTTTTTGACAACATTAATGAAGGATCTTGGTTTAATGTTTGTCTTGCATAGCCTCTTGCTATTTTTAGTATATGAGTATCTTTTACAATATCTGCAATTCTTAGATTTAAGACGCCACTTTGTTGGGTACCCATAATGTCTCCAGGGCCTCTTAGTTTTAAATCTACCTCTGCAATCTCAAAGCCATCACTGGTACCCGTCATGGTTTCTAGGCGTGTTTTAGCATCTGCAGATAATTTGTGGCTGGTCATTAAAATACAATAACTCTGCTCAGCGCCACGACCTACGCGCCCTCTAAGTTGGTGTAGTTGAGAGAGTCCAAAGCGTTCTGCGCTTTCAATGACCATTACAGAGGCATTTGGTACGTTTACTCCAACTTCAATCACCG
>CBFHMO010000146.1:0-3598 GCA_965656925.1 Patiriisocius sp.
AGAGTTAAACAAAATAGGAGTACAGGTATATCAAATAACCTCTGTACAAGACCAGAGGCAACATATTTTAAATGCGTTGGAAGATGCTAAAAATAGAGTAGATATTGTTCTTGTAACGGGGGGCTTAGGACCAACCAAAGATGATATCACCAAAAAAACTTTTTTAGAATATTTTCAGGACACCTTGGTAGAAAGCCCGGTAGTGCTGCAAAACATTAAAGACATCTTTTCCAAATATTTACAGAGAGCTCCACTGGCTTCAAATTTAGAACAAGCTATGGTTCCTTCAAAAGCCATTGTGCTTGAAAATCCTATAGGTACGGCTCCTGGTATGTGGCTTGAAAAAGACGATACCGTTTTTGTATCCATGCCTGGGGTGCCAATTGAGATGAGAAAGCTCATCACAGATCATGTATTACCTAGAATAAAAACACAATTTGACAGGCCTTTTATTTATCATAAAACCTTGCTTACCTATGGTAAGGGGGAGAGTGAGATACAAGAGTTTATTGCACCTTGGGAAGCTCAGTTACCCTCAAATATTAAATTAGCTTATTTACCCTCTTTAGGAAGAGTTAGACTTCGCTTGTCATCCTCAAGCCGCGATCAGCAGACCTTGAAAGAGGTTGTAGATGCCCAGATGAGTGTTCTAAATGGTTTATTAAATGATATTTCTATTGGGTTTGAAGACCAAACTAGTATTCAAGATCAAATTAGCACAAAACTTCAAAAACAAGACTGTTTTTTAAGTGTTGTAGAGAGTTGCACTGGTGGCGCTATTGCAGGAGAAATTACAATTTTGGAAGGAGCTTCCTCTTATTTTAAGGGTGGCATGATAGCATATGCAACCCAAATAAAGACAGATGTCTTAGGGGTTGACCCTGTGCTTATTGAAAAGCATTCTGTGGTTAGCCTCCCAGTAGCAGAAGCTATGGCTTTGCAAAGTAACATTGTTTTTGATAGTCAGTACGCAATTGCAACTACAGGAGTGGCAGGCCCTAAAGCGACAGATTCCTTAGCAAGTGTAGGTGCGGTATGTATTGCTATTGCTAGCCCTAGAGGTGTTTTTTCTCAAGAGTTTAACTTCGGAAACTCTAGAGAGAGGGTTATTAAAAAAGCTACAAATAAGGCTTTTGAGATGCTTTTAAAAGAAATATCAAAAAACTGAAATTCTTTTGTTGTGCAAACCAATAATATTAATTAAATTTGCACCCTGATTAAAAATAACTAAATATTATACAAATGTCTAGAGTTTGTGAGCTTACCGGAAAGAGAGCAATGGTTGGAAACAACGTTTCTCACGCGATGAATAAAACAAAGCGCAAGTTTAATGTAAACTTAAAGAAAAAGCGTTTTTACATACCAGAAGAAGACCAGTGGATTACCCTTAAGGTATCTACATCGGCTTTAAAAAATATTAACAAGAGAGGAATCTCTGCAGTTGTTAAAGAAGCTCGCGAAAAAGGTTTTTTAAACAAATAATTGCATAACGCTTAACGTCAATTACAATGGCTAGAAAAGGAAATAGAGTACAGGTTATATTAGAATGTACAGAGCACAAAGAGTCAGGACAACCTGGAACTTCTCGTTACATTACTACAAAAAACAAAAAGAACACACCAGATAGAATGGAGTTGAAAAAATTCAATTCTGTCTTGAAAAAAATGACTGTTCATAAAGAAATTAAATAATTATTCTTTTTAATTTTAAAAAGATAAAAACTATACGTTATGGCAAAGAAATCAGTTGCATCGTTACAAACAGGATCAAAGCGTTTAACCAAAGCTATCAAGATGGTTAAATCTGAAAAAACAGGTGCTTATATCTTTACAGAGGCTATTATGGCTCCAGACCAAGTAAGTGCTTGGTTGAATAAGAAATAAATAATACCTTTTTCAAAAATTAATTTAAAGCCACTTTTTAAAGTGGCTTTTTGTATACCACAAGGTTTGTACTACAAACATCTTGCATATCAAACAAAGTAGCGCTATTTTTGATATAGAATTTAGGTTTCTAATAAGAAAACAGATCATGAGCTTTTTTAAAAAAATATTCAGCAAAGAAAAAAAGGAAACCCTAGACAAGGGTCTTGAAAAATCTAAGTCTTCTTTTTTTGATAAATTAAACAAAGCGGTTGCAGGTAAAAGCAGTGTAGATGATGATGTGCTTGATATGCTAGAGGAGGTTTTAGTTTCTAGTGATGTTGGAGTAACTACAACCTTAAAAGTAATAACGCGTATAGAAGCTCGTGTGGCCAAGGATAAATATGTAGGTACAGGTGAGCTAAATGGTATTCTTCGAGAAGAAATTGCTGGGCTTTTAAGCGAGATTGATGGTGGTAATGCTACAGATTTTGTAGTTCCAAAACACGAAAGTGGTCCTCATGTAATTATGGTAGTTGGTGTTAATGGCGTTGGTAAAACTACCACCATAGGTAAATTAGCAAATCAATTCAAAAATCAGGGTTTACACGTAGTTTTGGGTGCCGCAGATACCTTTAGAGCAGCTGCCATAGATCAATTACAAGTTTGGGCAGATCGCACAGATGTTCCTCTTGTTAAACAAGATATGGGCAGTGATCCTGCAAGTGTAGCTTTTGATACTTTGCAAAGTGGCGTTCATCAAAAAGCAGATGTTATTATTATTGATACAGCAGGGCGTTTACATAACAAAGTGAATTTAATGAATGAGCTTACCAAAATAAAGCGAGTAATGCAAAAAGTAGTGCCAGATGCACCACATGATGTGCTTCTGGTTTTAGATGGTTCTACGGGTCAAAACGCTTTTGAACAAGCCAAGCAGTTTACTGCAGCTACGGAGGTTACTTCTCTTGCGGTAACCAAACTTGATGGTACTGCAAAGGGCGGAGTTGTGATTGGTATTAGTGATCAATTTCAAATTCCAGTAAAGTACATAGGAGTAGGAGAGGGTATTGATGATCTGCAAGTATTCAACAAAATAGAGTTTGTAGATTCATTTTTCAAATAGCCTTACTGCATGTCTTATAAATCATACTTTTTCTATAAAAAATACGTCTAACAGCCTTTTTATATTTGCTAAATAGGGCTTTGAAAGTATTATTTCACCTAAGAAAAACAACTATCTTTGCAAACTAATAATTAGATATTCAAAAATAGTATCTAGTATCCTACAATCATGCGCACAAAAACACTTAAGAAGAATAAAATAAATGTAGTGACCTTGGGTTGCTCTAAAAATGTGTATGATAGTGAAGTGCTCATGGGGCAGCTGCGTGCCAATAATAAAGAAGTGGTGCATGAGCAGGAAGGAAATGTGGTGGTAATTAATACCTGTGGGTTTATTGCCAATGCAAAAGAGGAGAGCGTAAATACAATTTTAGAATTTGTTCAAAAAAAGAAAGAGGGCCTTGTAGACAAGGTTTTTGTTACGGGTTGTTTAAGTGAGCGTTACAAGCCAGATCTTCAAAAAGAAATTCCAGATGTAGATCAATACTTTGGTACCACTGAGCTGCCTGGCCTTTTAAAAGCATTAGGCGCAGATTACAAGCATGAGCTTGTAGGGGAGCGTTTAACGACAACCCCAAAAAACTACGCCTACCTTAAAATTGCTGAAGGGT
>CBFHMO010000147.1:0-3598 GCA_965656925.1 Patiriisocius sp.
ATTGGTCTAACATTTATTAGTTTTAAGGTAGATGCACAGGAAGTGTTTTCGGTAGATGCAGCTTACAAAGCAGATGTAAAGATATATGTAGTAGATGCAGCTTACAAAGCAGATTTACTAGTATATAAAGTAGATGCAGCATATAAAACTGGGGAAAACGATGGTAAATGGTTCTTTACTGATGCAGCCTATAAGGCTGATAAGAAAATATATTTTGAGGATGCTGCTTACAAAGCAGATTTAAAAATTTTCTTTGTGGATGCTGCATATAAAGCAGGTTGGGAAGAAAAATCTAAAATACATCTTCTATACTAAAGCGTATTTAAAGCTGTATAATGTGAGTTAAAACATAAAGCGCCTCTCTGCAATTGTGCTTTTACTTTTATTTATTTAAGTATATTTTAAGCACTTAGAAAAAGGGTTTAAAGAAAAATCATTAAATTTATGATTAATCTAACAATTATATTATGAAAAAATTATTGAGTTTGCTTTTATTAGTAGTGATTACAAGTTGTACAACCGGAAATCATAAAGATTTTATGGCCAACACAGAACTTGCAAAAACATATTTTAACCTACATCAACAAGAGAATGCAGAAGCAATGTGGGATTACATTCACCCAGATATTGAGTGGCACATGCCAGCGTACGGTGCTCAGATGGCTGGTTTAGAGGTTGTTAAACAAGCAGTAACTGGCTACCACGCAGAGTTTGAAAGCATGAACTTTGCTGCAGACTATTGGCTACCCGGTGTAGACCCAGAAACTGGTTTGCTTGACGGAAGTACACGCACCTATGGTACTTGGACAGCTATTCACACTGCAACTGGTCAAAAAGTAAGCATTACTTCCTACCATGCATTTAGTTTTAAAGATGGTAAGATTGTAGGTGGTGGAGATTGGTTTGATTTAGGAGGAATGCTCAATGCCATTAACAAAGCTGCTGAAATGCAAGCTGATGAACAAGAATCTGGAGAAGAGTCTTAAATAAGATATCTATCTAACAATGAAAGAGCCTTTTGAAAAGGCTCTTTTTTTTTGTTTGAAAATAAAAAAAACAAGCCTCGTTAGACTTTTTTTTAAAAAAAATGGGCTAAATAATACTTGTTAAACATAGAATTACTAAAAAAACTAAGTTTATGAATTATCAATACCTCATTATAAGGCATTAAAAACATCAAAAATTATCATAATCTTTATTTAGAATATCTATTATTTTCAATCTGTTACCGAATGTTAATTAATCTATTTTTCTGTTTTATTATTATAAAAAAAGACTGAATTTTGCTGGTTAAATTTAGTTTATGATAAATGCTTACATAAAAGGAACAGGGTCTTACGCCCCTAAAAATGTTGTTAAAAATGAATTTTTTGAAAGCGTAGGATCTTCAGATAAATGGATTTTCGAGAATTTAGGAATCAAAGAGCGTAGAATTTCAACTGGAGAAACTACAAGTGATTTGGCCTACAAAGCAGGTTTGAATGCCTTAAAGGATGCAGATATTCTTGCTGAAGAGATAGACCTAATTATTTTAGCAACTGCTACTGCAGATCGTCTAGCTCCTTCATGTGCTTGCTTTGTACAGGAAAAACTTAAAGCTACAAATGCAGTTGCTTTTGATATCTCTGCCGTATGCTCTGGAGCATTATTCGCAACAGCCACAGCAGTACAGTACATAAAATCTGGAATGTATAGAAATGTGCTTGTAATTGGCGCAGACACCTTTTCAAATATTACAGATTGGGATCGTAGAGATGCAGTTTTCTTTGGTGATGGTGCTGGTGCACTTGTGCTCTCTCATACAACCGAGGATAAAGGATTTCAAGACTTTTTATTACACACTGATGGGACTGGAAAAGAACATTTCACAATACCCGCAGGTGGATCAGAGAAACCTACAACCGAAGATACCCTTGCTAATGGAGAGCATTATTTTAGAATGAATGGACCCCAGGTATATAAAACTGCCATCGATGTAGTGCCCAAATGTATTGATCAACTTCTTGCAAAAAATAATTGTGACATTACTCAAATCAAATACCTACTCCCCCACCAACCAAGTATAAAAATACTTCAAGAGATTGCTCGCAGGGTTGGTTTGCCTTTTGATAAAGTAAAAACAAATATGGATAGATATGCAAACACCTCTGGTGGTACTATTCCAATCATTCTAGATGAAACCCTAAAAAACAACACATTTGAAACAGGTGATTTATTATTATTTGCAGCCGTTGGTGCTGGTTGGACCTGGGGAACCGCTCTTTACAAATGGTAATTTAAAAATTCATTTTTCTTAAATATAAAAAATATGCTTGCAAATACTACATTTTTAATTACTGGCATCGCAGACAAACACTCTTTGGCAATGTTTGTAGCAAAACAAATCATCAAACAAGGTGGAAAGGTTATATGTACTGGCCTTGGTGTGAGTAAACATCACACTAGTTTATCAGAAAAAGCAAAAGGATTTCTTTCTAAAAACTATGAAGATTTCAAACTAGCTGTTTCTCAAGAGCTGGGTGATACCCATGTTGAAATACTTGACGCCTCTTTGGATGAGAACATTGATACTTTTGCTCAAGAGTTATCAAATAAAGGAGTGAAACTTAATGGCTTTTTACATGCCATAGCCATGGATAAGACCATTCGTAAAAAAGAAGTGAAACCGCTTTTGGATGTTACAAAAGATGAGTTTTGTGACACCATGAATGTCTCTGCTTATTCTCTAATAAGACTGTCTCATTATTTGCTAAAATATAATGTATTACAAAGAGGAGCCTCTATATGTTCTTTAAGCTACATAGCGGCGGCAAAAGTAACGTTTCATCCCTACCGAAATATAAGTATTGCAAAGGCCGCCTTAGAAAGAATAACCGTTGAGCTAGCCGATGAACTTGGAAGATCACACGGTATACGCGTTAATGTAATTAGATTCTCAACTTACATGGGAAGTAAAGCTGGAAATGCAACCTTAACAAATAAGGACATTGAGACCGCAAACAAAATGAGCCCACTTGGTAATGCAAAACCTATGGATCTTGCTCATGAGATTGTACATTTATTTAGGCCAGAGCTATCTGTAACTGGAGAAATAAGACATGTAGATGGTGGTTATAATATTACAGGATAACATATAATAGCTAAAGTGTTGACAAAGATAGATATGGGAAAAAAAATCAACTTCTTCGTATTATTAGTAATCGTTATTATATGTCTATATAGTGCCAGCAATTACCAAGAGCTAAGCTCTGTGATAGATTCTGGAGATACTGCATGGATGATTGTAGCTAGTGCATTTGTATTGCTGATGACCCCTGGATTATCATTTTTCTATGGTGGTATGGTTTCAAAAAAAAACATTATATCTACAATGCTTCAAAGCTTTATTGCTCTTGGTGTTGTAAGTATCTTGTGGGTACTTATTGGGTTTAGTTTAGCGTTTGGCGATAGTATTGGAGGTATCATTGGTAACCCCCTCACCTATTTTGCATTTAACAATGTGGGGTTAGAACCAAACTCAAATTTTTCTTCAACCATTCCATTTTTACTTTTTGCGTTATTTCAATTAAAATTTGCAATCATTACCCCAGCCTTAATT
>CBFHMO010000148.1:0-3568 GCA_965656925.1 Patiriisocius sp.
TGTTTACCAGCGCTCTACCTACAGCAACCCTTTGTCTTTGTCCTCCAGAGAGTTGATTGGGTCTGTGGTCCATTCTATCTGCCAGGCCAACATCTGTTAACACTTCTTGAGCACGTTTTGTTCTTTGTGCTTTAGAAGCTCCCGCATATACCATAGGCAGCGCCACATTGTCTAGGGCTGTAGTTCTTGGCAACAAGTTAAAGGTTTGGAATACAAAGCCTATTTCTTTGTTTCGTATTTCTGCCAACTCATCATCACTCATGTTACTAACGTCTTGGCCACTTAGAAGGTAAGATCCTGCAGTTGGGGTGTCTAGGCATCCAAGCAAATTCATTAAGGTTGATTTCCCAGAACCTGATGGCCCCATTAGGGCAACATACTCACCTTTTTTAATTTGAAGATCGATACCTTTTAATACTTTAACAATTTCTTGTCCTAAAGGAAAGTCTCTACGTATTGCTTTGATGTCTATAACTAAACTCATATATCTTGTTACTTACGCTATAAATATAGCTGAATTTTTAATAATTATCGGCACTGTATGTGGTCATGTTTATTTATAAAAAACAACCATTTTTTGCAACATTTAAGTACACCTGTGAGTCGCAGGGTAGCCCACTATGTTACAACCTAAGGGTAAAATGTTGTTTCTCTTGTCCTTTTTTTAAAAACACAAGCCCCATGTAAAACCCGTCAATACTTACTGTTGCTTCTTGAGAGGCAATAATATCTTGCCATGCTTTTGTATTTTTAGTGTTTGTATAGATGCCTTCAAAAATAAAAACGCAATTTTTGTGTGTTTTACAGAGTGTTTTCTCAAATAAAGCTGCCGGGTTTAGGGCAGTGTTGGTGGTGTCTATGTATACCAAATCAAACTGATTTTCTAAGGCCTGTATTTCGAAAAAATCTTCTACAGCCGTAACACTGCTATTTGGTCTTGCCAAAGAGAGGAGCGAAGCTGCGTTTTTTGAATTGCCCACCACTAAAATCTCATTAGATTTAAAATAAGAAGCTATTTTATAGGGTATGATTTGCTTTTTTTTAGAAATCAAGTGTTGTTTTGTGTCCTTGTGCTGATTTTTGTAAATACACTTTGTGAGTAACGAGTATACAAAAGGGGAGTGTACCCCGTGCTCATTGGTTGATGTAAGTAAGAATTTTATATATGATTTTAAAGTGTACAGCACGCTTTTTGGGTATTTATTGTTCCATTTTTTCAGAGAGCTCGAACCAGCGCATTTCTTTTTCAGACAACCCATCTATGATGTCCTGCAATGTTTTAGATTGTTTGTTAATTTGCTCCTGGTCCCAGTTTTCTGTAGCAAATTTTTGTTGTAAAGAATCTCGTTCCCTTTCCAGTTTTGCGATGTCTTTCTCTAGGCGGTTATATTCTTTTTGTTCTTGATAGCCTAGTTTGGTTTTTGTGGTAGCTGTTTTCCAGTTTTTCTTTTCTGTTTTTGGGGATTCCTTATCTCTTTTTTCTGAAATTTTACTATCCTCATACGCTCTATAATCACTATAATTTCCTGGAAAATCTAGAATTTCTCCACCTCCTTGGAAGACAAAAAGATGATCTACAATCTTGTCCATAAAATACCGATCATGACTCACTACAATAAGACATCCCGGAAAATCTAGCAAAAAACTCTCTAGTACATTAAGCGTCACAATGTCCAAATCATTGGTAGGTTCATCCAAAATAAGAAAATTAGGGTTTTGAATAAGCACCGTACACAAGTACAGCCTTTTTCTTTCTCCACCACTTAATTTATCTACAAAGTCATACTGTTTTTTTCTGTCAAATAAAAAGCGCTCCAGTAACCCTTGTGCGCTAATTTGGCGTCCTTTTTTTAATGGAATATAATCCCCAAACTCTCTAATAACATCAATAACCTTTTGTCCTTCTTTGATATTGATTCCTCTTTGAGTATAATATCCAAATTTAACCGTATCACCAATAACCACTTTTCCAGAATCTGGTTGTATTGATCCTGTTAGTATGTTTAGAAAAGTAGACTTTCCTGTACCATTTTTTCCTATAATACCAATGCGTTCTGCTCTTAGGAAATTATATTCGAAACCATTAAATAGAGTATTGTTATCATAGGTTTTAGCAATTTTATGAATCTCAACGACCTTGGTGCCAAGTCTCTCCATATTAAGTTCCAACTCTACCTTGTGGTCACTGCGTCTTTTATGGGCCTTGTCTTTAATTTCACTAAAGTCATCTATTCTAGATTTGCTTTTTGTGGTTCTTGCCTTTGGTTGGCGGCGCATCCAATCCAGCTCTTTTTTATATAGCTGTTTTGCTTTTCCTGTTTCTGTAGTTTCGGCCTGTATTCTAGCGTCTCTTTTCTCAAGATAATAGCTGTAATTTCCTTTATAGCTGTATAGATTTCCTTGGTCTAATTCTACAATTTCGTTACAAACACGTTCCAGAAAATACCTGTCATGGGTTACCATAAAAAGGGTGAAATTTTCTTTTGCAAACAAGGCTTCAAGCCATTCAATCATTTCAAGGTCTAGGTGGTTTGTTGGCTCATCCATAACCAGTAAATCTGGTTTTGTAAGCAGGGCACTTGCCAGAGCAAGTCTCTTTTTTTGTCCTCCACTTAAATCACCTACTTTTTTGTGGAGATTCTCTAATTTTAATTTAAATAGTATTTGGGTGTATCTTGTTTCGAAATCCCAGGCATCATGCGTATCCATAGCATCAAAAGCCGCTTGGTAATTTTCTGTTTGCTCTGGGTGGAGAATTGCTTTTTCGTAGGCTTGAATAACCTCCAACACTGGGTTGTCACTAGCTAAAATAGTCTGCTCAATGGTAAGACTTGTGTTTAGGTTTGGTTCCTGAGAGAGAAAAGCAACGTTTAGATTTTTCCTGTATACTACAGCGCCCTTATCTGGAGAGTCTATTCCAGAAAGGATATTTAAAAGGGAAGTTTTACCAGTTCCGTTTTTGGCTACAAAGCCAATTTTTTGTCCTTGATTGATACCGAAGGAGATATCTTCAAATAAGATACGTTCACCATAAGATTTTGCAACATGTTCTACAGAGAGGTAATTCACAGTTTAATTTTTATGCAAATTAAGGTGTTTTTGCTTACTTAAATTGTAATATACTTTATAATTATCAGCAAATTCTACAATTATAGATACCTCTGTTCAAAGGCAGTATAAGGCTTGTTTTAGCTACCTTTTTAAATACCTAACTAGATACACATACCTTATAAAAAGTGCTATTACAAAGGGTAGTAGCGCAGGAGCAAAAACTTGAACACCAGTAAACCAATGCACAACTAGTAGTGTTAAAAGAATAATTAAAAATGACACATAATTAATTAGCCATTTTTTTGGAGCTTTTTTACTCACTAGAGTACAAAAAATAAGATTTAAAGGAAATGCCCAAAGTATATTATAATTAGTGACCGTTGCGGTATGATCTGTTGCAAGCCACAGCACTAGAAGTAACACTCCTACAATACCGGTTACAAAAAATAGTACTGTATCTAGCCATCGGCTGCGCTTTTGTTGCTTACTATCCCTTAGGGTTCTATAAACAATACCA
>CBFHMO010000149.1:0-3504 GCA_965656925.1 Patiriisocius sp.
TTTTGATTTTACCAGTACCTGTTAGCTTGAAACGCTTCTTTGCACTAGATTTTGTTTTTTGTTTCGGCATTATTGCTTCTTTTAAATATTATTTCGTTGTTTCTCTTTTGGTACACGTACCTAGTGAGAGGGTATATAAATAAGTCCCTAAGGATCAGATTTCAATTTTAATAGTGATGCACTATTTCTTTTTTGGAGCGATGAACATGATCATCCGTTTTCCCTCCAGTTTTGGCATTTGTTCTACCTTTCCTAATTCTTCAAGTTCTTGAGCTAATTTTAGTAGTAAAATTTCTCCTTGATCCTTGTATATAATAGAACGTCCTTTAAAAAATACATATGCCTTTAATTTTGCTCCGTCTTTCAAGAACTTTTCAGCATGTTTCTTTTTAAACTCATAATCATGATTATCTGTATTAGGTCCAAACCTAATTTCTTTGATAATCACTTTTGTTGCCTTAGATTTTAACGTCTTTTCACGCTTTTTCTGTTCGTAGACAAACTTTTTATAGTCCATAACTTTACAAACTGGTGGGTTTGCTTTTGGAGAAATTTCTACAAGATCTAACTCTTGTTCTTCCGCAATGGCTAATGCTTTGCGAGTAGGATAAACACCAATTTCAACATTATCACCCACAAGGCGCACCTCTTCAGCACGGATTCTTCGGTTAATATTGTGTTGATCTTCTTTAATGATCCTTGCAGGACCCCTACTTCTTTTTCTTCTTATTGCTATGGCTTCTTTTTTTTTGAATACGCATCTAAGATGCCTACCTGTTTAATACTTATGGACTTACTCCACGTTAAATTCTTTAATTTCTTGCTTTACAGCTTCGTTTATCATCTGTGCAAAGGCCTCAACACTCATCGTTCCTTGATCTCCATCACTATGCTTTCTTACAGATATCGTTCCGTCTTTCTCTTCTTGTTCCCCTACTATTAACATGTACGGGAGTTTATTGAGTTCTGCTTCACGAATTTTCTTTCCAATAGTTTCATTTCTATTGTCCACAAGGGCGCGAATTTCGTGATTTTCAAGCAAATTTAAAACTTTTTGAGCGTATTTTTCATATTTTTCACTCAATGATAATATTGTGACCTGTTCTGGCATCAACCATAAAGGGAAATTTCCGCCAGTATGTTCTAGTAATATTGCTACAAATCGCTCCATACTACCAAAGGGAGCTCGATGTATCATCACTGGTCTGTGTAGTTCATTATCACTGCCTTTATAGGTTAAATCAAAACGCTCTGGAAGGTTATAATCTACCTGTATTGTCCCTAGTTGCCAGCTTCTTCCAAGGGCATCTTTTACCATAAAATCTAACTTAGGTCCATAGAAAGCTGCCTCTCCAGATTCTACTACATAATCAAGTCCTTTGTCTTTTACTGCGCTTAAAATTGCATTTTCGGCTTTTTCCCAGGTTTTTACATCACCTATATACTTTTCTGGCTTGCTTAAATCTCTAACAGAGACCTGTGTGGTAAAATTCTCAAAACCTAAAGATCCAAATACATATAATACAAGATCAATAACATTTTTGAATTCTTGGTCTAATTGGTCTGGAGTACAAAATATATGAGCGTCATCTTGAGTGAACCCTCTTACTCTTGTTAGCCCGTGAAGTTCTCCACTTTGCTCATAGCGGTATACGGTTCCAAATTCTGCAAACCGTTTTGGTAAATCTTTATATGAAAATGGTTTTGTGTTGTATATCTCACAATGATGTGGGCAGTTCATGGGTTTTAACATAAACTCCTCACCATCGTTGGGTGTTTTTATTACTTGAAAACTATCTTCTCCATATTTTTCATAGTGCCCAGAGGTAACGTACAACTCTTTGCTCCCTATGTGTGGAGTCATAACCATTTCATAGCCTGCTTTCTTTTGTGCTTTTTTCAAAAAGTTTTCAAGACGATCTCTTAATGCTGTTCCTTTAGGGAGCCAAAGGGGTAGTCCTTGACCAACTTTTTGAGAGAAAGTAAAAAGCTCCAGTTCTTTTCCTAGTTTTCTGTGATCTCTCTTTTTTGCCTCCTCAAGTAGGGCTAGGTATTGTTTTAGTTCTTTTTGTTTTGGGTAGCTAACTCCGTAGATACGGGTAAGTTGTTTGTTTTTTTCATCTCCTCTCCAGTACGCACCTGCAATACTCATAAGCTTTACAGCTTTTACAAACCCGGTGTGTGGCAGGTGACCTCCTCTACATAAATCTGTGAAGTTGTCATGATCACAAAAGGTGATGGTCCCGTCTTCCAGATTTTCTATAAGTTCTACTTTATACTCGTTTGCTTGTTTTTTGTAATAATCAAGGGCATGGTCTTTGGTCATAGAGCGTAAAGAAAACGTGTGTTTTCCTCGCGCTATTTCAAGCATTTTTTGTTCTATAACTACTAAGTCTTTTTCTGAAATCTTGTGCTCACCAAAATCTACATCATAATAAAACCCAGTTTCAATAGCGGGCCCAATGGTTAATTTTATTCCAGGGTATAAAACTTCTAATGCTTGCGCTAAGATATGTGCAGATGAATGCCAGAAAGCTTTTTTTCCAGCCTCGTCTCTCCAGGTGTATAAAACTAGGCTCCCGTCTTGGGTTAGGGGAGTGCTGCTTTCTATGGTTTGACCATTATATGCTGCCGAAATCACATTTCTAGCCAAGCCTTCGCTAATGCTTAGGGCTACATCCATTGGTGTTACTCCTTCTTCTAGTTGCTTTACACTTCCATCTGGTAAAGTAATTGCTATCATAGTTTACAAAATTTAAACAACAAAGATACTATTGTTGTTATAATACTGCATATCATTTTATTGTTTTATGTGTACTTTTTTACACCCTTACTTTTGCACTAACATTAGCAGATATAAAAAAACCAATAGCCCACCTGATTACTTGCGTTACTCACTACAAAACAAACACCAAGTTTATTTTTTTATCAATCCAGCCGGTCTATTTTTTTTAAGCCATAAATGCCTGCTTTTTTATGGAAAATATAGATGTCTTTAGCTTTTGTTTATTCCCTATTAAAGGGGGTTTCGCTCGTTTTTCTCACTAGTGTGTCTAAATCATACATATATTAAGGTACAACAGGGACCTTATTTTTTTTACACCCTAATCTATGCTGTTTCAATGATTTAAAAAACAACCATAAAAAAAACAAAAAAAAACCTTGTTTTTGTTTGGAGCGCTAAAAGAAACAGATGTATATTTGCAGCCGCTTACAAAACGAAATAACAGTAAGATTGTTAAGCCAACAACGTTCTTTAAATTTTTATTAAATATTTTTTCAAAAGTATTGTAGGTTTAAAAAACTGTTGTACATTTGCAGCCGCCTAAAGAATGAGTGAATCAAAAACACGAGTTACAAAAGCGCACAAAAGTAGAATAAGTTCATTGAGATATTGAAATTGACAGCGTATGAATTTGATTGGAAACGATCATGTTCTTACAAAGAAACTAAACTAAGTTAAAAAATACCTGAGAAATTTTTTTGAGAGGGCTTTTGGTTGTA
>CBFHMO010000150.1:0-3494 GCA_965656925.1 Patiriisocius sp.
TCTCCCATAGAGATGTTATCACTAGCCCCAACACGCGTAAATATTTTATCTACCACTCCCATGCGCACCCTAGTGGCAGGCACAAAGCTTCCCATTTGAGCTAGCAATACAATTAGAGCAGTTTGTCTTAATATAGCACTCTTACCACTCATGTTGGGGCCCGTAATCATGATAATTTGTTGGTGTTCTCTATCTAGCAAAACATCATTGCTTATATAGGGAGAGTCTGGGGGTAGTTGTTTTTCTATCACTGGATGACGCCCCTCTATTATCTCTAAATCTGTAGAGTCATCAAAAACAGGCCTGGTGTAGTTTGATAATTTTGCTTGCAAAGCAAAGCTGCAAAGGCAATCCAGCTCTGCAACGAGCTTAGCATTTTGCTGCACTGGAGCAATGTAGGCAAGCATCCACTCCAGCAGTTCATTAAAAATTGCATGCTCTAGACTTGCTATTTTTTCTTCGGCGCCTAAAATTTTTGTCTCGTATTGTTTTAACTCCTCTGTGATGTATCGCTCTGCACTTACAAGGGTTTGCTTGCGTGTCCACTCTGGAGGTACTTTATCTTTATGGGTGTTGCGCACCTCTATATAGTACCCAAATACATTATTACTGGCAATCTTTAAAGAGCTTATACCCGTACGCTGGGTTTCTCTAACAAGCATTTGGTCTAGGTATTGTTTGCCCCCATGAGCTACGGCTCTTAAATCATCCAGGTCCCCATTAAACCCCTGGGCAATAGCATTGCCTTTTGTAATATGTACCGGCGCCTGCTCATCTAGAGTTTGCTTGATTTTAGACCTCAGGGCTTCACACACATCAAGGGCTTTACCTATAAAACTTAGGGAGTCATTATTGCTTTTTTGAGAAAGCTGCTTTATGGGCACTATAGCCTCCAAAGAATTTTTTAATTGCACCACATCACGTGGGCTAATTTTTGCTGTTGCCACCTTAGAAATTAATCGCTCCAGATCTCCAATGCGTTTTATATTGGTTTGTATTTTATCCAGCTCCTGGCTGTTCTCTAGCAGGTAACTAACCACTTCATGGCGTCTTGTAATGGCTTTTTCTTCTTTAAGAGGTAAGGCCATCCACCGCTTTAACATGCGGCCACCCATAGGTGATATGGTTTTATCTATAACATCCAAAAGTGTCACCGCGTTTTGCTGGTGGCTGTGATACAGCTCTAGATTGCGTATGGTAAAACGGTCCATCCACACGTATTGGTCTTCAGCAATACGGGCTATTTTTGTAATGTGCTTTAAGTTATTGTGTTGAGTTTCTGCTAGATAATGTAAGGCGGCTCCACTAGCTATAGTGCCGTGCTCAAGATGAGCTACACCAAAACCTTTTAAATTTTTAATGTCAAAATGGGTGTGTAATGTCTCTAAGGCATAATCTTTCTGAAATACCCAATCCTCTAGATGAAATACCTGAAAATGATCTCCAAAGGTCTCAGAAAATAGTTTTCTTTTTTGTTTACTGAAAAGTACCTCTCTGGGGTTAAAGTTTTGTAATAATTTATCAACATACCCTGGAGATCCCTCACTAGTAAAAAACTCTCCCGTTGAAATATCTAAAAAAGACACGCCTATTTTTTGAGAATCTTTATGAGCATTGCCCTTTCCAGTGCCAAAGTAAACTGCAGCCAAGAAATTATTTGAACCAGCCTCTAGTATACCATCGTTTAGGGCAACTCCAGGAGTTATAAGCTCTGTAACACCTCTTTTTACTATAGTTTTGGTTTGCTTAGGGTCTTCAAGTTGGTCACAAATAGCTACTCTACAACCAGCCATCACAAGTTTGGGCAAATAGGTGTTTACAGAATGGTGCGGAAACCCAGCCAAAGGGGTTTGCTCTCCACCATTGTTTCTTGCAGTAAGGGTAATGTTTAAAATCTTTGCGGCTTTTACAGCGTCCTGGCCAAAGGTTTCATAAAAATCTCCAACTCTAAAAAGCAACAGGGCATCAGGGTATTTTACCTTGATGGCATTATATTGTTTTATTAAAGGGGTTACCTTTTTGGCTTTTGACATCTGTTTGTAGTATTAGTACAAATGTAAAAATAGCTTTTTATACATATTTAGAAAGACTATAAGCCAAGTAATATTTCTTTAAGAGAAAGCCTCACATAAAAAAAGTATTTTTGTGGTATGGAAAACAGGAAATTAAAAAACAGTGAACTTGGCAGAATAGACGCCCAAAGCTTTAAAGATTCAGAAAAAACACCGCTTATAATTATCTTAGACAACATCCGCAGCTTGAACAATATTGGTTCTGTTTTTAGAACCGCTGATGCTTTTTTAATAGAGAAGATTTACCTGTGCGGCATTACAGCAAAACCGCCACATAAAGACATCCAAAAAACAGCACTGGGGGCCACAGATAGCGTAGATTGGGAATATGCAGAAAACACCCTAGAGGTGATAAAAAAATTAAAAAGCCAAGGGGTTTTCATAGCCAGTATCGAGCAGGCACAAGAGTCTGTTTCTTTAGAAAATTTTAAAACAAGCCCCAATCAAAAATACGCCATTGTCATGGGCCACGAGGTAAAAGGAGTACAACAACAAGTGGTAAGCGCTAGTGATGGAGTAATTGAAATTCCTCAATATGGCACCAAACATTCTCTAAACATTGCGGTAAGTTGCGGGGTGGTTATTTGGGATTTATTCTGTAAAATAAAAGCCTAAGGAAGCGCCTCTATTTTTTAATATCATCTTGTTAGTTAGGCTAAAATTTGATCTAAAAGCAGCAGGTAATCACTTCTGTTTTCCACAAAATCTAGTCCAGAGATGTCAATTATTTTGATACTTTCACTGTGCTGGTTTTTTATAAACTCCAAATAGCCGTCATTAATTTTTTGTAAATAATCTGCCTGTATTGAGTGCTCATAACTACGACCTCTTTTTTTAATGTTCTCCAAAAGCCGCTGCGTGTTTTGGTATAAATAAATATACACATCTGGCTTAGGCAACTCTTTATGCATTAAATAAAACAGCTTCTTGTATAAATCATACTCCTGCTGCTGCAGGGTCACTTTAGCAAAAATAAGAGATTTATACGCGTCATAATCTGCCACTACACATTGGTTAAATAAATCAATTTGCGTGATGTCTTCCAAAAGTTGTTGGTACCTATCTGCCAAGAAAGACATCTCTAAGGCAAAGGCATACCGCTGCTGGTCCTTATAAAATTTTGGCAAAAAAGGATTGTCTTTAAAACGCTCTAAAATGAGTTTGGCATTAAAATCATTGGCAAGCATATGACACAAACTGGTTTTACCCGCGCCAATATTCCCCTCAATGGCAATGTAATTTATCTTTGAAAAATCATACCTATCTAAAGGGTTTGACAGTAGTTTTGATTGTTTAACAACAACACTGGTATCTGTAGTGTGTGAAAGCAAATCTGCTAATGTTTTTTGAGAAACGGGATGCAGCATTTGTGGTGCAATATCTACCAAGGGCTGGAGTACAAATTTTCTGTGAGCAATCTGG
>CBFHMO010000151.1:0-3321 GCA_965656925.1 Patiriisocius sp.
CATACACTATATCTGGATTGGTAGGATCTATGAGTATTTTATGAATGTGTCTTGTTTTTTCTAAACCCATGGAGTTCCAACTATGGCCACCGTCTATAGATTTATAGACCCCGTAGCCGCCGTTTAAACTATTTCTTGGGTTTCCTTCTCCAGTACCTACCCAAATCACAGCAGGGTTAGATTGTTGAATTGCCAGGGCTCCTACAGAGGCAGTTTTTTCATTATCAAAAATAGGCTTCCAAGAAATACCACCACTGGCAGATTTCCACAAACCACCAGATGCTGTACCCACATACATCACCTCTGGGTTATTGATAACAACATCTATTGCCGTGACACGGCCAGACATACCTCCAGGACCAATATTTCTTGGCTTGAGGTCTTGCAAATAATCTATGGGTAATTCTTGCGATATAAGGGAAGTGGTGATGCAAACAAGCATCAATAAGAGACTTTTTTTCATGGCTGGGTTTTCCTTTAAAAATAAAAATTAAATATAAACAAGCAAAACGGCATACAGGCTTATAAATTCTTAAAAAACACTTAAATCTTTTAGCTTTTGCGATGCGTTTTTTAATAGCAGTTTAACGTTTGGGTTTTTTAATTATACATAATAAGCTGTAATTTTATAGGTATGAATAAGCCCTCAAAGCATACCCCATTAAAGCACCAGAAATCTGGATTTATATTCACCAAGCACAGTGTAGAGCAGGAGTCTATCTTTGATCGTTTATTTGGTGTTTTTCAAGAGCTCATCACCCATACCTCTGGAGATTTTGATGAAGCTATAGATTGGTTACGCCAACTAGATCAGGAGTATGAGATTACCACACAGGAGTATACCATTGATGATTTTATTCAAGAATTAAAAGATCGCGGCTTTATAAGAGAAGAATTTCAGCAAGATGGAAATAATGGAGCTGGACAAGGTGACGGAAAACTATCTATTACAGAAAAATTAGAAAGATCGTTAAGAAAACGTGCCTTGGAACAAATTTTTGGAAACATAAAGCGTTCTGGTCAAGGAAATCATAAAACCAAACACCTTGGCGCCGGCGATGAGCAGTCTGGAGATTTTAGGCAGTATCAATTTGGAGATGCCATGGATCAAATATCTATGACCGAGAGCATTAAAAATGCCCAAATTAATAACGGTATCGGAGATTTCCGCCTTACTGAAAATGATCTTGTGGTAGAGGAGTCTATGCATAAATCACAGATGAGTACCGTACTTATGATAGATATTAGCCATTCTATGATTTTATACGGAGAAGATAGAATTACTCCGGCAAAAAAAGTAGCCATGGCCCTCAGTGAACTCATCACCACCAGATACCCCAAGGACACCCTTGATATTTTAGTTTTTGGTAATGATGCCTGGCCTATCAAAATAAAAGATTTACCCTACCTAACCGTTGGGCCTTACCATACCAACACTGTGGCGGGATTACAATTGGCTATGGATATGCTCAGAAGAAAAAGAAATACCAACAAACAAATTTTTATGATTACAGATGGCAAGCCAAGTTGCTTGCGTTTGCCAGATGGGCGGTATTACAAAAACAGTAACGGTTTAGATGAGCATATTGTAAATAAATGCTATATGATGGCCGCCCAGGCAAGAAAATTACACATACCTATCACTACTTTTATGATTGCCAATGACCCTTATTTACAACAATTTGTAGATCAATTTACTCTGGCCAATCAAGGAAAATCTTTTTACACCGGTTTACAAGGTTTAGGAGAAATGATATTTACAGATTACCAAACCAATAGAAAACGAAACCTAAGATAATAGCCTACCACTAACTGAGTTTAGCTTACAAAAATTATAATAACACAAGAACAGACCCCCATATATGGACATACAAAATAGTACAACTCTCGGAGCCCTTAAAAAATCTGGATACCAATACAAATCAATCAAAGATGAATTGCGTAGCAACCTATTGCAAAAGTTAACAAAAAAGCAAACCGTGTTTGAGGGCATACACGGCTATGAGTATACGGTTATCCCAGAGCTGGAACGCGCCATTTTATCAAAGCACAACATTAACTTATTGGGGCTTCGTGGGCAAGCAAAAACTCGTTTGGCAAGACAAATGGTTACCCTTTTAGATGAATATATACCCGTAGTTGCGGGTAGTGAAATAAATGATGACCCTTTTAAACCTATTTCTAGATTTGCACAAAATTTAATTTCAGAAAAAGGGGATGAGACTCCTATTACTTGGCTACATAGAGATATGCGCTTTTCTGAAAAATTAGCGACTCCAGATGTTACCGTAGCAGATATTATTGGTGATGTAGACCCAATCAAGGCAGCAAATTTAAAATTGAGTTATGCAGATGATAGAGTGATACATTTTGGGATGATACCAAGGGCCAACAGATGTATTTTTGTAATTAATGAATTACCAGATTTACAGGCTCGTATTCAAGTCGCTCTTTTTAATATATTACAAGAAGGAGATGTTCAAATTAGAGGTTTTGCGCTAAGACTGCCACTAGATATTCAATTTGTGTTTACTGCAAATCCAGAAGATTATACCAACAGAGGTAGTATTGTAACGCCCCTTAAAGATAGAATAGGCTCTCAGATACTAACACATTATCCGCAGACACTAGAGATTGCAAAAAGTATCACGGCCCAAGAAACTGCGGCTGCAGCAGCCGAGAAAGAAAATGTATATGTCCCAGAGTTGGCAAAAGATATATTAGAACAAATTAGTTTTCAGGCAAGAGAGAGTGAGTTTATAGATTCTAAAAGTGGTGTTAGTGCTCGTTTGAGTATTACCGCATTTCAAAACTTACTGAGTACTGCAGAGCGAAGGGGTTTAAAAAATGGAAATCCAGAAACTGCGCTGCGTTTGAGTGACTTTTTAGGAATCATACCCTCTATTACGGGTAAAGTAGAGTTGGTCTATGAAGGGGAACAAGAAGGTGCAGACCAGGTCGCATTGCAGCTTGTCACTGATGCGGTGAAAACTCAATTTTTACTTTATTTCCCTAAGATAGAAAAGCTGCAAAAACAAGATGATAAAGACCCTTATCATGAGCTTGTAAATTGGTTTTTTGAGCAATCTAGCTTTGAACTTCTTGATACTCTCGATGATCAAGAATATCAATTACAGCTAGATAGAATAGAGCCTTTAGATGATCTAATACATACCTATGCTCCACAAACTTCCAATGATGATATTCCATTTATGAAAGAGTTTATACTGTGGGCCATGGTAGAGATGAAAAAGTTAAGTAAATATAACCTCACAGATGGAGTACGATTTAAAGATATGTATGGCGGGTATATAAGTGGAT
>CBFHMO010000152.1:0-3302 GCA_965656925.1 Patiriisocius sp.
GCCTGGTCCCCATCCAAAATAGCAATTAAATCATGTCCAATACCACTGGCAGTATTAATACCATTGGCATCTTCAAGTTTCACTATTAAATTAGGAGAATCATTGGTCACGCCTCCTGAGATAAAATTCTCATCATTCATAAACAGCTCAATGGCAGGGCCTGTAGTGTCTGTACCAGCATTTGGATTAAGACCCCCTACTTGTATATCTAGATTATAGCCATTGTTGTCTCTCAATAAGCCGTTTTGTTTGGAATAGAAACTAACCTTACCATTACCCACAGGTATTTGCACATCACGAGGTACAATAAAATCAAACTCGAATTGGCCGTTACTTACACTGGCCTGCCCGCTAAATATAGTTTCTCCAAGGGTAGAGAAATTAAGTATCCCTAACTCACCGCCTACTTGTGTACCATCATTACCAAGAGTTTGACGCGCGATACGTTTATCAAATACCTTAGCCTCTAAAATCCCGTTATAATTTGTAGCCACAGATCCATCTGCGTTTAAAACTTGACCCCCAAGAGTTACATAACCTAGTCCTTGCAAGACATCAGATGTGCTTGATATAGCAGCACCGTTAATGGTGGTTAACCGAATATCCTTCTTAGGAAATGCCAAGGGTAATGCAGGGTCTCCAATATAGAAAACTACACGTCTGTTTTCATTACTTCCAGGAAGAGCGTTTTTTGCTTTTCTTAAACCAATTGCTGGCAAGTCAGGAACTTCTTCTCCGATACCAAAAATTTCGTCTGCCAAGAGATCATTAAGGTCTGAACCTACCTGAACACCAATAGAACGTGTGGTTGTAATCAGTGATATAGCGCCGCCGTTTTTATTCCAAAAAGTGAGTTCTCCTGCGGTAATTCTGGAGGGTAGATCAAACTTAGTAAACTCGCAAGTTACCGTGACCACCATAGGTAAGGTATTTGGGTTTCTTAAAGAAGAAGCAGTCTCTTTGGTGTAAATAAACTCCTTAGCAAGTCCATCTTCTCCTCCATGACCAAAATAATTTACAATAAGTGCACCTACCTCAATATCGTTTTTTAAAGCAGCATTTACATCTGGATATCTATTTCCTCCAGCAGAGGTTTGCTGCTGATATGCATCCATATAAATTTTCTTAACATTTACAAAAGGCTTCTCAAGTGTTATCCTGTCAGACAATTCGTTTAATGTTACTTGAAGTTTATTAAACTCCCAATCTATATCAACATCATCAGAAACCATAACAATGGTATTTCTCCAATTTCCATAAGAGGCTTGTTTCTCATAATTTACAATCTTATCTATCATGGCATTGGCAAGGGACACATCATCTGCTAGAATTCTGCCAAAAGCAACATCCACCTTCTCATTAGAACCCATAAGGCCTTCATCATTCCCAGTGGAAGGATCTGCATCCATCATACCGAAAAAATCGTCAGACATGTAACTTGTCCAGGTGCTTGAGCTAAACAAGGTGTTAAAAGTAGGGACTACCATATTATTTCCAGGTAGTCTGTTTTTATAATCAATAGAGGTATCACCCAAAATACCTACGTACTTAATTCTATTTTCTGGGGCAGAAGCATTTTCATAGATATAACGCACTAAGTTTCTTATGGCACCAATATCTTGCATACCACTGCTAAACTCTTGATAAATTTTATCTAGCGTTACCACCTTTACATTAAGACCCCTCTGGTCTCTATGATATTGAGCAAGTCTTTGAGCTGGTTGAAGCAAAAAGGGGGCTGTAATAATCAAATAATCTATATCCTGGAAATTTCCGTCTTCGCCTTGAAAAATGGTGCCTTTAATATTTTGATTTGACACAACAGGGTCTGAAACCGAGACAGGAGTGTAATAATCTTGGGTAGTTACAGCAACATATTCTCTTACCTCTCCTAGCGCTGCTTTAAAAGAAAAAGAACTAGAGCCTTCGTTATTTGCTTTTGCAGTAATGGCAGTAGTATTTGTTACATCCCATACTTGTGTTATTTGTGAGGCGTTAGCAATGCTATAGACGCCAACCCCAAAATTTGTTGCAGCTAGATTATACCTAAAAGAAAACTGCTCACTCCCTCCTATTAATTGACGCTCTGCACCAACACGTATATAATCTAAATATCCAATACTAGAAGGATTACCCCCATTATTGTAAAGCAAATTAACTGTAACAGTCTCGCCGCTAGCAGGTACTATATAAGGTGCGGAGTTTTGGCTTGATGGCCTATATGATAGCAACGTTGAACCAGAGATGGTTCCGAAATTAATTGGGTCTATGGCTGTGCCATTTAAAGAAACTGCCATTGATGTTGGGCTCTCGGAGGCAGAGGCTACATTTACGTTAACCGATACCTCAGAGCCTTGTACAATATTAGGAAACTCGAAGGCATAGCTTTGGTCATCCTGGATATCAAACCTATTTCCAAACCATCTGCGCCCTACCTTTGCAGGACTAAAATCATCCACTTCATGGAATTGATAATCATTAAAAGTTGTAATTGCATCACCTTGTGCTGTGGGCTCATCTAAAGGTGAAACCCTCAGGCCTGTAGCTCCTCCATGAGTAATGTAATAATAGGCCTGATCACTGTAAGGGTTAATATGGGTGTCATTCTCTTTGTCATACCCAAGAGTGCTTATGCCATAAAATAAAATATGGTCTGGCCCATCAAAGGAACCATCATCTTCTCCAATAACCTGTATGGAGTTTTGGGGTAAATCAAAAAGGGTGTTGTTTTTGGAGTTAAGCAGTGGAAGGGGCTTACCTCCATGGCCGTAAATTTTGATACTTCGAGGATCTAGAGTTGCTGTATTGATTCCTAAATTATCTAAAAACCCTTTTGTGATGCGATGTACTCCGGTTTTTTCTACTTTAAATTTATACCAATCTCCTGTGGCCAGCACAGAATTAGAAACAGGAATCTTCAAACCCTTGGAAGTGGTATTTGGGAAGTAGTTGTAGGAGAGAGAAAAAGAACCCACTTTTTTTATTTGCCCATTTAAATTCACCAAAGGTGATATAGAAAAAATAGTGTAGATTTCATCTCTTGCTTTTTTACTGCTTATGTTTGTTTGTAGGGTTGTTGGTATATCTGAAACACTAACCTGTGCAAGCTCTTTTAAGGATACTTCACCATACTTTATATTGGACACCTTTAAAGTGGTTGGATTTGCAAAACCAGTATCCTTCCACTGCTCAGAAAAATCTATAGTTTCTTTTGTAAGGGTAAGTTTTAATCTTTCAGAGGCCATTTGCTTTGAAGATTTTTTTACATTTTTACTTTTTACAAAAGTAGAAGTAGGTGAAAC
>CBFHMO010000153.1:0-3260 GCA_965656925.1 Patiriisocius sp.
AATGTCCAGCCAATTTTTTTGTCAAAACGTTTTGTGGGAGCTTTGCCAATATCATGCAGTAGTGCAGCCCAACGAAGCCAGAGATTGTCTGAAGTTTTTGCAATGTTGTCTACCACCTCAAGGGTATGCCAAAAGTTATCTTTATGGCGTTGTCCTTCTTTTTCGTCAATACCCTGCAAGGCAACAAGCTCTGGAAGTATCAAAGGCAATAATGTTGTTTTGTGCAGTAAAGAAAATCCTTTTGAAGGTTTAGCAGAGGCTAGTATTTTATGTAACTCATCAACAATTCGCTCTTTAGAGATGATGTTAATTCTATGGACATTTCTAGTGATGGCCTCTAAGGAGTCTTTTTCGATGATAAAATCTAGTTGTGTTGCAAACCTAATGGCTCGCATCATTCTTAAAGGATCATCGCTATAGGTTATATCTGGATCTTGTGGAGTGCGTATTATTTTTTCTTTAAGATCTGCACTACCATTAAAAGGGTCTAAAAGAGCTCCAAAATTATCTTCAGCTAAACTAAGGGCCAGTGCGTTTATCGTAAAATCTCTACGGTTTTGGTCATCTTGTAGCGTGCCGTTTTCTACCACAGGATTTCTGCTGTCTTGTTGGTAAGATTCTTTGCGTGCTCCTACAAACTCTAATTCTATAGAGCCTGTTTTCAGCATGGCAGTGCCATAGTTTTTAAACACAGTTACATTGGGCTTGCCTGGCAGTAATTTTGAGACTTCTTTTGCAAGTACAATTCCTGAGCCAACACACACAATGTCTATGTCTTTTGGATTTCCTCTTTTTAATATAAAATCGCGCACAAAACCGCCAATAACATAGGCGTCCAAACCAAGGTTTGATGCTGCCCGTGAAACGGTTTTGAATATAGGATGTTGTAATGCCTCAGTATGTGATATTTTACCCACGTAATTGCATATTTATTTGCTTTTACAAAGTTACGTTATAGGGCTTAAAAACCGAAGTGAATTTTCACTATTTACAAATTTATTCTCGTATAATTTTTACCTGCCCATCCATGGTTAATTTAATAATTGCAGATGGGTTGTGTGATTTTTTAGTTCTATCAAAATCAACAACATAGTCTACGCCTTCTAAAATCTCTGGAGAAATTTGTTTAAAAGTCATGGGCGTTTTTTGACCACTCACATTGGCAGAGGTAGAAACAATAGGTCTTCTAAATTTTCGAACAAGTGTTTTTGCAAAAGTGTCATTTACAACACGTATGGCAAGAGAATTGTCTGGAGCTATGATGTTTTGAGAGACTCTAATAGGATCATCATAGATAATGGTAGTTGGTTTATCAGCATATTTTAAAATATCATAGGCAACCTCTGGAATTTCTTCCACAAATTGATTTAACATTTTAAAATCATGTACAAGGCAAATCATTGACTTACTGTCTTCACGTTGCTTTAATTTATATATTTTGTCAATAGCCTCAGGATTTGAAGAATCACAGCCAATACCCCAAACTGTGTCTGTAGGGTATAGAATTAAGCCACCTCGTTTTAGGACAGCAAGTGTTTTTTCAATTTCAGATTTTAGGTTTTCCATAGATTTATTTGGTAAATAAAATACCGTCTGCAACGTTATTTTTTCTAATATTTTTAAATGCTCTAAAAGTTGTTTTTTTTGCTCATAAAATGGATTACTGGTCTTTTAAAAACCGAATGTATTGTTTTTGCTTTAAAGAATACTTTAAAGATACCCCTTTTATAATCACGGGAAACAAAAACCATTTTCTGGGTTTAAACGGTAAGGTTAGGATATAGTATAGTTGCACTATTTTGTAGTGTAAAAATGAGTAATGCTTTTTTATGACGTACAGCTCAGACAACATTGCCTCTCTTCTAATTATGGTTGATGCTATAGAGCTTTTTCCTTGGAAATGTTGAAACTTTGCTTGTGGTACAAGGGCAGCCTGTATGGCTATTTTTTCTAATTTTTTTGCAAAGTCCATTTCTTCTGAATATAGAAAAAGATTGGTATCAAACCCTCCAATTTCAGCAAACGTGCTAGCTCTAAAAAATAGAAAAGCCCCATTGGGTGAGGTTATTCTTATTGCTTGGGTATACTCCTTGTTTCGCTTAGGAAACTTTACAGGATTTATTCTCTCTAGTGTTTTTTTGCCAAGTAGTAACTTCCAAAATGTTTTGTAGTGATGAAATGAAGGAGAGAAATTCCCGTGTTCATCAAAGTTTTGAGCGGTCGCTAGGCCAACTTCTGGGTGAGTGTCTAAATGCTGGGTTAGTTGTGTCAAGCAATCATTCAAAAAAACAGAATCATTGTTAAGACATAAAAAATAATGTGCATTTACATACGGTAAAGACTCCATGTGTCCTGCTCCAAAACCTTTATTAATAGGGCTTCTATGCAGTATAATGTTTTCTTGGACTTGCAAGTTATTGCGCAGATAATGAAAATCATCTGGTTCTGAATTATTATCTATAACAATAATATCAAAAGTCAGATCTTTTGAAGTGTGGGTTATAATTGAATCAATACATGCAATGGTATATTTTGCTGTATTGTAATTAATAATGCTAATGGCAACATCTTTCATATTGCAAAATTAGGATAAAATAGATTGATACACGTCAATATATTGCTTTGCTGTTTCATTCCAGTCAAAACTTTTTGCTCGTGATATGTACCACTGTGTATAAAAATCTTTTTTCAGTGAGTATTTTTTCATTCCTTGAACCACTACCTCAGCCATGTGCTGCGGGGTGTGATTATCCCAGTAAAAACTATGTTTTCCACCAATCTCTGGCAAAGAGGTATTGTTGGATATGAAAATAGGTTTACCAAATGCCATGGCCTCGATGGGAGGGATACCAAAGCCTTCTCTTAAAGACGGAAATACAAAACCTTCACAGTGTTGCAAGTAATACTGCTTGGCAACATCCTCAATTTTACCTGTTGTGTAAACGCGATGTGCAACTCCCAATTGTTTTGCCAAGGCTTCTAGTTCTTTGGCATAGTTTGTTGAGTTGTTCCCAGCCAATACTAGGTCATAGTCTGGCAAAAGAGGTAAAATACGTACCAAGCTCATAAAGTTTTTACGCGCACTAAAGGCTCCTATTGAAAACAAATACTTTTGCTTTGGCTGCTGCTTTGGTACAAAACTTTTTGGAATATCTATATTAGTAATGGTATTGCCATTATAGATTACATATTGTGGTACATCAGGCACTTTAAAATGAGTGTGTGTGTCTTTCTTTGCAAACTCAGAGATGTATACAATA
>CBFHMO010000154.1:0-3258 GCA_965656925.1 Patiriisocius sp.
CTACTGCTGTTTGTCAAAGCATTACTGTTGCATTAGATGTTAATGGAACGGCAACAATTACATCCAGTGATATTGATGGCGGTAGTACAGATAACTGTGGTACCATAACAACAAGCCTTAACACCACCATATTCTCTTGTGATGACATAGGAGATAATACCGTGGTGCTTACCATCACAGACCAGGCAGGACAAACAACTACCTGTAGCGCCATAGTCACAGTTGTAGATGCCACTGCTCCAAATGTTGTATGCCAAGACATTACCCTTATATTAGGCCCAACTGGCCAAGCAACCATATCTGCCCAAGATATAGACGCAGGAAGCACAGATAACTGTGGCATTGTATCTTACAGTATAGACACCACAACCTTTGATTGTTCAAATACTGGTGCTAATGTGGTAACCCTAACCCTTACAGATGCCTCTGGAAACACAAGCTCTTGTACCACTACCGTAACAGTTGTAGATCAAACCCCGCCAACCCTTACCTGTCTTGAAGACCAGATTGTGGCCGTAGATAACACCTGTTCTTTTGTAGTACCAAATTATGTACCTTCTCTAATAGCCTTAGACAATTGTAATACCCTTAGTGTTACTCAAAACCCATTGCCTGGAACTATTCTAGGGGTAGGAACAACCCCAGTTACTGTTACAGCAACAGATGGTAGCTTTGATACCCTTTGTAACTTTACTATTATTGTTGCAGACCAAACAGCTCCTACAGCTATATGTCAAAACATTATACTTCCTCTAAATCAAAATGGTCTTGCAACGATCTCTTCTACAGATATAGATTTTGGAAGCTCAGATAATTGTGGCAGCATCACCGCAAGTTTAGATATTACTACTTTTTCTTGTAACGATATTGGAGATAACTTAGTAGCACTTACCATTACAGATCAAGGAGGTCTAGTAAGCACTTGTACCGCTATTGTTACAGTGGTAGACACTCTAGCGCCACAAATCTTAACCCAAGACAGCACCATATATCTTGACGGTAATGGGCAAGTATCTATAACCCCTCAAGATATTGATGCAGGTAGTACAGATAACTGTGGTATTGTATCCTCTACTATAGACATAACAAGTTTTGATTGTTCAAATATTGGAGAAAACACAGTAACCCTAACTCTTACAGATGCCTCCGGAAATATAGCAACTGCTACAGCCACAATTACTGTGGTAGATGCCACCGCTCCAACGGCTGTATGTCAAAACATTACCATAGCCCTAGACGCTTCAGGAAACGCTTCTATAACCCCTCAAGATATTGACGCAGGTAGTTTTGATAACTGCGATGCAAGCCAAATAGCAATAAGCCAAACAAACTTTGACTGCTCAACAATTGGTGAAAACCAAGTGGTGTTTACCATCACAGACGCAAGTGGTAATAGCTCATCTTGCACCGCAATGGTTACTGTAGAGAACAACAATGTTCCTGTAGCTGCTTGTCAAGACATTACGGTGCAACTAGATAGTAGTGGCAACGCTACAATTTCAGCGGCAGATCTAGATGGAGGAAGCACCTTAACCTGTTCTCAACAAGCAACCATCGAGCTAGACCAGTACACCTTTAATTGTAATGATGTTGGTGTAAATGAAGTAGCCTTTACCATCACACAAACCAATGGTCTTACCACAAGTTGTATAGCCCTTGTTACCGTAGAAGATACCATTGCTCCAACAGTTGTTTGTCAAGACATCATTGTAACACTAGATCAAGATGGGTTGGCCTTTATAGAAATTGCAGATATCAACGCAGGTAGTTTTGATGCCTGTGGTATCGCTACCATGTCTTTAGACACAGACACCTTTGATTGCTCAATGATTGGTACAAACCCTGTAACACTTTCGGTTACAGATGTAAATGGTAACACCAGCGCATGTCAAGCCACTGTAACGGTTGTAGATGCTACGTATCCAACGGCAATGTGTCAAAGCATTACTTTAATTTTAGATGAAAATGGTCTGGCTACAATTACTGCCGGTGATGTAGATCAAGGTAGCTCAGATAACTGTTCAAACTTCACAACATCTGTGAGTGTAGATACCTTCGATTGCAGCAACATTGGACAAAACAATGTCGTGTTCACCATTACAGACATGCAGGGTAATGCATCTTCTTGTAATGCTACAGTTACCATAGTAGATACCACAGCTCCTATCATGGATTGTCAAGACATCACGGTTTCTCTAGAAGATGATTTACAAGTAACCTTAACTCTCAATGAGCTGTTTGCTGGTTGGTCAGACAACTGCGCTATAGAAACCAGAACTGCAGATGTTACCTCTTTTGATTGCTCAAACATTGGAGAAAATACAGTAAACCTTACCGCTACAGATGCCAGTGGTAATGAGTCAAGCTGCAGTGTTACCGTAACTATCCAAGAAGGTGTCTTTGCACCAGTGGCAGTATGTCAAAACGTAACGGTGCCACTTCAACAAGATGGTACAGCAACCATACCTGCAAGCTCACTTGATGGCGGGTCTACTGGCGTAAGATGTCAAGACGGGTATAGTGTAGATATCTCAGAGTTTAGCTGTGCAGATGTAGGAACTCCAATACTGGTAGAATTTACAGTATACAATTCTACAGGTGAGTCAGACACGTGTTATGCCTATGTAAATGTAATAGATGGCCTAGCCCCAGAGATTACTTGCCCTGAGGATCAAACAATCTCTTCAGAGGGTGGCTACTCCTTACCAGATTTCTTTGCAACGGGACAGGCCCTTGCCATAGATAACTGTAGTACCACTTTAGTGACAGATCAAAACCCAAATCCAGGAACTATCCTAGAGCATGGCACCCACACCATCACACTTTCTGCCACAGATAATGGAGGTTTTGAAAGTACCTGTGAGTTTGTAATTGTTGTAAATGATATTCTTGCAACACAAGACACAGAAATACTATTACAAGACATCACTATCTATCCAAACCCAGCAAGTGATATCATTACCATCACAAACCCAAAGTTTGTAGGACTTAATAATGTTACTATATATGATGTAGCTGGAAGATTAGTAAAACAAAACAATGTTTCTGGAGTTAACAATGCTGTTGTTATGAATATTTCAGAATTAAGAAGTGCTGTGTATATGGTAGTAATAACTACAGAGTATGGACAGTTAGTTAAGCAATTGCTTAAAAAGTAAAATTCCCAAATTTTACCTAGAAAAGCCCAATGTATGTTGGGCTTTTTTTATGCGCTATTTTAAAAAATAGGCTAGGGCAGTGGCCCTGTAAAAAGTATTA
>CBFHMO010000155.1:0-3148 GCA_965656925.1 Patiriisocius sp.
ACCTGTAGCACTACCAGAGGCAGTAACATCTACAAGCTCTATATCCCATAGCGTTTCTGAATCACCATCCGTCCAAGCCAAATCAACAGTAGTTGCTGTTTGTCCAGAGGCTGCTAAAACAGATGGAGCTGGACAAGTTGCAGGTGCTGCAAAAGAAAAATCATCAACATACATATAATATGCATAATCTGAATAATAATGAATTGCTACATACGTAGTGCCTGCAGGTAAATTTGCCAAAGTAAACTGTGATGCAGTGGTTGAAGATGTTTGTGTAGCTGTCCAAGTAAAATCTGTTGATAAGTTAGCGCCTGTTGTTGAATAACCCACACTAAATTCTTCAGTACCCCAACTAGAACTGGCTTTATGCCAAAAAGAAACAATGTGAGTCCCAGCATTTGTCTCTAAGACAGGAGTAACTGCGTATTGGTCATATGTACTAGCACTAGTGTAAGAGGCAAACCTTAGAGAATATGTTCCGGAATTTGCCCAAGAAGATGACTGAGTAATATCATTTGAGGTGTTTGAGCTTGTCAAGGTCCAACCAGTTGGAGGCCAAGTTTCAAAACCTTCAGTCAATTGAGCGTTAACCTGCCATGCAGACAATGTAAAGACACTTAACAGTGTAAGTAATAATTTTTTCATAATAAATCGTTTTTTTAAAGTAGTTTGGGTTTGCACTGGTGTGATAATTAATTTTAAATTCAAACTAATACTAGGCCATAAATATCATTTTATTTTTAAAGAATATGTAAGGTTTTAGATGAAATACATTATTAATCGTTGTAATACCTTATTTAACATTCAAAAAAACACAAAAAAAAGATTGATTAGATAAAAATTTAGCAAAATTTAGATACTATAGCATACTATATCCTTTAACAAAAGGTTAACAAATACATTTTTGCATATAAACTATAAATTTTTTTAGTTAACTAACTAAAATAGAGCACATTGTGATATATCAAAAAAAAAAATGAGATATATGAAATTTATTATGTAAGCAAACCTCCAAAACACACGGTAATAAATGGTTTAAAAAAAGTTGTGTTGTTGAAAAATAATAGATAAATTGCAACTAACAACTAATAACTACACATTATGAAAAAACTACTACTCATTATCCTAACAGTATTCACTTGTTTTAGTGTTTACTCTCAATGTCCAAATCCAGAAATTGTATGGTTTCAAGTTCAAAACCAGCAAATAATCATTGATGGATTTAACTATCCCTCTGTAAATAACTATGAAATTGCCTATAAAGCAGGAGCTACTTTTATTCCTGGAGACGGTACAGAAACCATCTATAGCTTCAATGAGTTTCCTACTCAGTTAACGGGACTTACCCCTGGTACGGTATACTACATGACTGTAAGGTCAATTTGTGTTGATGGTACTGAAAACCCATGGCAAGACAACAACATGGATGGCCCAGACCCTTGGCAAACCTCGACCTGTCCAGATGTATATAACTTACCTTTTAATTTTACTTTTGATGGAAATTATGTGCCTTGTCACAAATTTGTTGATGCAGATGATGATCTTTATTATTGGTATTGGTTTGACTATGGGTTCAACAATGGAGAAGGTGTTGTTGGGAGTTCTTATTCTTGGACACAAGATGATGGACCCCTTACCCCAGACAACTGGATGATTTTGGGGCCAATTAATCTTAGCGCTGTAGACCAAGCTTCTCTTACCTGGAAAGTTCGTGGATTAAACCCAGGTTTTTGTCAAGAAAATTATTCTGTATACGTGAGTGAGTCTAATAATATCTCTGATATTTTAGAAAATAGCCTATCATACAATGAGACAATAGAATCTGGCGGTGATGCTTGTGGAAATACTTTTACTGACAGAGCACTAGACATCTCTGAGATGACAGGAGGCCAGGTGTATGTAAGTTTTAGACACCATGATGTAACAGATATGTTTCACTTAAATGTAGATGATATTCTTGTACAAGAAGGGCTTGGCTCAGAAAACCAAGTTGTAAATGAATTAACCCACACTTTTAACACAACTACGCAACTATTTACCCTGCAGTCTAATGCCTACCAGTTGCAGAAGCTTCAGATATTTGATACAAATGGTAGAGCTATCGCAGAGAAAAATGTAGACGCTAGTTACACAAGTTTTAACTTTCAACAACACAGCACAGGGCTTTACTTTGTGGTTGTAACAACTCCAAATGGACTAGAGACGATAAAGGTACTTAACCCCTAAAATACCTGCACCAAATAAAAAAGGCCAAACAATTTGTTTGGTCTTTTTTTTATGTTTTACAATCCAGGTTACACTATCCCACAAATAATAGATGTGTTGTTTTAAACAAAAAAAACCGAAACTCTCGTTTCGGTTTTTTGCTTGTACTGAAGACGGGACTTGAACCCGTACGGGCATTACTGCCCACTGGATTTTAAGTCCAGCGTGTCTACCAATTCCACCACTTCAGCATTGGTATAATATAGAGCGAAAAACGGGATTTGAACCCGCGACCTCCACCTTGGCAAGGTGGCGCTCTACCAGCTGAGCTATTTTCGCAATTCAGAGAAATTAGTTTCCTAACTCCAAAATAAATGATCTTGCTTCAATAGTAAAGCGGGTGCAAATTTAAAATTTTTAGATAAAAACTACCCCTTTTTATTAAAAAATTTCATCTTATTTTTTTGAGGTTCTATCTTGGGGTGGCTGCAACATTTTTTTTATTTCATTTAACTTCAGCAAAGCCTCTACGGGAGTTAGGGTATCTATATCAAGCTCAGTGATTTGGTCTCTTAATTCTTCCAATAAAGGATCATCCAAATTAAAGAAACTAAGCTGCATTTGCTCATCAGTTAGTTTTTTAACCGTATCACTCAAGGCCTCAGAAGAGTGCGTTTTCTCCAATTTCTTCAAAATTTTATTGGCACGACGTAAAACCCCTTGTGGCATTCCAGCCATTTTTGCTACATGAATACCGAAAGAATGTTGTGATCCACCCGGTATTAATTTGCGTAGAAACAATACATCATCCGTTAACTCTTTTATAGAAACCGTAAAGTTTTTTATACGGGCAAAGGTGGCTGCCATCTCATTAATTTCATGGTAATGGGTTGCAAACAAAACTTTAGCCTTGCTTGGATGCTCGTGTAAGTACTCACTTATG
>CBFHMO010000156.1:0-3108 GCA_965656925.1 Patiriisocius sp.
CTAACCTGTACTGTATTACTTCAAATTGAAGGGCTCCAACCGTTCCAATTACTTTACGCCCGTTAAGCTCTAGAGTGAATAATTGTGCAACACCCTCGTCCATTAATTGATCAATTCCTTTCTCAAGTTGTTTGCTTTTTAAGGGATCTGCGTTATTGATGTATTTAAAGAATTCTGGAGAGAAACTTGGAATTCCTTTATAGTGCATTTGCTCTCCCTGTGTGAGTGTATCTCCAATTTTAAAACTCCCCGTATCATGCAGTCCAACAATATCTCCAGGGTAGGAGGTATCTACAATTTGTTTTTTTTCTGCAAAGAATGCGTTTGGACTTGAAAATTTCATTTTCTTTGAATTACGAACATGTACATAATTTGTATTTCTTTGAAAAACACCAGACACAATTTTTATAAAAGCCAAACGGTCTCTGTGTTTGGGATCCATGTTTGCATGTATTTTAAATACAAAGCCAGAAAATTCATTTTCCTCGGGTCTTACAAGTCTTGTGTCACTTGATTTTGGTTGTGGTTTTGGTGCTATTTCTACAAAACAATCTAACAGCTCTCTCACTCCAAAATTATTTAAAGCAGACCCAAAAAACACAGGCTGTAATTCTCCTTGCAGGTACTGCTCTCTGTTAAATTTTGGGTATACCTCGTCTATAAGTTCTAACTCTTCTCTTATGGTCTCAGCCGGCTTTTGGCCTATAAGCTCATCCAGGTTACTAGAAGAAATGTCTTCAATTTCAATGGTTTCTTCGATGTTTTTACGGCTATCGCCACTAAATAGGTTAATGTTTTTCTCCCAAAGGTTATAGATTCCCTTAAAGTCATACCCCATACCAATAGGGAAGGAGAGTGGAGTTACTCTTAGTTTTAATTTTTGCTCCACCTCGTCTAGTAGCTCAAAGGCATCTTTACCTTCTCTATCTAGTTTGTTTATAAACACAATCATTGGGATGTTGCGCATGCGGCAAACCTCCACTAGTTTTTCTGTTTGTTCTTCAACTCCTTTTGCAACATCTATTACAACAATTACACTGTCTACAGCAGTTAGGGTTCTAAAGGTGTCCTCTGCAAAATCTTTGTGACCAGGGGTGTCTAGAATGTTTATTTTAATGCCCTCATATTCAAAAGCTAGAACGGAGGTAGCCACTGAGATACCACGTTGCCTCTCAATTTCCATAAAGTCACTAGTGGCGCCTTTTTTAATTTTATTACTCTTTACAGCGCCCGCCTCTTGGATAGCTCCTCCAAAAAGTAGTAGTTTTTCTGTTAAGGTTGTTTTACCAGCATCTGGGTGAGATATAATGCCAAATGTTTTTCTTCTGTCTATTTCTTTTTGTAATGACATTTATGAAAATTTTTGAACAAAGATACAGCTAGTTTTTAGTTTAGGATGTAATATTAAAAAACCTATTTCTTTGTTGGGTACCCTTCTGTTTTTTTATGTCTTACTGTTTTATCTAATTGATTGAATTTCTTTTACCTTTGTAGTATAACTTTTATTATGGAATTACAACTTACCAAACCTATTTGCTTTTTTGATTTAGAAACTACGGGTGTTAACATAGCTACAGATAGAATCGTTGAGATTTCTATACTAAAAGTATTTCCAAACGGAAATAAGCAGAGCCATACCTGGAGGGTAAACCCTACAGTTCCCATACCACCAGAAACTACAGCAGTGCATGGCATTACAGATCAGATGGTGGCCAATGAGCCTGTATTTAAAGATCTCTCCAAGCAAGTCTATGATTTAATTAAAGATAGCGATTTAGGGGGCTTTAATAGCAACCGTTTTGATATTCCATTACTGGCAGAAGAATTATTAAGAGCTGGTGTAGATTTTGATATGAAGAAAAATCTTGCCGTAGATGTGCAAACTATTTTTCATAAAAAAGAAAAAAGAACCCTGGAGGCAGCTTACCAATTTTATTGTGGTAAAACACTTGTAGATGCTCACAGCGCAGCTGCAGACACCAATGCTACTTATGAGGTTTTAAAGGCTCAATTATCAAGATACGATGATTTAGATAATAATATTTCTAGCTTGGCTGAGTTTAGTGTGCACAGAAAATTTGCAGATTTTGCTGGATACATAGGCTATGATAAACAGGGTAGAGAAGTATTTAGTTTCGGAAAACACAAGGGTGCACTAGTGTTGGATATTTTAGAAAAAGAGCCAGGTTATTTTGGTTGGTTGTTAAATGCAGATTTCCCTTTATATACCAAAAAAGTGTTAACTAAAATTAAACTAAGTAAGTTAAATACTAAGTTTTAATATCCAATTTCAGCAATTATGAAGATTATTTGTATTGGTAGAAATTACGCAGATCACATCACCGAGCTTAAAAACGAAAGGCCCACAGAGCCCATCGTTTTTTTAAAACCCGACACCTCAATACTTTTAAAAAAACAACCTTTTTTTATACCAGAGTTTAGTAACCAAGTACAGCACGAGGTCGAGCTTTTGATTAAAATAACAAAGGTTGGAAAACATATTGATAAAAAATTTGCACACAAATACTACGATGAAATAGGCCTGGGTATAGATTTCACAGCCCGTGATTTACAGCAACAATTAAAACAAAAGGGGCTTCCTTGGGAAAAAGCAAAAGCCTTTGATGGAGCGGCAGTGATTGGTAAATTTGTTCCAAAAAGCAGGTTTGAATCCTTAGACGCTATTTCTTTTTCACTGAAAAAAAATGAGCAAGTGGTGCAACAAGGAAACTCTTCTCATATGCTATGGAAATTTGATGAATTAATAGAATATGTATCAAAATATTTCACTTTAAAGATAGGAGATGTTATATTTACCGGTACACCCGCAGGAGTGGCTAAAGTAAATCCAGATGATGTGTTAGCAGGATTTATAGCAGATGAAGAATTTTTTAAAATAAGAATCAAATAATTAATTTCATGGACACATATTATTCTAAGGCTAGTCTAAGCGCAATTGCAGATGGTGATCAGGACTTTATGTCTATAGTGGCGCAAACCTTTTTAGAAGAAATCCCTCCAGATCTTGAGGGGCTTACAGAAGCTATAAAAGATAACAACAAAGAATTAGCCTATCAGTTTGCTCACAAAATGAAACCAAATTTTGAA
>CBFHMO010000157.1:0-3042 GCA_965656925.1 Patiriisocius sp.
GTTGTGGGAGCTTTAAAGCGTCTTGATATGATGCGTGCCAGCACTCAGTACAAAGACAAACTTTGGGTTAACGTGCATGCCCTTCAAGGAGGTCTGCGTGAACGAGGTTTTGATCTAGGAACCACACAAAGTTGTGTTACTCCAGTATATCTAAAAGGATCTGTGCCAGAGGCAATGGCACTAGTAAAAGATTTACGTGAAAATTACGGAGTATTTACCTCAATTGTAGTGTATCCAGTTATTCCTAAGGGTTTAATTTTATTGCGCTTAATACCTACAGCAACCCATACCATGGAAGATATAGAGCTAACCCTAGAGGCATTCTCTGGCATTAGAGAGCGTCTAGAAAACGGAACCTACAAAAGGCTATCAGCTGCCGTTGCTGCTGCTTTTGGAGAGTAGTTCACTCTAATTTACACATAAAAAAACCACCGGTAAACGGTGGTTTTTTTATGTTATAGCATCTTTTTAAAAGTACTGCGCTCTTTGTGCTGCAGCGGTTTATAGTCTTTCCACATTTGTTGTATGGCGGTGTTCTCTATTAGTTCTGGGTTAGTTTCTACCTTATCAATTCCTTTAGCATTAAAAAGTAATTGTACCTGCTCAAAAATAATGGCAGTTACTCCCTTGCCTTGGTATACTGGATCAATACCAATCAAGTACAAAGAAGCGCGATTGTTTTTTCTCTGTGCCTGCAATAAGTGATACCATCCAAATGGTAGAAGAGAACCATTCGCCTTTTTTAATGCTTCACTATAAGAGGGCATCACAATCGAAAATGCAATGAGTTTTCCTTCTTTATCTTGCACACAGGCAATATAATCTGGCTGTATGAAACTGAAATACTTCTGCTTGTAATAATCTATTTGGTATTGCTGTATGGGTACAAATGTTTGGAGGGTATTATAGGTTTTGTTAAGAAGTTCAAACATTTGATCTACATAGGGAATAATATCTTTCTTGCTTTTAAAATCAATTACAGAAAGGCCGTACCGTTTTTTAATAATGCTAGAAAACCGCTCAACTCTCTCTATAAGCACTGGAGGTATGGTTAATTTAAATTCTACCCAAGTTGCTTGTTTAGTGTACCCTAATTGCTCAAAATGAGCAGCATAGTAGGGGTATTGATACCAGGTAATCATGGTATTTGACTCCTCAAAACCACTGGTTAAAATACCTGCTTTTTCCATGTTAGAAAACCCAACAGGACCCTCGATATACTCTAAGTTGTGTTTGGCTCCAATTTCGTAAGCCTTTGTAAGTAAAGCCTTTGTAACGTCAATATCGTCTACCATGTCTAGCCAACCGAAACGAACTTTCTTTTTGCCTATGTCATTAATTTCTAGATGATTTAAAATAACAGCAATACGACCCACAATAGTTCCTTTTTTGTAGGCAAGAAAGTAATGAGCCTCAGCATTTTTAAATACTGGGTTCTTTGTTTTATCTAGCGTTTCAAGCTCGTCTTTAGTTAAGGGCGGAACCCAATACGAACACCCTTTATAAAGTTTAAAAGGAAACTTTACAAATTGCATCAGTTGTTTGTTGGTAGTAGCTTCTTGTATGGTAATCATATATCAATTTTCATGCGTCATATTTCACGATCTTTAAAGATCGCCATCATCAACTTCAAAGTAATTCTTTTTTTTCTTTTTCTCTTTCTTGGCCTTTTTTCTCTCTACCTTTCTTTTTTCTCTTCCGGCTTTTCCTTTTTCTTCAAGAAATTCATCCTGGTCATGAAAATCAAAACGGTACGATACACCAAGACGACCATAGGTTCTAGAAGGGGTGTCTTTTAGGCTATATAAAAAAGAGGCGTCAACTTGCCAGTCTCTAGTAACAAGGGCTGCTGCGCCAAAGCGCACGATATTATCTGCATAAAAATCACTATCAAAACCTTGTTTTTCTGCAAATAGTGAAAACCAGTCAGAGAGGCAGTAGGTTAAGGTAACGATGTATCCATAGGTTGGAGTTTGGGTAGTAAATCTGTCTGCAATTATGTTGGTCACTAGCACAAAGCCACTTCTAAAATTGTTTTGTGTTTGAATGGAAACTTTAGGGCTTATGGTAAATGGATCCTGTGGAGTGAATGGGTTGTTAGAATTGTCAAAATTAGCGCCTGCATATACAGAAATTGCAGGTATTAACTCCTCCCAGCTAAATGAGTTATTTGCCCTCCAGCTCAATAAATTGGGCCCTTTTAAATCACGTTTTATATAAGGGTCATACACTAGGTATTTTACCCCAAGGGTATTGCTTCTAAAATTACGCTGAGGATATTGTGAGCTCGTGGCTGCTCGCGTATCTGTAATGTTGTTTGATTGAAACTCTCCTGTTAAAATTACCTCAAGTTCTTCTTTCCAAAATCCAAAACGGGCACTGTAGTCTAAGGCAAATGCATTTGCCTGGGTTTTTAACAGCGCGTGGTTTTCCTGGCCAATACCAAATCCAGTTTCAAACTGTAATACGTTTGTACCCACAGAAAAAGCTCCTTGTGAGCCTCCTGGCCTGTTGTTGTTGATTGTTTCTGTATACTGTCCAGATGCCGTAAAATAACATGATAGGGTAAGGATGGTAATAAAAAAAGAAACAGATTTCATAGGCTTTGTTTAATACCAAAGATATAAGATTTATCATTTATTTAATACCCTTGTGCTGGGTTTTTGTAGCACTATTTGTATTTTTGAATCTTATTAATATGATATGATTACATTATTTAAAACGATATCAATTATCCTCTTAGTGTACTACGGGTTAAAAATTATTTTAAAACTCGCAGCACCCTTTATTATGAAATATTTTTCAAAAAAATTAGCTGCTCGCTTTGGCGCTGGTTTTTCTGACACAACTCCTCCAAATACCTCTCAAAAAAAAGAGGGTGAAATTTCTATTGATAAAGTACCTAACACCAAAAAAACATCAAAAACAGTTGGGCAGTACATAGATTTTGAAGAAATAGAATAGGTGCATTTGTTTTTTAACAATTGACGGCTTAGTTCTTCATATTTTTCGCTAATTTTCAGTTTTTAAAAATCAAAATAT
>CBFHMO010000158.1:0-3008 GCA_965656925.1 Patiriisocius sp.
TATTACAGCCTTGTAGAATACAAAGTAAAGTCTTGTAGATTTCTTTTTAAATAGAACTTATACAAGAGGATACAAAATTTTAAAAATGGCTGAAAAAGCAAAAGACGAAGCAGTAAAACCAGCTGCTAAGAAAACAAGAAAAAGAACTCCAAAAGTAGAAGCTCCTGCTGTAGAAGTTCAAGAAACAGTAGAAGCATCAGCTCCTGAGGCTACTGAAAAACCAAAAAGAGAACCTTCTCTAAAGGAAACAAATCCTGAAAAATTCTTAACTGATTTTAACTGGCACAACTACGAAGAAGGAATTGATCCTGTAGATGATGGTAAGTTATTGGAGTTTGAAAAATTAGTAACAGAGAACTTTGTAGATACTTTAGATGATGAGGTAGTACAAGGAGAAGTGGTGCATATCTCAGATCGTGATGCTATTATAGACATCAACGCTAAATCTGAAGGTGTTGTTTCATTAAACGAATTCCGTTACAATCCAGGTTTAAAAGTTGGAGATAAGGTAGAGGTTTTAATTGATGTGCGTGAAGATGCAACTGGACAATTAATTCTTTCTCACCGTAAGGCCAGAACTATTATGGCTTGGGATCGTGTAAATAAAGCACACGATGAGGGAACTATCGTTAACGGTTTTGTTAAATGTCGTACCAAAGGTGGTATGATTGTAGATGTATTTGGTATTGAAGCGTTTTTACCAGGATCACAAATTGATGTGAAGCCTATTAGAGACTACGATGTATACGTTAACAAAACAATGGAATTTAAGGTTGTGAAGATTAACCACGAATTTAAAAACGTTGTTGTATCACACAAAGCGCTTATCGAAGCAGATATCGAAGAGCAGAAAAAAGAAATCATTGGGCAGCTTGAAAAAGGACAAGTATTAGAGGGTGTTGTAAAAAACATTACTTCTTATGGTGTCTTTGTAGATCTTGGTGGTGTGGATGGACTAGTTCATATTACAGACCTTTCTTGGTCTCGTATCAACCACCCTAACGAGATTGTAGAGCTTGACCAGAAATTAAACGTTGTAATTCTTGACTTTGATGAGGATAAAACACGTATACAATTAGGTCTTAAACAATTAAGCGCACACCCTTGGGATGCTCTTGGTGAAGAACTTAAAATTGGTGACAATGTAGAAGGTAAAGTAGTTGTTATTGCAGACTACGGTGCATTTATTGAAGTTGCTGAAGGTGTTGAAGGATTGATCCACGTTAGTGAAATGTCATGGTCTACGCACTTGCGTAGTGCACAAGACTTTGTAAACGTAGGTGATAAAGTTCAGGCACAAGTTTTAACTATGGACCGTGAAGAGCGTAAGATGAGCTTAGGTATTAAGCAGTTAACGCAAGATCCATGGACAGACATTACAACAAAGTATCCTGTAGGATCTAAACACAAAGGTATTGTGCGTAACTTTACAAACTTTGGTGTATTTGTTGAATTAGAAGAAGGAATAGACGGACTTATTTATATCTCTGATCTTTCTTGGACTAAGAAAGTGAAGCATCCAAGTGAGTTTACAAACATTTCTGACACCCTAGAGGTAGTGGTGCTAGAATTGGATGTAGAAGGACGTAAACTAAGCCTAGGACACAAACAAACTACAGAAAATCCTTGGGATAAGTATGAAGCTGAGTTTGCTGTAGGATCTGTTCATAAAGCATCTATTGACGAGATGGTAGACAAAGGAGCGGTTATCAACTTTAATGATGATATCACTGCATTTGTACCAAAACGTCATTTAGAGAAAGAAGACGGAACTGATGTAACCAAAGGTGAAGAGATAGACTTCAAAATTATTGAATTCAATAAAGAGTTCAAGAAAGTGGTAGCCTCTCATATGGCCATACATAAAGAAGAGGAAGCTAAAATCGTGAAGCAAGCTGCTAAGAAAGCTAAAAAGCAGTCTGACGAATCGAAGCCTACATTAGGTGACGCTAACTCTGCACTTCAAGCATTGAAGGATAAAATGGACGGTAAGAAATAACCAATTCATTTTTTAATTATAAAGAGCTCTGATATTTTCAGAGCTCTTTTTTTTTGTCTATTATTTTAAATCTAATGCCTAAGACTTTGTTTTGGTTGCTGTCTATTATATTAATCTACGCTTTCCGCTTTTTTTAAATAAACAGCAGTCAATTTTGGTGTTTAAATTTCGGCTAAAAAGCTATATTTGCACGCATTTAAAGATATTTAAGTATGAAAGCTGGAATTGTAGGATTACCAAACGTAGGAAAATCAACTCTTTTTAATTGTTTGTCTAACGCTAAGGCCCAAAGCGCGAATTTTCCGTTTTGCACCATTGAGCCAAATATTGGAGTGGTTAATGTGCCTGATGACCGCCTAGTGAAACTAGAAGAATTGGTTGTGCCAGAAAAAGTGATACCAGCAACCGTTGAGATTGTTGATATTGCAGGATTGGTAAAAGGCGCCAGTAAAGGTGAAGGTCTTGGAAATCAATTCCTGGGAAACATTAGAGAAACAGATGCTATTTTACATGTGTTGCGTTGTTTTGATAATGATAATATTATCCATGTAGATGGTAATGTAGATCCAATTAGAGATAAAGAAACCATCGATATAGAATTGCAATTAAAAGATCTTGAAACGGTTGATAAAAAATTAGAAAAAGTAAAGCGATCTTCAAGAACAGGAAATAAAGATGCCCAAAAAGAAGAAACAGTTTTACTTAAAATAAAAGACGGTTTAGAGCAAGGGGTATCCTTGAGAGCCATTGATATTTCAGAAAAGGACAGAGAAGAGTTTGTAACTCCTTTACAGTTCATTACAGATAAGCCAGTAATGTATGTGTGTAACGTAGATGAAGATGCAGCAGTTAATGGAAACTCATACGTAGACAAGGTAAAAGAGGCAGTAGCCTCTGAAAATGCTGAGGTTGTTATTTTGGCAGTAGGTACAGAGGCAGACATTACAGAGTTAGACTCTTTTGAGGAGCGTCAAATGTTTCTAGAAGATTTAGGACTACAAGAGCCAGG
>CBFHMO010000159.1:0-2989 GCA_965656925.1 Patiriisocius sp.
CAAAGGTTTCTTTCCACCACAAAAGTGCATCCTCAGCTTGTTTTTCTCCAACATTTAAAATTTTGCTAGAAACCTCACCGTACATTCCGCCCGAGAACACCATAAGATCCTCTTTGTATTTTAAAATTACCTCACGATCTATTCTTGGCACATAATAAAAACCATCTATGTATGATATACTAGACATTTTGGCTAGGTTATGATAGCCTTTTTTGTTTTTTGCTACCAGTATGATTTGGTACCCATTATCTTTTTGGGTTTTATCTTTATGGTTGGTACACACAAAAAACTCACAACCTACAATTGCCTTTAGATATTTGGGTTCTGTGGGTTTTTCTGGCACTACCCCATCAAAATCTGTGGCAGTGTCATCTATGGCATTATATGCCTCCAAATCTGACTTGTAGGCCGCTTTTAGGGATCTGTTGTGGTTATTAACCGAGCGTGTAAAATGAAATGCTCCCATCATATTACCTGTATCGGTAATCGCTACTGCAGGCTGGTTATCTGCCACTGCGGCATCCACCAAATCTTGAGTGCTTGAGGTAGATTGCAAAATAGAATATTGAGAATGATTGTGCAGGTGTGCAAAAGGAGCCTGTTTTAATACAGCAATATTTTCTTTAATTTCCTGAGAGGAGACCTCCTTTGAAACCATGGTTGCCTCCAGCTGTTTTTTTATTTTCTCTGAGGCCTTCTTGAGGTTAATGTGCTTTAAGCCAAGAAGAGGTATGGTTTGAGGGTTTTCTTTAGAAAAATTCTCAAAATAATCTGGCGGGCAGTCAAGCTCCTCTAGCGTAAATATTTGACGACGAATAAGTTCTAAAAAACAGCGTGTAGTTGCCTCCACATCTGCCGTGGCATTATGTGCCTGAGCGAATGGTTGTTTAAATAAAAATTGGTGTAATTCTGTTAGAGTTGGTAATTTAAACTTTCCACCTCTACCTCCAGGTATTTGACACATTTGCGCCGTAGTTTCTGAGCAGGTGTCTAGTAGCGGCATATTGGGCAAGGGGTTTTCCAGCCCTAAACGCAAGAACTCTGCGCCCATAATATTGAGATCAAAGGTCACGTTTTGCCCAACAATAAAAGTTGTTTTAGAGAGCGCCAGTTGAAACTTTTCTATCATTAAAGACAGCTCAATCCCTTCTTGTTGTGCTAACTCTGTAGAAATTCCATGGATTTTCTCAGCATCATAAGGGATGTTGTATCCAGTTGGCTGCACCAAATAATCCTGATGCTCTATAATCTTCCCCGAGGTGTCATGCAACTGCCATGCAATTTGTATACAGCGAGGCCAGTTGTCACTATCTGTTAAGGGTGCTTTCCAATTTCTAGGAAGCCCGGTAGTTTCGGTATCAAAAATTAAATACAAGTCAACACAATTTTAGAATTAAAAAAGCAAAAAAGCCCAACAAAACATGGGCAAAAAAGTATTTACAAGCAAAAAAGAACCCGTAAAACTCTTTATGTAAATGTAAAAAATAATGTTTTTTTTAAACCCTAAAGTTATCTCTAGTTGTTCACATTTGTAAAGAAAAAACAAACACTAAAAATGCACTTACAAACAAACTATCCATGGAAAGGCTCTATCATTAATTAAAAGCCCTAGCAAAAGAAGTAACAAAGCGCATAAAAAATAATGTAATTACTTGAATTACAAATATAATTTAGGGTATCTTTGCACACTCAAAAATCCGGAAGCAGGTATTGTTTTTTAAACAAAGCCTAATTAAAGATCCCTTTGAAAATTTCAAATTAAAACCGAAGTCGTGAACTTCAAAAATTAATGTTATGCCTGTAAAAATCAGACTACAAAGACACGGTAAAAAAGGAAAACCTTTTTACTGGATCGTGGCGGCAGATGCCCGCGCAAAAAGAGATGGTAAATACCTTGAAAAATTAGGTACTTACAACCCAAACACTAACCCAGCACAAATCAATTTAGATATTGATGGTTCTGTACAATGGCTTCAAAACGGAGCGCAACCTACAGATACTTCTAGAGCTATCCTTTCTTACAAAGGAGTAATGATGAAAAATCATTTGGCCGGCGGTGTTCGTAAAGGTGCCTTAACCCAAGACCAAGCAGATGCAAAATTTAATGCATGGTTAGAAGGAAAAGGGAATGCTGTTGAAGCTAAAAAAGCAACATTAGCAGACGCTAAAGGAAAATTAAAAGCAGAAGCACTAGCTGCAGAAAAAGCAGTTAACGCTGCGCGTGTAGCTGCAAATGCACCTGTTGTTGAAGAGGAAGTAGCACCTGTAGAGGAAGCTACCCCTGAAGCAGATGCTCCTGAAGCAGATGCTCCTGCAGCAGAGGCAACTACTGAGGTAGAAGCACCTGTAGAGGAAGCTGCTGCAGAGGCAGATGCGACTGTAGAAGAAGCTCCTGCAGAGGAAGAACAAGCTCCTGCAGAGGAAGCTGCTCCTGAAGCAGAAGCAACTAAAAAAGAAGAATAAAACTATTTAGCGATGCAAAAGGAAGATTGTTTCTTCGTTGGAAAAGTCGTTAAAAAATATAGTTTTAAGGGAGAGCTGTTAATCAAACTTGATACAGATGACCCCGAGTTATTCTTAGAGATGGAATCAGTTTTTGTGGAACAACACAAAACACTGATTCCATTTTTTGTTGAACATAGCCAGCTACACAAATCTAGCCTGCTACGAGTTCAATTTGAAGATGTTTATGATGAGGCCACAGCAAATGCAATGCTGGGCACAGAATTATTTCTACCCCTTGATTTTCTGCCACCTCTAGAAGGTACTAAGTTTTATTACCATGAAATAATAGGTTTTAAAGTAACAGACACCTGCTTTGGAGATGTTGGCGTTTTAGTTGGCGTAAACGATAAAACCGCACAACATTTGTTTGTGATTGAAAAACTAGGTAAAGAAATATTAATACCCATTAATGATCTTTTCATTAAACAAGTGGACCGAGAAAATAAGATCCTAGGGCTAGATGTCCCTCAGGGACTTATCGAAC
>CBFHMO010000160.1:0-2962 GCA_965656925.1 Patiriisocius sp.
ATCTCCAAATAATCAAAACAGTCCAGATGCTACCATAAACACCCTTCGGGTATATGACTCTAGATATAATACCAGTAAGGGGCTTTCTATAAAAAGCACCTTTAAAGATCTTAAAGACAACTATGAAATTTCTGGCATCCAAACAAGTATAGATGCAGTTGTTGTTTTTCTAAAAGACAGTGATGTATTTATCACCATAGATAAAAAGGAGTTGCCAGAAAATCTAAGGTACAACCCAAACCTAAGTATTGAAGCCTCTCAAATACCACAAGGAGCTACCTTTAAGTATTTTATGATTTCTTGGGAGGAGTAACAACACTCAATCAAAACAGTAAAAACATGCATACACTTTCTCCTTTTCATCTAGCCATTCCCGTTGATGATCTTTCAAGCTGCAGAAAATTTTATAGAGACACCCTAGGCTGCCAAGAAGGAAGAAGCAGTGATCATTGGGTAGATTTTAATTTTTTTGGACACCAACTTGTTATTCACTTAAAGGAAGATACACAGCCCAAGGCTCCAACAAATCAAGTAGACGGCAAACAGGTGCCAATTCCTCATTTTGGTGTGGTGCTGGATATGGATACCTTTCAAAAGTTGGCAAAACAACTTCAAGAAAAAAACATCGAATTTATCATCGAACCTTACACACGCTTTAAAGGACTAGTAGGAGAACAAGCAACCATGTTTTTTAAAGACCCTAGCTCAAATGCCCTAGAATTTAAAGCATTTGCAGACCCAAGCCAACTATTTGCCAGCTAATAAAACTTAGCGCATTAACTAGATGTAGCGCAGCGGTCTTATAAATATACCAAACATAAAAAAGCCCTTTTAGAAAATACCTACAGGGCTCTTTAATATTATAATAAGGAGGTTTTAGTTTTTAGAATTAGCACGCTGCTCTCTGGCCAATAAGGTGTTTTTTAGCAGCATGGCAATGGTCATTGGCCCTACACCGCCAGGAACTGGAGTTATAAAACTTGCCTTTTTGCTCACCCCATCAAAATCTACATCACCAACAATTCTGTAACCTTTAGGTCTAGAGGCATCATCTACGCGTGTAATTCCTACATCTATAATAACCGCATCATCTTTTACCATTTCTGCTTTCAAAAAATTAGGAACCCCAAGGGCAGAAATTACAATGTCTGCTTGAGAAATTATTTGTGTGATGTTCTTTGTATTACTGTGTGTTAGGGTAACGGTAGAGTTTCCTGGCCAACCCTTGCGGCTCATTAAAATACTCATTGGCCTACCAACAATATGGCTTCTACCAATAACAACAGTGTGCTTCCCTTTTGTATCAACTTTGTAACGCTCTAATAATTCTAAAATTCCAAAAGGAGTGGCAGGTATAAAGGTTGACATATCTAATGCCATTCTCCCAAAGTTTTCTGGATGAAACCCATCTACATCTTTACTTGGGTCTACGGCCATTAAAACGCGTTGGGTGTTTATTTGAGGAGGCAGAGGTAACTGGATAATAAAACCATCAATTGCATCATTGTGGTTCAATTCTTTAATTTTATCTAAAAGCTCAACCTCACTTGTGGTGTGAGACATGCGTACCATCGTAGACTCAAAACCAACCCGCTCACAAGAACGTACTTTACTTCCAACATAGGTTAGAGACGCACCATCATCCCCTACAATTACAGCGGCTAGGTGAGGCACCTTTTCTCCGGCATCTTTCATCTTTTTAACCTCTGCTGCAATCTCGTTTTTTATATCGTTTGATACTTTTTTTCCGTCTAAAATTGTCATAGCCTTTGTTTTGTATTTCTTACCTAAAATAATGTAATGGTGTTTAGCGCATATTTCCCATCATCTGCATCATCTTTTTACCGCCACCACCTTGCATCATCTTCATCATTTTACTCATTTGCTGAAACTGCTTGAGTAATTGGTTAATTTGCTGCACAGAAGTACCACTCCCTTTTGCAATTCGTTTTTTACGACTTGTATCGATAGTTGTAGGAACACTTCTCTCTAATGGTGTCATGGAATGAATAATGGCTTCTATGTGCTTAAAGGCATCATCATCTATATCTACATCTTTCATGGCTTTTCCAGCACCTGGTATCATCCCTACCAGATCTTTCATGCTTCCCATTTTCTTTACCTGATTGATTTGTTTTAGAAAATCATCAAAACCAAATTGATTTTTGGCTATTTTCTTTTGTAATTTTCTTGCTTCGTCTTCATCAAATTGTTCCTGAGCTCTTTCAACCAAGGAGATAACATCTCCCATACCCAAGATTCTATCTGCCATACGATCTGGATAGAATACATCAAGTGCATCCATTTTCTCACCCGTACCAATAAATTTAATAGGCTTATTTACAACACTTTTTATAGACAATGCAGCACCACCCCTTGTATCACCATCAAGTTTGGTAAGGATAACCCCATCAAAATTAAGTCTATCGTTAAATGTTTTGGCAGTATTAACAGCATCTTGACCCGTCATAGCATCTACAACAAACAATGTCTCGCTTGGAGATATAGCTTTGTGTACATTTTCTATTTCTTGCATCATTGGCTCATCAACAGCCAAACGTCCTGCAGTATCTATAATAACAACGTTAAAACCATTTGCTTTTGCATGTGCAACGGCCTTTGTAGCAATAGCAACAGGATCCATATTACCCTGGTCACTAAATACCTCAACCCCTATTTGCTCCCCAACAACATGAAGTTGATTGATCGCTGCAGGACGGTACACATCACAGGCAACCAGTAAAGGATTCTTACTTTTTTTGGTTTTTAAATAATTGGCCAGTTTACCAGAGAAGGTCGTTTTACCACTACCCTGCAAACCAGACATTAAAATAACACTTGGAGACCCTTTTAAGTTGATACCCGCTGCATCTCCACCCATTAGGGCTGTAAGCTCATCCTTTACTATCTTAACCATTAACTGGCTAGGTTGCAAGGATGTTAACACATTTTGACCCAGCGC
>CBFHMO010000161.1:0-2887 GCA_965656925.1 Patiriisocius sp.
TGTAGATCTTGCAGGAGATGGATCAACCTACTATTTTGACGATATTGAGTTAATAAACTAAAAAATACCATGAAAATGAAATATATATATATAATAGGCTTATTACTACTAACGGTTGTTTTAGGTTGCCAAGAAGACGATTTTGAGTTTGGTGATATTGTCACCCCTACAAACTTGCAAGTTGATGTAACAGTTGCAGATGACAATTCTGGAAATGTAACATTAATTCCAACTGCAGACGATGCTATAAACTTTCATGTAATATTTTCTGAAGGAGCGCAACCAGTGGTTGTTGGAAATGGTCTTGAAGCCAAAAATAGATATACTACTCCTGGAGAATACCAACAACAGGTGCAAGTAATTGCATTTGGTAGAGGTGGTGTTTCCAGTAGTGTTGTTGTAACTCTGGATTTGGATGTTGATGTGTTTATTGACCCTGAGATTTTGCAAATGATTGCCGGTGATGGTTCCAAAAATTGGGTTTGGGATTCATCAAATGCGGGTCATTTTGGTGTAGGAGATCCATTAGAGGATTTTCCTAACTATTTTTCTGCGGCTCCTAACCAGTTAAATCCTTGTATGTATGATGATGTATTAACCTTTAGTACAGACCTTACTTATAACCTTGAAACTGCAGAAGCATCATTTATAAATTGGTCTGAAGTTAAAAGGTTTTTTCCAGATGCTACTCCTGGTGAGTTTGCTGATGAGTGTAGAGATATTAATTCTCAAATAGAAACAAACACTACTTTCTCTATTATAGAAACTAATGGTGTTCAAGAATTGGTTGTAACCAATAGTATGTTATCCTATTGGTCTGGAGCCATGTCTTATACTATTTTAGAGTTAAGCAGTGATAAATTAGTTGTTCGTGGTATACAAGATCCTTTTGATCCACCAGGAGCTGAACTTGCATGGTATCATACGTTTGTGCCTCAAGATGGTTCTGGTAGTGGCGCTGGTGGTGGAGATGATGATTGTGAAACATCTATTACAGGTGATTCTGGTTCTGGTAATTTTGATGTACTGGTTTGGGCAGATGAGTTTAACACAGATGGGCCTGTATGTTCAGGTAACTGGAAATTTGACCTTGGCGCTGGTGGCGGTTGGGGTAACAATGAGCTACAATATTACACAGATCGTCCAGAAAATATTAAGGTTGAAAACGGGAACCTTGTAATTACTGCAAAAGCAGAACAATTATCTGGTGCTCAGTATACTTCTAGTCGTATTAGAACACAAGATAATTTTGAATTTCAATACGGTCGTGTTGAAATAAGTGCTAAACTTCCCACAGGTGGAGGTACATGGCCAGCTCTTTGGATGCTCGGTGCAGATTTGCCAACCAACCCTTGGCCGGGAGCTGGTGAGATTGATATTATGGAGCACCGTGGTAACGAACAAGATGTAATTAAATCTTCCTTACATTTTCCAGGTAATTCTGGAGGAGATTCAATCAGTAGTTCTACTCAAGTCCCAGGCGTGTCAGACAATTTTAACACTTACGAAGTAATTTGGAGTGAGGCAGATATTCGGTTTGCTGTAAATGGCACTGTATTTTACGTTTTTCCAAACAGTGCAGCTGTTCCATTCAATAAAGATTTCTTTTTGATTATGAATGTAGCCATGGGTGGAGATTTCGCTGGGGACGTAGATCCAAATTTTGTAGCATCAACAATGGAGGTAGATTACATTAGAGTTTACCAGTAAACATGAAATCAAATACGTTTCATATTTTATTTTTCTTTGCGCTTTTACAATTGTTTTCATGTAAGCAACAAGAAACAGATTTGCTTAGCTTTAAAACCAATGTTTTGCAAAGCGAAATACTTTCTGTAGATCAAAAGGTAGCAAAGCTATTAGATCAAATGACCTTAGAAGAAAAAATTGGTCAAACAAACCAATACAATGGTTTTTGGGATTTCACGGGTCCAGCTCCTAAAGAAGGTAAAGCTGCCACCAAAATGGAAAACCTAAAAAAGGGTTGGGTTGGTTCTATGCTTAATGTTAGAGGAGTTAAAGATGTTAGAGCAGTTCAAAAAATTGCTGTTGAAGAATCTAGACTAGGGATACCTCTTATTATTGGTTTTGATGTTATTCATGGATATAAAACAATAAGCCCAATACCACTGGCTGAAGCAGCCAGTTGGGACTTAGAGGCTATAAAAAAGTCTGCACAAGTAGCAGCATTAGAAGCTTCTGCCGCAGGAATTAACTGGACATTTGCACCCATGGTAGATATCTCTCGTGATGCTAGATGGGGTAGAGTGATGGAAGGTGCTGGTGAAGACCCTTATTTAGGTAGTAAAATTGCAAAGGCAAGAGTGTCTGGTTTTCAAGGATTAGACTTATCAAGCCCATCAACAATAGCTGCCTGTGCTAAGCATTTTGCAGCCTACGGTTTTGTTGAAGCAGGACGAGAATACAACACTGCAGATGTTGGTGCTGCTACTTTAAACAATATAATTTTGCCGCCCTTTAAGGCAGCCAAAGATGCTGGAGTTAAAACATTCATGAATTCTTTTAATGATTTAAATGGAATTCCTGCAACTGGAGATACTTATTTACAGCGTACGGTATTAAAAGAAAACTGGAATTTTGATGGTTTTATAGTGTCAGACTGGGGATCTATATCTGAGATGGTTGCTCATGGATATGCTAAGGATGACAATCACGCAGCAGAATTAGCCATAAACGCAGGCTCAGATATGGACATGGAATCTCATTTATATGTCAATGAATTAGCATCACTCGTAAAAGAAGGAAAAGTAGATCCAGCTTTAATTAATGATGCTGCAAGAAGAATTCTTAAAGTTAAATTTGAGTTAGGTCTTTTTGATGATCCATACAGATATTGCGACGAAGCTCGAGAGGCCTCTGTTATTGG
>CBFHMO010000162.1:0-2881 GCA_965656925.1 Patiriisocius sp.
TGCTTTTGATAATTATCCTGTATCTCTAGGGTAATTTTATCTGCTTTGGCTATTGCAACCATAGTCGCAATAGATGGGAAGTAGCTAGGATAAATTAGGATATGTTGCTTCACTTTTTATTTATGCTTTCTTTCTTCTTTTTTGAAACCAGCGAAAACCAATCCAACCAGCCAGTACAATTAAAAACGGGATAAAGTAAGAGGTTGTTTCTCCCTTACCACTAACGGTAGTAAAGAAACGATCCCAACGTATTTTATTGAGTAAGCCTTTTGCTTTATTATTGAAACTCATCCAAACAAAAACAGGTTTCCCTACCACGTGATTTATTGGTACATATCCCCAAGAACGGGCGTCTTGAGAGTTGTTTCGGTTGTCTCCCATCATCCAATAGTAATCCATTGTAAAGGTATACTGAGTAATTGGGTTTCCGTTTAAAAGTACCGTGGTGCCGTTTTGTGAAATAGTATTTTCTATACCCAGCTCACTTCCTTCATACACCTCTATAATACGTTTGTAAAAAGCAATACTCTCAGGGGTTATAGCAACTGTTTTTCCTGCCTGTGGTATATAGATTGGCCCAAAATGATCATTGTTCCATGAATTTGCAGCAGTCTGAGGGAATATCCCCTGATCTTTCACGCCTTTCTCTGCCATCTTTCTTTCTGCGCTTATTACATCTGGATAGTTTTTAATGCCCTGGTATGCCTTATCTGTTAAATGAGCAGTATAGGTATATACTCCAGTTGCTCTATCTAGTGCTGTGGCATACATATCACTAACTCCATATCTATTAGAGAAGTAGTTGTTTGGCTCTGGCAAAAGTCTTCTTTGGTCGTCAATTTTTACTAGAACACTTTTTGATGTAATGGTATATGCAAATTGTAATCTTGCACGATCTGGCAAATCGTTCTTTGTGCCGTTTATATACACATATCCATCACGAACCTCTAGAGAGTCTCCAGGGAGGCCAACACAACGTTTTACATAATTTGATTTTTTATCAATAGGTTTATACATTTCTCCAGAGGGAGGTGGCCCTATATCTACAAAATTGTCAATAGGCCAGTTAAATACCACAATATCATTATGCTCAATATCTTCAAAACCAGGTATTCTTAAACTTGGCAGCTGTGGTTTTGGAAGATATGACTTTGCTCTTGTGCCCATAAATACATCATGCATCATTGGCGTTGCAATAGGGGTCATAGGGGTACGGGCACCAAAGTGAAACTTACTTACAAATAGAAAATCACCCACCAAGAGTGTTTTCTCCAGTGATGAGGTAGGTATTACAAAGGGTTGTATTACATAGGTGTGTACTATAGTGGCCGCAACTATAGCAAATGCTAGAGAGCCAAACCACTCTACCAGTGCGTTTGGTTTTTTTAAATCTTCATCTTGTAAATAAGTAAGCTGTTGCGTGTAATTAACATAAAACAAATACAAACCTCCAGATGCAATTACCAAGAGAGTGTCTTTTATGCTTGTTTTACCATATCTGTTTAACAACTCTACCCATAAAACCGGAAACATAATAAGGTTTACTATAGGTATAAATAAAAGCAGTGTCCACCACCACGGGCGTTTTAAGACTTGCATTAACACCACGGCATTGTATACAGGAACTGCTGCTTGCCAAGGTTTTTTGCCTGCTGCAACATAAAATTTCCAAGTACCTAAAAAGTGTACAACTTGTATTATGACAATAAATGCCAACCAGTTTACTAAACTCATATTATATTTTTTTCTTTAAAAACAACTTCTTTGTTTGTTCGTTTTTTGAACAATATATCATCGCTATAAGTCACAATTTGTCTTTATTGTTACAATCCTAGCACGTCTTTCATGTTAAAAATTCCTTTTTTATCAATAAGAAATTCTGCAGCTATAATGGCTCCCATTGCAAAACCTTCTCTGCTATGCGCCTGGTGGTTAATAGTTATGGTGTCTATTTTTGATGTAAAAGCAACACTATGGGTGCCTTTAACATCTGCTTCTCTTCTAGATTTTATTTCTACAGCATCTGGTGTGGTATGATTTAAACTCCAGGTGTTTTTATCTGTATGAGGTAATATGTCTTGAGCTAAGGTTATGGCAGTACCACTAGGTGCGTCTTTTTTTTCTGTATGATGAATTTCTTCTATAGATACCTTATACTCACTCCAAGGCTTCATTAATTTGGCCAAATGCTCATTTAGATTAAAAAATAGATTCACGCCAATGCTAAAGTTTGAAGCATAAATAAAACTACCATTATTGTTTAAACAAGCCTCTTCTATGATTCTTTTTTGATCTAACCAGCCTGTAGTGCCAGATACTACTGGAACTTGCGCATTAAAACATTTTGTGATATTGCCTATGGCAGCCTCTGGAGTAGAAAATTCTATGGCAATTTGTGCCTGTTTGAAATCCCCGATTTGGGTAGATGCACTACTTTTAAAAACAATTTCATGCCCTCTTTCTATTGCCATATTGGCTATAGTTTTTCCCATTTTACCGTATCCTAAGAGTGCAATTTTCATTTTAATGTATATCTAAGACTAAGCCCATAACTAGGCTGGGTTGTATTAGTAGTGTTTAGTTTTGGTGTTATAGAAAGATCCTCACTTATATCATACTGCTTTAAATGGGCATCTACGTTTGCATCTATAATGTTCAATAAATAAAACCCAAGAGAAACAATTATACTAACATTTTTATTTCTTTGAGTGCTTTTTTGAGCGTCAATTAATCTATTGTTTGAAATTAGCGGTGTGCTGCCTGAGCCATAAAATTCGTCATCTGTATAACCGGCTAGCCTTCTTTTATATGCATCTCTGAAACGATTATAATCTGTGTTGTTTTTGATGTAAAAATACACTCCTGTTCCAATCCCTGCATA
>CBFHMO010000163.1:0-2866 GCA_965656925.1 Patiriisocius sp.
CAACATCTGCATCTTCCATTAAAAACATGTCTTGATGTTTTACACGTGTTTTTGCATCTAACCCAGCATGATATGGCACCGCCTTGACGCCATTAACCTGTAGTATTTGAGCCAACTCCTCAACCCGTTTTCTACTAAGGCAATATACAATACCGCTCTTTCCTTCATTTTGTTTTACAAAACGAATGACATCTGCATCTACATTTTTGGTTTTGGGACGTATTTCATAATACAAATTAGGCCTATTAAAAGACGCCTTAAAGGTATTAGCATCACTCATTGCTAGGTTTTTAAGAATATCTTCCTGTACCTTAGGAGTGGCGGTGGCTGTTAAGCCTATGATAGGAATATTATCACCAATTCTTTTTATAATGGTTCTTAGGTTTCTGTACTCTGGTCTAAAATCATGTCCCCACTCACTGATGCAATGCGCCTCATCTATGGCAACAAAGGAGACTTTTTCTTGTTGAAGGAAATGAACGTATTCATCTTTGGTTAATGATTCTGGAGCAACATAAAGTAATTTGGTAATACCATCGCTGATATCCTGCTTTACTTGTTTCACCTCTGTTTTATTGAGCGAGGAGTTTAAAACATGTGCTATTCCTTCTTCTGAAGACAGGGCACGCAGCGCATCTACTTGATTTTTCATCAGTGCAATTAAAGGAGACACGACAATAGCGGTTCCTGGTTGCATTAGGGCTGGCAATTGATAGCATAAAGATTTACCGCCTCCAGTAGGCATAATAACAAACGTGTTGTTTTTATCTAAAATACTCTTAACTACAGGTTCTTGAAGTCCTTTAAATTTTGAAAATCCAAAGAAATGTTTCAGCGCAGCGTATAATTCAGTGTCACTCACGAGACTTAATTGTTTTTATTATTTGAGTCTTAGCAAAAAATAATTGTTTTTACTTAGGAACAATCGTAGTTTTGTAGGCTATAAATGGTATTTGTACTATCAAAAATACATTTATTACCATAAGACTTACTATATTTAGTTTGTTATATTAAATATAAGTATTTCTTGCACAGTGACAAACTTTAAAAAGCGTAAAATTGTGAACAACGACAAAATTATTTCAGTAGCTAAGCAAACCATTGAAACAGAGAGCAAAGCAATCTTAAATTTGGTGTCACTGGTTACCCATGAATTTGCAGAAGCAGTTCGTTATATATACCAAAGTAATGGCCGTGTGATCATTACGGGAATTGGGAAAAGCGCCAATATTGCAACTAAAATTGTTGCAACGCTAAACTCCACAGGCACCCCATCTATTTTTATGCATGCTGCAGATGCTATACACGGTGATCTTGGAACCATACAAGAAAATGACAGTGTGATATGTATTTCAAAAAGTGGAAACACCCCAGAGATAAAAGTATTAGTACCTCTTATAAAGGCCATAGGAAACAAACTAATTGCCATCACGTCAAACAAAGATAGCTTTCTTGGCCAACAGGCAGACTATGTTTTAAATGCCTATGTAGAAAAAGAAGCCTGCCCAAACAATCTAGCACCTACCTCAAGCACAACAGCGCAACTAGTAATGGGAGATGCCTTGGCAATGGCCCTTTTAGACCTTAGAGGTTTTTCTAGTAGTGATTTTGCAAAATTTCATCCTGGCGGCTCACTTGGAAAACAACTTTATTTAAGGGTTAGCAATCTCACACAACAAAATAAAAAACCACAGGTAACTCCAGAGACAAACATTAAAGATGTCATTATGGAAATATCTAAAAACATGCTGGGGGTAACTGCCGTTATTCAAGAGGGTGATATTGTAGGTATTATAACAGATGGTGATTTACGTAGGATGATGAGCACAAATGATAGCTTTAAAGGCCTTACAGCAAAAGACATCATGAGTAAAAGCCCTAAAACAATAGATAATAACGCAATGGCTGTTGCTGCTATGGAACTAATGGAAAGCAACGGAATTACTCAAGTTATTGCCCAAGAAAATGGAGTATACAGTGGTATTGTTCATATCCATGACTTAACCAAAGAAGGAATTATTTAATAGCAAAGAACAATAAACTCATAAGTGATGACAAAACAAATAGGCACCCCTTCACCAGGAAAAGAAATGTCTTTTATAAGCCATCTGGAGGAGTTAAGATGGCACTTAATACGCATTAGTATTGCAGTATTAGGGCTTGCCTTGGCTGCATTTTTGGCAAAAGAGTTTGTGTTTGACGTGTTACTATTAGGACCCAAAAGCCAAGAATTCCCAACCTATAGGTTGTTGTGTAAATTCTCTAACATGATTGGCATACAAGATAGCTTCTGTTTTAAAGAAGAATCTTTTAGAATACAATCAAGAACGGTAGCAGGACAATTCTCTGCACATATCTGGACTTCTATTACACTTGGTTTTGTGGTAGCCTTCCCATATATTTTATTTGAATTCTGGCGCTTTATAAGCCCGGGGCTGCGTATTAATGAACGCAGAAATTCTCGAGGCTTTATCGTTATAGCATCTCTTTTGTTTTTCACTGGTGTACTTTTTGGATATTATGTAGTAACCCCACTATCTATTAACTTTCTGGGGAGCTATCAAGTAAGCGAACAGGTGTTTAATGATTTTGACCTCAGTAGTTACACCAGTCTTGTACGTACTTCTGTACTGGCTAGTGGTCTTATTTTTGAGTTACCCATATTAATATTTTTCTTAACTAAAATAGGAATCGTAACCCCTGAATATTTGAGGAAATACAGGAAGTTTGCACTGGTAATTGTACTTGTTTTATCTGCGATAATAACACCTCCAGATATTGCTAGCCAGGTAATTGTTTCGGTTCCAATATTAATACTCTATGAACTTAGTATTACAATATCAAAAAGAGTGCTGCGAAGACAAGC
>CBFHMO010000164.1:0-2857 GCA_965656925.1 Patiriisocius sp.
TTAAAACATACCATCATAATTTTAAGATTGTACGTGCTAAAATAATAGAAGTAGAGAAGCGTGATAGCATTCGTAATTTCCAACCTCCAGTAAGCGGGCAAGAAATCATGAAAACTTTTGGATTATCGCCCTGTCGAGAGATTGGGCAAATTAAAGATGCAATAAAAGAGGCCATTTTAGAAGGTGAAATACCCAATGAGTATCAGCCAGCAAAGGCTTTTATGTTAGAAAAGGGAGCTGCCTTAGGATTAAAACCAAAGTATGAAAGACAATAAAAAAGTAATCTTCTGGCTCTTAACGGGTTGTACACTTATTTTTATTATGGTAATTGTAGGAGGTATTACTCGCCTTACACATTCTGGTTTATCTATCTCAAATTACAAACTAATATCTGGGACCATTCCTCCAACAAATGCCTTGCAATGGAATGAAGCCTTCGATTTATACAAACAATACCCAGAATATCAAAAACTCAACTATAACATGACAATAGAGGAGTTTAAAGACATTTATTTCTGGGAATGGATACACCGCGTGATTGGGCGCGTGATAGGACTTGTGTTTCTTCTTCCATTTTTATATTTCATACTTAGCAAACAACTTACAAAAGCCACTATAAAAAAATGTGTGATTTTGTTATTTATGGGAAGTTTTCAAGGTTTTTTGGGTTGGTATATGGTAAAAAGCGGCCTTATAGATAGACCAGATGTAAGCCATTACAGGCTCGCCATGCACCTAACAACTGCATTTTTGACATTTGCTTACACTTTTTGGGTGGCCTTAGATTTAATTTTTCCTTCAAAAAAACAAATAAACACCTACCTAAGAAATCTTATTAGAGTGGGGCTTGTTATATTAGTGATTCAAATCATTTGGGGCGCTTTTGTTGCAGGTTTAGATGCTGGTTGGATTCATAACCACTGGCCACTAATGAATGATGGAGAGCTTATACACACAAGCGTAACCACAGAACAAGAACCCCTTTGGAGAAATTTTATAGAGGGCAAAAGCGGAGTTCAATTTGTGCATCGCTACTTGGCCTATATTGTAGTTGGCTTTATCGGTTTTATTTGGTTTAAAGCTAGAAAAAACACTCCCACCACCCTTCAACAAAAAGGAGTCAACCTACTTTTAATACTAGTTGGGGTGCAATTTGTTTTAGGAGTGCTTACCTTAGTGCTGTTTGTTCCTGTTTGGCTAGGAGTATTACATCAAGTTACGGCTTTCTTTTTATTGGCAACTATGACCTTTACCCTTCATAGATATAGTAAATAAGCAGCAAAGTAATATCTTTAAAAATTAATATAAAAGTATATGATTTATCGTTTTAGAGTCATTTTAAATTCGCAAGACGAGGTGTATCGCGACATAGAGATTCAAGAAAATGCAACCTTTGAAGACTTTCATAACACTATCACACAGGCCTTTGGCTTTGAAGGACAAGAGGTGGCTTCTTTTTATGAGAGTAACGACCAGTGGGAGCAAAAAGATGAGATAGCACTCTTTGATATGAGTGATGGCGGTGAGCCAACACGTACCATGGCAGAGACAATACTCAATCATGTAGTATCTAAAGAGCACAGAAACCTGGTTTACATTTATGATTTTTTATCTATGTGGACCTTTATCATAGAACTTGCAGATATCGCAGAGCCAGAACCAGGGTTTACCTACCCTAACCTTATGTTTGCTCAAGGAGAAGTGCCAGATGAGCCTATAGACCCTGAGTTTGTTAGTGAATCTGTAGATGGAGATTTGGATGATATGTATGGTGATGATGAATTTCAAGACAATCAATATGGCAGCAGTGATGACTATGAGCATCTAGATTTTGATGAGACCTGGAACTAAAAATTAACCAAGAAAAATATCCAAGAATATTTGGAGCAACACCTATTGTATTTGGCCTGTTAGTTCTAAACTTTTCTTACCTTTTAAAAAGGCTAAACACCTCAACTTTATTTTATGATCAACTTATTTAATACCCATATTGCCTCTTTATCCATACATCGCGTTGGAAACAAAAGTAAAAGCGAACCTATACTTCTCTCTGATGATGTATATAAGATGGATGATGAGATTACACCCCTTTTAAAAGAATACTTTTTAAAACCTTTTAGAGATAAGGAAGAAAACTACTTTCAGTTTGTGAATGAGGCAGATTTAGAATTTCATGAACTATTTACCTGTGCTACTCAAATATTTGACGACCCAGAGAGTGTGCACCAACAAAGCAAAAAAATTACCCAGCACTTGTATGATCAGTCTACACATCAACACATTAAAAGCGGTGAGGTGTATGTTGCCTATCTAGAAAATTTGCAAATTGATAATGAAAAAGTAAACGCAGTAGGTATTTTTAAATCTGAGCTAAAACAAGATTTTCTTCAATTTTCTGAAACGAAGAATCAAATTAAAGCGCACCTTGAGCAAGGAGTTAGTTTAAACAAGCTTGACAAAGGGTGTATTATCTTTAATGTAAAAAAAGAGGAAGGGTATAAAGTATTATCTGTAGACAGCAATAGATATGATACAAGGTATTGGCTAGAAGGCTTTTTGGGTGTTGAGGCTTTTGAGGATGATAACTTTTACACCAAAAAATACTTGAAATTTTGTCAAGATTTTGCAAAAGATGTAGTGCTCCCTGCCGAAGACAAAAAAGAAGAAGTATTGTTTATGAACCGTGCGGTAAATCATTTTGCCAAAAACGACACCTTTAATGAAGGAAATTTCATGAATGATGTAATAAGTAATCCAGATTTAATTCCAGAGTTTAATCACTACAAAAGCGAGACCGCTCCTAAGTATAAAATCGAAGATTTAACTACCTTTCCTATTGCAAACACTGCTGTTACAG
>CBFHMO010000165.1:0-2848 GCA_965656925.1 Patiriisocius sp.
TCCAGTAGCACCACCGGCACCTACAATAGTATGTATTTCATCAATAAAGAGAATGATGTCTTTGTTTTTTTCAAGCTCATTCATCAGGGCTTTCATCCGCTCTTCAAATTGTCCTCGATATTTTGTGCCTGCAACTAGGCTGGCCAAATCTAAGGTTACAACGCGTTTGTCATACAAAATACGGGATACTTTACGCTGTACAATGCGCAGTGCTAAACCTTCTGCAATGGCAGATTTACCAACTCCAGGTTCTCCAATTAATAAGGGATTGTTTTTTTTGCGTCTACTCAAAATTTGTGATACTCGTTGTATTTCAGCATCACGACCCACTACAGGATCTAGTTTTCCTAAATCTGCCATTTCGGTAAGATCTCTACCAAAATTATCTAATACAGGTGTTTTAGATTTTTTATTTGTTTTGACCCCTGGATTACCAAATAAATTTTCTTTGCTAGACTCTTCCTTGTCTGGCTTGTCATCACCTGGGAAGGCATCCTCTGCTGTTGGCATATCTATGTAGTGGTCATCATTGGAGAGCAATGATTTGAACTGTTCTTTTACACCATCGTAATCTACTTTCATTTTTTCAAGTAGTTTGGTGGTAGGGTCGTTTTCATTTCTTAGAATACATAAAAGTAAATGAGCGGTATTAATAGAGGTGCTTTGGAATAACTTTGCTTCTAAAAATGTAGTTTTTAAAGCGCGCTCTGCTTGCCGAGTTAGATGCAGGTTTTTCTTATCATTGCCTACAATTCCAGTTTCTGGGTTTGCAGGGCTTAATATTTCAACTTTACGTCTAAGGTAGTTCAGGTCTATATCTAGGGCATTTAATATGGTAACAGCTTTGCCATCTCCATCTCTTAGTAGTCCAAGTATTAGGTGTTCGGTGCCAATAAAATCATGGCCCAGCCGAAGCGCCTCCTCTTTGCTAAATGCAATAACATCTTTTACTCTTGGGGAAAAATTATCATCCATAGGTTACGTTCTCTTTCGTATAAAATTACTAAAAATTAATGTGATTATTACAAAAACCATTCCTGTTTCTATCAAGTATTTTTTTTTAACATATCACACCTTAGTTTTGTGCTTGTAAGCCCCTTTAGTTATTAACCAATTAGGGGTGTTTTTTTGTTAATAAAAACGTGAATAAGACCCTTGTTTTTTTAGCTAAAAAATGAGGAAATACCGTATCTTGCTTCTTTAGTAGAAAAAAACATAAATATAATATAAAACAACTATGGCTGAAGGTGAAAAATTGATTCCTATCAACATTGAAGATGAAATGAAATCGGCTTACATTGATTATTCGATGTCTGTAATTGTGTCACGTGCGTTGCCAGATGTTCGTGATGGTATGAAACCTGTTCACAGACGTGTTTTGTTTGGAATGCATGAACTTGGTATTCGAGCAACAGGAGCCCATAAAAAATCTGCAAGAATTGTTGGAGAAGTTTTAGGAAAGTATCACCCACACGGAGATACATCTGTGTATGATGCTATGGTGCGTATGGCACAAGAGTGGAGCCTGCGCTATTTACTCGTAGATGGTCAAGGTAACTTTGGCTCTGTAGATGGAGATAGTCCAGCTGCAATGCGTTACACAGAAGCAAGAATGCAGCGTATTAGTGAAGATATGCTGGCAGATATAGATAAAGACACAGTAGATCATCAACTAAACTTTGATGACACCTTAAAAGAACCAACGGTACTTCCAACTAGAATACCTGGCTTGTTGATAAACGGTGCCTCTGGTATTGCTGTAGGTATGGCAACAAACATGCCACCACATAACCTAACAGAGGTTGTTGATGGTATACAGGCATACATTGATAATCCAGATATTGATATTGATGGACTTATGCAGTATGTAAAAGCCCCAGATTTTCCAACCGGTGGTGTTATATATGGGTATGATGGAGTGAAAGATGCATTTCATACTGGGCGTGGGCGTATTGTAATGAGAGCCAAATCTAGTTTTGAAGAGGTTGGCGGTAGAGAATGTATCATTGTTAATGAGATTCCATACCAGGTCAACAAGGCAGACATGATTAAAAAAACTGCTGATCTTATAAATGATAAGAAAATCGAGGGTATTTCAAACATTCGTGATGAGTCTGACAGAAATGGAATGCGTATTGTATACATACTTAAAAGAGATGCAATTCCTAATATTGTACTAAACACCTTATTTAAATACACCGCACTTCAATCCAGTTTTAGTGTAAATAACATTGCTCTTGTAAAAGGGAGACCTCAAATGCTGAATCTTAAAGACTTGATTCATTATTTTGTGGAGCACCGTCATGAGGTTGTTGTTAGAAGAACAGAATACCTTTTAAGAAAAGCCAACGAAAGAGCTCATATACTAGAGGGATTAATTATTGCCTCAGATAACATAGATGAGGTGATACGTCTTATTCGCGCCTCTTCAAATGCAGATGCTGCAAAAGCTGCCTTAATTAAAGCCTTTGAGCTGACAGATATCCAGGCTAAGGCAATTGTTGAGATGCGTTTGCGCCAATTAACTGGTCTAGAGCAAGACAAGCTTCGTACAGAGTATGAACAACTCATGAAAACCATAGAAGATTACCAAGATATTCTTGCTAACAAGGAGCGTAGAATGACTATTATCAAAGAAGAATTACAAGAAATTCAAGACAAATATGGTGATGAGCGTCGTTCTGTAATTGAGTATGCTGGAGGAGATGTAAGTATCACAGATTTAATTCCAGATGAGCAAGTGGTGTTAACCATTTCTCATGCGGGTTATATTAAGCGTACTTCATTGGCAGAATATAAAACTCAAAATAGAGGTGGAGTAGGACAAAAAGCCTCTGCGACAAGAAAT
>CBFHMO010000166.1:0-2811 GCA_965656925.1 Patiriisocius sp.
TGGAGAAACCCAAGAGTTGTTTCTGGAAACCTATAATTTTTTAAACCAATTGCAGATTTCTTACCTCCATGTATTCACCTACTCAGAGAGAGAAAACACCCCTGCTGCAACTATGGAAGGTGTGGTGCCTAAAAATATTCGTGCAAAACGCAGTAAGATGTTGCGAGGTTTGTCTGCAAAAAAACGCAGAGCATTTTACGAGTCGCAATTAGGTAGTTCTTTGACAGTGTTATTTGAGGGCGAGAATAAGCAAGGATATATACATGGTTTTACCCAAAACTATGTAAAGGTAAAGCACCCTTGGAATCCTGAACTAGTTAATACTTTAAGAGAAGTGACGCTTCTTGAAATTGATGAGGATGGAATGGTAAGATTCGAGTTCTTATAGGGTAATTAATTACCTTAAGTAATACGCATAAATATTTTTAAATGAGAGTTTTATATATTAATACCTACTGGTAATAAATCTTTATACTTACGTCTGTTTTTACGTAAAAATCCAACAACCTCTGGGCTAGTTGGCATCACACTAATACCACGTTCTCGTACTTCGTCAAAAACAGCTTTAATAAATATATCCCTAAACCCTTGTTCTTCTAAATCTTCTGGCATTTCATATTTTGTTAGAAATATTTTACGGTCTTGTAAGGCGTATTCTATGCGCGCCATGTTGTCCCCAATTTCAAGTTCAAACTGGCGTAAAAATTCATTATCGGTAATTTCTACATCTTCTATCATAAGGTTATTGGTTTACTATTTTTTGCATAATATTAAATCATGGGCACCTCTACAATAAGGACCCTGCTGTTTTTTGTAATACTTATGTTGACACTCGCAGTGTCCCAGATACCGATTGCATCTCTATGTTGCATTGTTTGGTTTGCTATAACAACTGATCCCTCTACAACCATAATATAGGCGCCATTTTGGGGTTGCTTCATGGTGTAATTTGTTTGGGTATCATCACTAAAATCTCCTATACTAATGTATGCTTGTTGGTGGATCCAGATAACATCATGCGCTGCCTCTTGCTTTGGTTTCACGATGGTTGTAAAGCTATTATTTGTTAGTAGCGGTGCAATTTTCTTTTGCTCATACCGAGGCGTAACATCTTGGGTTTGGGTATGAATCCAAAGTTGAAACAGCCTCAGATTATCTTGAGAGCTTGCATTAACCTCACTGTGTTCTATACCACTACCTGCGCTCATTACTTGGATGTCTCCAGGCTCAATAATACCTTTATTACCCATTGAGTCTTCATGTTTTAGAGATCCAGATTGAACAATGGTGATAATTTCCATGTTTTTGTGTGGGTGTTTTCCAAAACCCATTCCAGCAGCTATGGTGTCATCATTGAGTACCCTTAGGGCTCCAAAACCCATCTTTTCAGGATTGAAATAATTTCCGAAACTAAATGAGTATTTGGCATCTAGCCAGTCAAAACTTACAAGGCCTCTTTCTTGGGCTATGTGCAGAACTTTATTCATTAGTTTATCTCAAATATTAAATGGACGTATTATTGTTTGTAAATTTACAAATAATATAGGTGTTTAACCCACTTTGTGTTGCAAAGCAATGAATAACAACAAAACACATATTTATTTTGTACCAGGATTGGCTGCTGGTAAAGAAATATTTGAAAATATAAACTTACCTGAAAGCACCTATACCCTGCATGTAATCTCTTGGCTTATGCCCTCTAAGAAAGAAACCATAGCGCAGTATGCGAAGCGCATGGCAGTTTTTGTTACAGAAAAAAATGCAGTTCTGGTTGGTGTTTCTTTTGGTGGTTTGGTTGCTCAAGAGATGAGTGTTTTTTTAGAATTAAAAAAACTCATTATAATATCGAGTATAAAAACAAAATTTGAGTTGTCTTTAAAGTTAAAACTTACAAGAGCCCTAAAGTTGTATAAACTCATACCAACAAGATTGTTTTTAACATCAAAAACCTATACAAGCTTTGCGCTAGGTCCAATTTCAGAAAAGAGATTTAAAATGTATCAGGATTATTTGCACGTTCGTGACAAACGGTATTTAGACTGGGCAATAAAAAACATGGTTTGTTGGAAGCGAGAAAAAGCACTTTCAGGGGTGTATCACATTCATGGAGATAAGGATCCAGTTTTCCCTATAGCTAATATAAAAAATACAATTACTATAGCGGGTGGGTCACATATTATGGTGTTAACAAGAGGCTCTGTTGTGAGTCAAAAAATTGTTGATATCATTAACCATAATTAATTTATACAAGGCCACAATCAGATTCTAAATTTAGTATTTTTAATGAAAATTAAAATACTTCATGCGCATACTCTCAAAAACGTTCCTTATTGCTGTGTTGGTTCTTCTTCTAGGACTTTTTGTTCAAGCAATTCAGGCCCCTAGTGGTACAATACCTAAAAGTCAAGACAAAATCTCTCAGCCTTTGCGTGTTGAGGCTCTTGCATTGCCAAACAGCATGACCTTTGCAGGGGAGAAGGTCCCTTTGCAAGACACCGATGTAAGAGAACGCCTTGATAGAGAGATTCATGTAAATACCTATTGGCATTCTAACATGCTGCTTATGATAAAAAAGGCCAATCGTTTTTTCTCAGAGATAACCCCTTTACTGAAAAAATACAATCTCCCCGATGATTTTAAATACCTGGCAGTTGCAGAGAGCGGTTTAGATAATGTTACCTCTTCTGCGGGTGCTTCTGGGTTTTGGCAGTTTATGAAAGCTACTGGCAAGCAGTACGGTTTAGAGATTAATAGTTATGTAGATGAGCGTTATAATTTAGAACTGGCAACTAAGGTTGCGGCGCAGTATCT
>CBFHMO010000167.1:0-2793 GCA_965656925.1 Patiriisocius sp.
CTTGAAAAAAATGAATTTCTTCCTTAGACCATCCGTAACTTACTTTACTTTTAATTGCTAAATAAATTTTATCATTTGCTATAAAAACCTTAAAATCGGTTTCTTTGTTAGATGTTTCAGTTTCTAAGTGTACAAATTTAGGATGAATATAAGATGCTTCTAAATCACTTTTATACGAGACTTTTATAAGTGTATTGTTAACTTGATAGGTCGTTGTAATCTTAAAGTTATCAGGAATTGTAACCTTTGACAAATCATTGATACTTTTCTCTTGACCTCTTGTTGGGGACTTTAAAAATCTTTCCTCTAACTCTTTTACAAACTTTAGAGCCGCTTTAAAGGGAACCGATAATGTTATTTCAAGATCTGTTGCAATTGTCTTTGGTAATACCCCTTTAATAAGTTTCTCTAAAACAGTAAAGGTTTCGTGTTCCAATACTACATATTGATTGGTTCCCTCTAACCAAAGATATCTTTTATCTTCAATAGTTTTAGTAAGTAATGGAGGACTTATATATGATTAATTAGATCAGTTACAAAATTAGATGTAAAAACCTTTATGACATCTCTATTGTCAGTATAAACAATTGCTTTGCACAATGCTTTCTTCTTTTTCAGTGTTCTTTAATTTTTTACGAATCGCTACTTTTAACCTAACGCTATAAATATTGTTTAAAAACAGATATATTTCAAAGTACTTTAAAATAATTACAATCTTGTATTTACCCAAACAGTAGCGTGCGCTATAGAGTTGGGGTGTACCAATATTTTTAAATCTTTATCTAACAATACATAAGTAGGTGTGCCATTTACAAAATAGTCTTTTGCTGCCTGGGTATCCCAACCTTTATAATCGCAATAGTTTTGCCAAGGTGTATTTTTAAATGCGGCATTATAGGCTGGTTTGTCTGTATCTAAACTAATATATACTACTTCTATATTTTTATTTGTTTTTTGCCAACTACTGTATTGCGCTAGTAAAACTTTTTTCTCTGTAACACAATGCGGACACCCACTTGCACCAAAAACTAATAAAACCGGTTTTTTAAAATCACTTAATTTTCTAGTATTTAATTGAATATCTGGCGCTGTATTTCCAATTTTTAAGGTTACATATTTTTGCATGTTATTTACCAAACTATCATTTAAAATACATTGGCTTTGAGATAACACTTTATTAGACAAATGTGCTGCTGCAGAAATTAAACTCCTTTTTTCAAAATATTTTAAAAGCTGCTCTGACATGGTATTTAATAAACTATCATTTCCCGTTAAATTTGTAATAAGATAATCTGTACTCACATTCATTTCTTTATAAACAGTATCTAAAGATTGCCCCATGTTTTCTAATAAAAAGTAATGCCCTTCTATAAATTCTTTTAACAAACCACTGGTTTTAAAATTTGGGTTTTTAAAATTGGTGTTTCTAAATTGCGCTATAGCCCCTGGTATTCTTTGTGTTGCTGTTTTTATAATAGTAGGCGTTTCTTGTATTAAAGTACGCTGTGGTATAAACCAAGATAAATAACTATCTTTTTCTAAACTATTTACAAAAAGTGCATCTTCTTTTAAAATACGGTTTTGTTCTTGTAAAATAACTTTTGCTACTTGTGTTTGTTTTAAAAACAATGGTTTTTTGCTGTATAAATTCTCTAAATAACGCCAAGCACTCAACGCATTAGTACGTTGCCCTTTCTCAATTGCGTACTCAAAGAGAAGTTTGTTTTCTGTGTTGTTAAATACCAAACGGTCTCTCTCTGTAATGTGCGTTCCTTTTATAGTAATAGGTTGCTGGTTTAATAACAGTATTGTACTGTTATTATCTTGGGTTTGTAAGAGCGCCATACCTCTATAGGTTTTTGGATAGTTTAAGGTAAAAGTACCCAAACTATCTGCAACGGTATTTGCAAGTACTATTGTTTTATAATTATTAAAACCTGAAAGATTAATTTCTTGCCCCGCATGTGCATTTAATTGCCCTGTTATGGTTTGGGCTGTGGTTAGTTGTAAACTTGTAATAAGTAACAATAAGTTGATTATTATTTTCATTTGATTGTACTTTATTTTTAATTATTGTGTTTTATTATTATTCAATCCTTTTTGTACCATGCAAAGTGCCCTTCCCTTTACGGCAGCTATAACTGTCTGGTATTAAAAAAGGATCTATATGTTCTTGATATATACAACGGTATATTAAATGATGCACCACACGGTCTGCAAAATCTGCGGCAAAAATCTCACGCTGCACAGGTTTATAAACCATAAAAGCAATACTTGATTTGGGTGTATAGGTTCTATTTTGTATTTGTTCTGCCAACGCATACAACTTGGTTTCTACATCTATCTCAAAAGCCAATTGATTGTTTGTATTGCGCTTATTTTTACGTGCCTCTAAATAAGATAAATAAAGTTGGTAATATAAGTTTTGCATTTGTTTAGGAGTACTTGTGTGCGTTACTTAAGTTTTTACGGAATGACTATTGAGTCATGGCTTACTAACAAGCTTTGAGCAGACTGCGCATGCTTACTGCCAGCTAAATACTATTACTCTGCTATACTTTTTAACCTTGCAACAAACTCCATTGCCTGCAATGGTGTTTTATTTGCCAAATCAAAGTTTTTATGCGCTTGCTGTATTTTTAAAGCCCCATTTGGTTTTGCCGTTTGTTTCACTATATTGTTATTTTGTGCTACTATTTTAGTACACCAATTTACATATTCTTCATCTTTATTAGTATGGCTAGTTTTATATGCTATAAAACTTTGTGTTTCTTCTATTTTTACTAAATTTTT
>CBFHMO010000168.1:0-2728 GCA_965656925.1 Patiriisocius sp.
GCAGAATAATCAACACGTTTCCCCAACAGGTTTTGACGAAAACGTCCTTGCTTACCCTTTAGTGAATCTGAAAGAGATTTTAATGGACGGTTACTATCTGTTTTTACTGCAGATGATTTACGAGTGTTGTCAAACAATGAATCAACAGATTCTTGCAACATACGCTTTTCATTACGCAAAATTACCTCTGGAGCTTTAATCTCCATCAAACGCTTCAAACGGTTGTTTCTGATAATTACACGGCGGTATAAATCATTTAAATCTGAGGTTGCAAAACGACCTCCATCTAGTGGCACTAGTGGACGCAGCTCTGGTGGTATAATTGGAATCACTTTCATGATCATCCATGCCGCTTTGTTCTCACGAGTTTTGTTAGCATCACGCAACGCCTCTACAACTTGAAGTCTCTTTAGAGCCTCTGTCTTACGTTGTTTTGAAGTTTCGTTGTTTGCCTTATGACGCAGCTCGAAAGATAATTCGTGAAGATCAATTAGGTTTAATAAATCGATCAAACACTCTGCACCCATCTTAGCGATGAATTTGTTTGGATCTGTATCTTCTAAGTACTGATTTTCTTGAGGAATAGTATCCAAAATAGTTAGATACTCTTCTTCTGTTAAGAAATCTAAATTTTGAACTGGTTCTCCTTCTTCGTTTTTGGCAATACCTGGTTGGATAACTACGTAACGCTCGTAGTATATAATCATATCCAACTTCTTTGATGGTAATCCTAGAAGATATCCTATTTTGTTTGGTAAACTACGGAAATACCAGATATGAGCAACAGGCACAACCAAATTGATGTGTCCAACTCTATCTCTACGTACTTTCTTTTCTGTTACCTCTACACCACAACGATCGCAAACGATCCCTTTGTAGCGAATTCTTTTGTATTTCCCACAAGCACATTCATAGTCCTTTACAGGTCCAAAAATACGCTCACAGAACAAACCGTCACGCTCTGGTTTGTGCGTACGGTAGTTAATTGTTTCTGGTTTCAACACCTCACCTCTAGACTCTCCAAGGATTTTTTCTGGTGAAGCCAGTCCTATAGAAATCTTATTGAATTTTGGTGCTGCTTGTTCTTTATTATTTCTTGCCATAATGCTGTAAAATAAAATTTAAAACTATTGATTTGGAAACGACTGTTTCCGGAGAAAAACTAATTATTTCCCCGCGCCGTGGCGCGGGAGAAAATCTATTCTTCTAGTCTGATGTCTAGTCCAAGACCTTTTAGTTCGTGCATTAACACGTTAAAAGATTCTGGAAGACCCGGTTCTGGCATTGGCTCACCCTTAACGATACTCTCGTAAGTTTTAGCCCTACCAATTACATCATCAGACTTCACTGTCAATATTTCACGTAAAGTGCTTGATGCTCCATATGCTTCAAGTGCCCATACTTCCATCTCTCCAAAACGTTGACCTCCAAATTGAGCTTTACCACCCAATGGTTGTTGCGTAATTAGTGAGTATGGTCCTATAGAACGAGCATGCATTTTGTCATCAACCATATGTCCTAGTTTCAACATGTAAATCACACCAACAGTTGCTGGTTGATCAAAACGTTGTCCAGTTCCACCATCATAAAGATAGGTATGTCCAAATCTTGGAATTCCAGCCTCATCGGTTAACTCATTGATTTGATCTAGCGTTGCACCATCAAAAATTGGTGTTGCATACTTGCGACCCAGTTTTTGACCAGCCCATCCTAGAACGGTTTCATAGATTTGACCAATATTCATACGAGAAGGTACACCAAGAGGATTTAAAACAATATCCACCGGAGATCCATCTTCTAAAAATGGCATATCCTCATCTCTTACAATACGAGCTACAATACCTTTGTTACCGTGACGTCCTGCCATCTTATCACCCACTTTTAGTTTACGTTTTTTAGCAACATAAATTTTAGCAAGTTTTAAGATTCCTGCAGGAAGTTCATCTCCAACAGAGATCGTGAACTTCTCACGACGCAAGTTACCTTGCAAGTCATTTTCTTTGATACGGTAGTTGTGCATAAGGTCTGCAACCATTTCATTGGTTTCAGAATCTGTTGCCCAAACTCCTCCAACTAAATGCGTATAGTCATCTACAGCATTTAACATCTTGAGTGTATACTTTTTACCTTTTGGAAAGACTACCTCACCAAGATCGTTTGTAACGCCTTGAGCTGTTTTACCTCCAACAATTGTAAATAGCTTCTCTACTAGTACCTCTTTAAGAGAATCAAATTTTCCGTCATACTTCACCTCAAGTGCAGCAATGTCTTCTTTATCTTTAGCTCTTTTACGCTTATCTTTTACTGCGCGAGCAAATAATTTTTTATTGATAACAACACCATGTAATGATGGAGAAGCTTTCAAAGAAGCATCTTTTACATCACCTGCTTTATCACCAAAGATAGCACGTAATAATTTTTCTTCAGGGGTAGGATCACTTTCTCCTTTTGGAGTAATCTTACCAATAAGAATATCACCAGGTTTTACTTCTGCACCAATTCTAATCATTCCGCTTTCATCAAGGTCTTTAGTGGCCTCTTCTGAAACGTTAGGAATATCATTTGTTAGTTCTTCGTTTCCTAGTTTTGTATCTCTAACTTCTAATGAATACTCATCGATATGAATAGAGGTAAAGATATCTTCACGTACTACTCTTTCTGAAATTACAATGGCATCCTCAAAGTTATATCCTTTCCAAGGCATAAAGGCTACTTTCATGTTACGTCC
>CBFHMO010000169.1:0-2712 GCA_965656925.1 Patiriisocius sp.
ATATTTTGTTAATCCCATGAAGTGTTGCTTGGATTGCTTTGCTAAAATATGATAGCACTCGTTTTTTAGTACAATAAACGCTAGTGTTGTTTGTTCTTTAAAATAGTATTTGCCTTGATTAGGTCTTCAGGGGTGTCAATTCCAACTCCTTGAAGGGTAGTCTCTGCCATTTTAATATTTTTACCATATTCTAGATACCGTAGACATTCAATTTTCTCGATAGCCTCTAAGGTGCCCATTGGCAAATGATAAAAATCTAAAAGCGCCTGCTTTGTAAAGGCATAAATGCCTAGGTGTTTATAGTAATTTGTTGCCAAATCTGTATCACGAGCATATGGTATGGGAGCTCTAGAAAAATACTGAGCAAAATTCTCTTTATTAACGATAACCTTCACGCAATTAGGATTATTAATCTCATCCCAATCTGTGATATTAACCATCAAAGAGGCTACATCTATTTTTGAGGCATCCTTAGCTTTAAAAACTTCCAAGAGCGTAACCAGCACTTCTTTATTTGTAAAAGGTTCATCTCCTTGCACATTTACGACTATATCAATATCCATTTGGGAAATAGCTTCTGCTATTCGGTCACTGCCGCACTGATGTTCCTTAATACTCATGATGGCTTTTCCGCCATGGGCAGTAATTTCATTAAAAATAACAGCACTATCGGTAACAACAAAAACATCCTCAAACAGGCCCGTAGCCACGGTACGTAAAATTACAGTTTGACCCCCTAAATCTTGCATCAATTTTCCAGGAAAACGAGAGGCCTGGTAGCGTGCCGGTATCATTGCTATTATTTTCATACTAGTATTCAAAGTACTAAAGGGTTTGTTATTATTAAAATTATGTTGTCAAACAAAAATACATATTAATGCACATTGAAGATTAACATTAGGCATCTTGTTCAAAAAAATCTTCTTTAAAACCAATCAAATATAATCTTTCTTGTGCTCTTGTGATAGCCGTATACAACCAACGAAGGTAATCTTTATCTACACCACTTGGCAAATAGGGCTGCTCAACAAATACGTTTTGCCACTGCCCTCCCTGGCTTTTATGACAGGTTATTGCATAAGAGAACTTGACTTGAAGGGCGTTAAAATATCTATTTTTTTTAACTGCTTGAAATTTTTTGAATTTTGAACTCTCATGTGCGTAATCTTTCATCACCTCCTGATAAAGACGGTTAGAATCATCATAAGTTAGTGAGGGAGTTTCAGAAGTTAGTGTGTTTAATAGCAGTACGGTTTCAAAAGCTTTCATTTTTGGATAATCTGCTAACTGCACTTTCACCTCTGCAAAACGAAAACCGTATAGATCAACAAATCTAAAAATTTCTAGGACTTGTAGTATATCTCCATTTGCTATAAATCCTGCATCACTCTCACTAGAAACCCAATAATAGTTATTTTTTACTACCATTAATCTGTCTCCCGCAGAAAGCTCATCTTCTTGAAACAAAATACGAGTGCGTATGCTTTGGTTGTATAAATTTGCGCGCTTATTTGATCTTACAATAAGTACTGTATTATCATTATCTTCACTGTTATAATGCTGCTCAAGGGCATACATAATTTCCATGCCATCTTGAGGCTTTACTACATCTGCAAATACCTGGTCACTAAATTTAAAACGATCGTAAATACCTTCATTTAGAGTTTCTCTTAACTTGGTGGCGTTCCATAAAATACCACTATGCTGCTGCTGGCGTACCACATCATCCAGTTCTATCTCTATAACATGTTTGTTGAATTGGTTTTCTAATATACGTGCATCCAGCGCTGGGCTTACATCTAGTTTTACAGGAGGTAGTTGAGCAGTATCTCCAATAAGCAGTAGCTTACAGTTATCACCACTGTATATAAATTGTAATAAATCATCGAGTAAAGAACCGTTTTCAAAAAGCTTAGCATCTTGATTGATATCTGGAATCATAGAAGCTTCATCCACCATAAAAATAGTGTTTCTGTGCTTATTATTTTGTAGTGTAAAGCAAACCCCACCGCCTTTTTTTGGTTTGGGATAGTATATTTTTCTATGAATGGTGAAGGCTTCTTTACCAGCATAGTTACTAATTACCTTGGCAGCTCTTCCTGTGGGTGCCAATAGCACCGAAGTCATTTTTGCTTTTCTAAGGTTCTTGACAATGGTTCCGGTAATGGTTGTTTTACCAGTTCCGGCATATCCTTTGAGTAAAAAAACCTCATTTTTTTTATCATTGAGCACAAATTTTGACAGTAAATGCAATGCAATATCCTGTTTTGCAGTATTGTTATGCGGAAAATCGCTTTTCAGTAAACTATAAAATTGTGATACATCCATAAAAGAGGTTTCTTAGAAGCCTTAAAGATGCCATTATTTTTAAGAATATACTTTTACGAACAAAAAAAAATTGTAGATTTGCGATAGACCTAGTAATTCTAAAAAACCTAAATTTTTCTTTACAATGAAATTAATAATACAACTTGCTCTTTGGGTACTCATTATCTTTTTAGGGTGGAAATTATACAGCTCCATTATTGGACCTGTAGAATTTAATGAAAAGCGTGACGCCCGTTATGCCAAAGTAACTAAAAATTTAAAAGATGTACGTGCCGCAGAGCTAGCGCACAAAGAAATTACTGGAAAATTTACAGGTAGCTTTGACAGCTTGGTTCGTTTTTTAGATACTGCCCAGTTTGCAAACGTTCAAAGACGTGACACAAG
>CBFHMO010000170.1:0-2696 GCA_965656925.1 Patiriisocius sp.
CCCAGACGCCTCTGCGGCTTTAGATATTACCTCTACTTCGGGGGGTTACTAATACCTCGTATGACAGAGACCCAGCGTGATGCTATTACTTCAGCAGCCACAGGCTTAATGATATACCAAACAGATGGTACACCAGGTTTTTACTATTACAATGGTAATAGTTGGAGTGAGGTAGGTGCTACTTCAGCTACTTATAGTATTGGTGATGTTGTTAACGGTGGTGTTGTTTTTTGGTTAGATAGCACGGGTCAACACGGTTTGGTTGTGGCTATGTCAGATGTAGCAACTTCTGTACAATGGGGTTGTTATGAAACAGATTTACCAAACGTATCAAATATACCTTATAATAATGGTGTACCTGCTGGTCTTGGCGCTGAAATTGGAGATGGTTTTAATAACACTAATGATATACTAAATGATTGCCCTACTGCTCCCGCTGCTTTAGCGGCAAGGTCTTATGGTCCAGATTGGTTTTTACCAAGTGCTAAGGAGTTAAACCAAATGTATATCAATAAAACAACTTTAGAGGGGGTCTCTGGGTTTACAGCATTTAGTAATTACTACTGGAGTTCTTCGGAGTTCGATAACGAATACGCGTGGTTTCAGAATTTCAACTATGGTAATCAGGACTACGGCCCTAAGACCGACACAAACTTTGTGCGTGCTGTTCGGGCTTTTTAGTTATTTAATTATTTATCAATTTAGCGAAGCGGTCTCACAAACACCTTTCAAGAAAATAAGGATGGGTGCGTAATTTAAATAGTACCGCGTTAGCGGTCGAGTTTTAAAAAATATATCCCCAAGAATAAATTATTATTCTTGGGGATAATTTGTACTCAAGATGGGAATCGAACCCACACTCCCGAAAGAACTGGATTTTGAATCCAGCGCGTCTACCAATTCCGCCACTTGAGCATTAAGTGGCTGCAAAAATAAAACAATTTTATAATGCCTTGCCTGTATTGTATTAATTATTTCAGAAAAAATAACACTATTTTTGTTACCCGGGTTGGATACCCTACATTTAACCTTTCACAAGTTACCCATGAAGCAAGACAAACAAACCACCTATGATATTGCCTATTTAAAAATGGCCAAAGAGTGGAGCAAACTATCTTATTGCAAACGCAAGCAAGTAGGAGCTCTTATAGTTAAAGATAAGATGATTATTAGTGACGGTTACAATGGCACCCCAACAGGTTTTGAGAATGTTTGTGAGGATGATAAGGGAGACACCAATTGGTATGTGCTCCACGCAGAGGCAAACGCTATTTTAAAAGTGGCAGGCTCTACCCAATCCTGCAAAGGCGCCACATTATATATTACCATGTCTCCCTGTAAAGAGTGTAGCAAACTCATACACCAATCTGGGATTAAAAGAGTTGTGTACCACCTAGGCTATAAAGACACTAGCGGATTGAAATTTTTAGAAAAAGCAGGCGTTAGTATTACACACATCCCAAGTTTAGAAAACCAGTAGCACTATGCCTGTCCAGAAAAAACACATTCCTTTACTTCTAGGGGTTGCCGTTGCCCTTGGCATTTTTCTTGGCGCAAGGCTAAATTTTACTACCGTAAGTGACACGCTATTTTCTTCCAATTCAAAAAAAGAAAAACTCAACAGGCTTATAGACTTCATAGACTTTGAGTATGTAGATAAGGTAAATACAGACAGCATCGTAGATCTTACCGTAAACAGTATCCTTGAAAATCTAGATCCACACTCTGTGTATATCCCCTCAAAAAGCTATGAAGATGCTGCAAGTGATATGCGCGGAAATTTTATTGGTATTGGTATTAGTTTTTACCAACACCAAGATAGCATTGCCGTGATACGCACCATTGAAGACGGTCCTGCCCAAAAGGCCGGCATTCAAGCTGGGGATAGAATTCTATACGCAGATACCATCCCCTTGTTTGGCAAAGGCCTTAGTAGGTATGATGTTGTCTCTCAACTTAAAGGAGCCCGCAACAGTAAGGTTTCTTTAAAAATTAAAAGAAAAAACCAAGACAGCCTTTTATCCATAACAGTAACCCGGCAAAAAATACCACTAGTTAGCCTTGATGCTGCCTACCTGCTTACCGACGCCATAGGGTATATAAAACTAAACCGTTTTGCAGAGCCTACTTACAGTGAGTTTAAAAAAGCCCTTACAGAACTTATAGAAAATGGCGCCACCAAATTAGTGCTAGATTTAAGAGATAACCCAGGAGGTTATATATCTACAGCTCAAGATATTGTAGATGAGTTTTTACAGGACAACACCCTGATACTTATCACCAAAAACAAAAATGGCAAACAAGAAAAAACCTATGCAACAAATAAAGGCAGCTTTAAAACCGGTAGCCTATATGTGTTAATTAACGAGAACTCTGCCTCTGCCAGCGAGATTGTTGCAGGCGCCTTGCAAGACAACGATAAAGGAGTTATTATTGGCCGCCGCTCTTTTGGTAAAGGCCTCGTGCAGCGCGAGATGGCCCTTGGAGATGGTAGCGCCGTGCGTCTTACCATTGCTAGATACTACACTCCAACGGGTAGGTCTATCCAAAAACCCTACGACAAGGGTAATGATGCCTATTACAGTGAGTATGAGTCTAGGTATGTAAACGGGGAGCTGCAAAACAAAGACAGTATCGTAGTGAATGATTCTTTGCGTTTTGTTACTCCAAAAGGAAAGGTAGTATATGGCGGAGGG
>CBFHMO010000171.1:0-2687 GCA_965656925.1 Patiriisocius sp.
TCCGAAAGACCAAAATATATACTGTTGCAACTGCTGGGCATCACTAAAATAAGAGAGTACAGCAACAACAGCTCCAGTAAGAGAGCCAAACATAAGCCCTATTATAAGAATTGCCATGGTATCTTTAACCTTTAGGGTAACTGCAAGTACGGCAAGCAAAACTAAAAAACTACCTAGTGCGCTTGCAATTACTAAACTCCAAGAGCTGAGTAAAAAAGTGCTAAAAATACCTGAAATTGCTCCGGCTCCTAAAATTAATATAGCCACACCCAAACTAGCGCCACTGCTAAGTCCTAAAACAAAAGGCCCTGCAAGTGGATTTCTAAAAAGAGTTTGCATTAATAGTCCAGAGATGGCCAAACCACCCCCTGCAATAATAGCTGTGATAGCCTTTGGTAATCTGTAGTTTGTGATGATATAGTGCCAAGAACTTTTACTTGAAGTGCCTACAATACTATTCAAAACCTCCAGGGCAGGAATATCTACAGAGCCTAAACTAATATTAAGGAACATAATAGCTACTAGAAGTAAACTAAGTAGTATAAAAAAGCGGAGGTGTATTTTTTGTAGTATCATTTTAAGACTTCAAAAAAATATGGTTGGTATTCCTTTAATAATGTTGGGTGCAATATATTAATGATGTCTTTTAATACCAAATCTGGCCTGTTGGGCGCTAATTCATAATACAGTACGCCACCAGTAGCCCCTTTTTTAGTAGTAAAAGAGAAGATTTTATTGTTTTTGAAAGCATCAAAGGCTCCATATACCTCATTAAACTCTAGCAGTTGCGCTTTGGTGGTGAACTGTCCTGGAGCGATCCAAAAGTCTGCTTGTTGCCCATTTTCAAGAACAGATTCTATATTTAAGGCAATACTGCCGGTGCCCTTACTAGATTTCCAAAGATACGCTCCATTGGCATCTTCAATGAAACGAGCAGCCCAGCTATCTCCTTTTGGCATGTACCAAATATCTTTATACATCGCGCCGCTTAAAACTGTTGGTCTTGTTTTTGTGTTTTGTGCTAGCTTTTTGGCAAGGTTGTAATTGGTTTCAATGGTATTAAAAATACTATCTGCTTGTTTGTTTTTGTTGTAAAGTGCCCCAAAAAATTTAATCCATTCTGCTTTGCCCAGTGGGTGGGTCTCTCTCCAATCTGCATTAATAAGAACAGGTATGCCAGTTTTTTTTATTGTTTGCAAGCTCTTGTCTTTTCCATCTAAGGTAAAACCTACAACTACCTCTGGAGCTAACTCTAGTAATACTTCTGTATTAATGTCTTGATTATTACCAAGTTCTTTGATATCACCTTTTGAAATATTAGCACGTGTTTTTGTGGAAGAGATATATTTTAAATTAGGAAAACCAATAAGGCTATTTTGAACGCCAAGAGCCTCTAGAGAAGGAATATGTGTGGTAGAGGTTACTACTATTTTTTGTAATGGAACGCGTATTAAGGCATCATAACGCTCAGGGTTTTTTATAACAACATCCTTTTCTGCTAGTGCATACCTAAGTTCCTTTTTGGTATTTGACCCTGGAGTAACAATACTGATAACGGTGTAGTTCTCTACTTTAGCTATTGTAAAACCTGTCGCATAGGTTACCCTGTTAGTCTCAGGGGTAATTTCTTGCTTAGTTGTTGGCTGTCTGCAACAAACTAATAATACAAGGCCAAAAGCAGCTATAGCTATAAATTTAAAAAAAGAGGTACTGCTCATTGTTTGTTTTTCAAAAAAAACAAAAGTAATCAAACAAATATCAAATCGGGATTCAATTAATACTATCATTAGGGGAGTATTTGAAATATAGTGCTATTTTCGCGTAGAATTTTGGTTGGTACATTTCGTATCATTAAAAGGGAATTTTGTGAAATACAAAAGCTGTTCCCGCAACTGTAAGTCATCCAATTTTTTGGATCGTGTTTTCTTTAACCACTGTTTACATTCGTAGATGGGAAGGTAGCACAAAGACAAGCCAGGAGACCTGCCATATTCATCATTACAAACCTTCGGGATAAAGGATTGTATGGTGTAGCCACTGCTATGGCTATTCTATACCTTATTTTTTCCTAATTTATTTATTAATGTAATATTTCGGCCTTGACCGAAAATAAACAATCTATGAAAAAATTAGTACTCGCCTTATCGCTATGCGCAACTAGCATACTTACGGCACAACAAACACTAAAAACAGAAGCCTTAGACTCTGTAATGATTACAACTAAAATCAATATTCCTAAAAAGAATAGTGGTAAGGTAGTAACCACTATTACAAGAGCACAACTTAAAAACTCCCAAGGACAATCTGTGGCTCAGGTATTAAATCAAATTGCTGGTTTTGAAATTAATGGTAGTCGTAGTAATGATGGGCAAAACTTAGGATATTTTGTTCGTGGAGGAAGAAATAGACAGGTACTTATTGTGGTAGATGGCGTTGCTGTTAATGACCCTTCATCTATTGCCAATGACTATGACCTTCGTTTAATTGCTGCACAAACCATAGAGCGAATAGAAGTTATTAAAGGCGCCTCAAGTGCTTTGTATGGCTCTGGAGCTGCAACGGCTGTAATTAGTATTACCACACTTGCTGCAAGTAAAGATAAGATGCGCGCTATTTTTTCATCTTCTGTTTCTACCAACCGCTCTGCCGAGGATAATGAAGGGGATTTAAAAAAACCAGTCACCTTA
>CBFHMO010000172.1:0-2670 GCA_965656925.1 Patiriisocius sp.
TTTCATGATTTTTTTTTACCAATATAAGAAAAAAATAATTAATTACTTTTAAATCATGATTAATAGGCAGCTGTGCTAAGACATAAAAAATACTTTAGATTGTGCTATATTTTAATCTACAATTACAACTTGCCAATAAAAACCAATACAGAAACCTTTACAAATACCTAAATTACACTTACTTTTGCTGTCATCAAACGTACTGAAAAAACACACTCATGACTATTAATACATTTTTTAGCTGCTTACTTTTTTTGTTTGCAACGGCAGGCTATTCTCAAAACAATGCCCAAATAGATAATTCTATTGAGGCCCAATTTGTAGAGGTAATAGATAAGTCTAATAATTACCAAAAATATAAGGTCATTAAAAGATCCAAACTGGCTGGTTTAAGAAAAAATATCCTAGACTCTATACAAGCACTTGAAAAATCTATCCAGCAAAAAGATGCGACAATCGCAACTCAAAACAGCAATATAACCACCTTAGAGGCTAGCTTAAGCAATACACAAAATAACTTGGATACCTCTATTGAAAAAGAGGGTACTATCTCCCTTTTCGGAATGACTACTAAAAAAGGAACGTATAACTTTTTATTGTTTTCTACTATAGGTGTCTTAGTGCTTGCCCTTTTGTTTTTTGTAATTAAGTTTAAAAACAGCAACATTATAACAAAACAAACAAATCACAAACTCTCTGAGATTGAGCAGGAATTTGATAGTTATCGTCAAAAGAAATTAGAAGAGCAGCAACAACTTCGAAGAAAGCTTCAAGACGAAATTAACAAGAATAAGTAACTCTTGCAGCATATTTTATGCTCACAAAAAATCCCAAACACATAGGTGTGTTTGGGATTTTTTTTTAATAATACTATTTCAAATAAATCGCTAAGAGCCTACTCTTGTAATCTTGGCGCCAATGCCGCGAAGACGCTCGTCTATATTTTCATAGCCTCGATCTATTTGTTCTATATTATGAATAGTACTGGTTCCTTTGGCAGAGAGTGCTGCAATTAACAAAGAAATACCGGCACGTATATCTGGAGAGACCATAGTTGTAGCCTTTAGCATAGACTCAAAATTATGACCTATAACAGTTGCGCGGTGCGGGTCGCACAAAATAACGCGAGCACCCATATCAATGAGTTTATCTACAAAAAACAAGCGGCTTTCAAACATCTTTTGATGTATCAGCACGCTTCCCTTTGCCTGAGTACATACAACTAATACAATACTTAATAAATCTGGGGTAAACCCGGGCCAAGGAGCATCTGCAACAGTTAAAGTAGAACCATCAATATATCCCTGGATTTCATAGCTGTCTTGAGATGGTATGTAAATATCATCCCCTCTTTTTTCAATAGTAATTCCTAATTTTCTGAAGGTATCAGGAATAATACCTAAATTTTCCCAGCTTACATCTTTGATAGTGATTTCACTATGAGTCATGGCCGCCAATCCTATCCAGCTGCCAATTTCAATCATATCTGGCAGTACTCTATGAGAACAACCTGTTAACTGCGTAACCCCATCTATTGTAAGCATATTAGAGCCTACTCCTTTGATGTTTGCACCCATAGCATTTAACATCTTACACAGTTGCTGCAAGTATGGCTCACAGGCAGCGTTGTATATGGTAGTGGTACCTTTGGCCAGAACAGCAGCCATTACAATATTGGCTGTACCTGTAACAGAGGCCTGGTCTAGTAACATATAACAGCCCTTTAAACCTTTGGGTGCCTCCACTCCGTAAAAGCGGTCTTCTTTATTGTATCTAAAGCTTGCCCCTAATTTAATGAAGCCTTCAAAGTGAGTGTCTAATCTTCTTCTTCCAATTTTGTCACCACCTGGACGTGGTATGTATCCTTTCCCAAAGCGAGCCAAAAGAGGACCTACAATCATAATAGAACCACGTAAAGAACCCCCCTCGGTTTTAAAAAGCTCTGACTCAAGATACTCAAGGTTAACCTCATCTGCCTTGAATGTATATTTTCCTTTCCCTAATTTTTGAATTTTAACACCTAAGTTACCCAAGATGCCTATTAATTTATTAACGTCTACTATATCAGGAATGTTCTCTATAAGTACCTCTTGGGGGGTTAATAAAACAGCGCAGAGTATTTGCAATACCTCATTTTTTGCACCTTGCGGAGTAATTTCACCTTTTAATTTGTGACCTCCTTCGATTTGAAAAGTTCCCATAGCTTTTGGTAAGAAATTTAGTAGCGCTTACGGCCTCTATTGTTATTGTTATGTTTTTTGTAGGTATTTGTAGTGGCTTTGGTGTCACTAAAACGATTTTTTGTTTTTAGTAATGTAGAAGAATTTGTAAGGGTTTGATCGCTATCTTTTAAATTTAATTTTCCTTCAGAGAGTTCAAACAGATGATTAAATATGACATCATCTTCAACGGTATCTTTATTCCAATTTAAAAAACATTTTTTCATATGGTTGGCTATCGTTAGTACCAATCCATCTTTTTTATCACCATCTTCCCAACCAATAGCTACATCAATCATCCGTTTTAGGTTATTACCATAAAAACGATATTTAGGGTAGTTTTGAGGGTAGGGCAAACTTGCTGGAAGTTCTCTTAATGCCTCTATAGATGGTTTCTCATAGGGAGATTCTACATCAAGTTTAAAGTCTGAAATGATAAACAACTGATCCC
>CBFHMO010000173.1:0-2665 GCA_965656925.1 Patiriisocius sp.
TAACGCTGGAGGATTGGGTATGGTTGCCATTGGAGTTGGAGGAGCAGATGCTGTAGATGTAATGGCAGGTATGGCTTGGGAGCTTAAGTTTCCGAAGCTAATAGGAGTACGTTTAACCGGAAAATTATCTGGTTGGACCGCCCCTAAAGATGTTATTTTAAAAGTTGCCGAAATTTTAACTGCCAAAGGGGGTACGGGAGCTATTGTAGAATATTTTGGACCTGGCGCAACCGCGATGTCTTGTACTGGTAAAGGAACCATTTGTAATATGGGTGCAGAAATTGGCGCCACGACCTCTACCTTTGGCTATGACGCCTCTATGGAGCGTTACCTGCGTGCTACAGATAGAGCAGATGTTGCAGATGCAGCCAATGAGGTTAAAGAACACTTAACTGCAGACCCGCAGGTGTATGCAAACCCTGAGCAGTATTTTGACCAAGTAATAGAGATCAACCTCTCTGAGCTAGGACCACTTTTAAATGGTCCTTTTACTCCAGATTTATCTACCTCGGTAGGGGCAGACATGAGGGCAAAGGCCACCAAGAACGATTGGCCACTTGATGTAGAGTGGAGTTTGATAGGATCTTGTACCAATTCTTCCTATGAGGATTTATCAAGAGCCGCCTCTATTGCCCAACAAGGACTTGATATGGGGCTTTCTATAAAAGCTGATCTTGGAATTAATCCTGGATCTGAGCTGGTACGTTACACTACAGAGCGTGATGGTATCTTGAGTACTTTTGAAGATTTAGGGGCAAAAATATTTACCAATGCTTGCGGCCCTTGTATTGGGCAATGGGCGCGGTATGATGATCCTAAAAACGCACCAAAAAACAGTATTGTACATTCTTTTAACCGCAACTTTGCAAAACGCGCAGACGGGAACCCAAATACCCACGCTTTTGTGGCATCACCAGAGCTTACAGCGGCCATTGCTTTTGCTGGGCGTCTAGATTTTAACCCCTTAACAGATACTCTTACCAATGATAAAGGAGCGCAAGTAAAATTCTCTGAACCAACAGGGTGGGAGTTACCACCAAAAGGTTTTGAGGTAGAAGAGAATGGCTATGTAGCACCTCTTGCAGATGGATCTGGGGTAGTGGTAAGTGTAAGTGATACTAGTGAGCGTTTACAGTTGCTTACTCCATTTACACCAATTCTAGACAACGATCTATCTAGTGCAAAACTTTTAATTAAAGCCTTTGGTAAGTGTACCACAGACCACATTTCTATGGCGGGACCTTGGCTGCGTTACAGAGGGCATTTAGATAATATTTCTAACAACTGTTTGATTGGAGCTGTTAATGCTTTTGGCAAGAAAACAAACTTTGTAAAAAACCAATTGGATGGTGAGTATGGCGGTGTTCCAGACACGGCAAGAGCTTATAAGGCTGCAGGAGTACCTACGGTGGTTATTGGAGATCACAATTACGGAGAGGGATCTTCAAGAGAGCATGCAGCTATGGAGCCAAGACATTTGGGTGTAGCGGCTGTGATTGTAAAATCATTTGCGCGTATTCATGAAACAAACCTTAAAAAACAAGGGATGTTGGGGCTAACATTTGCCAATGAAGCAGATTACGATCTTATCCAAGAGGATGACACGTTTAACTTTACAGATATTGCAGATTTTACCCCAGGTAAGCCTTTAAGTATTGTTTTAACCCATGGCGATGGTAGTGAAGATACCATTGTGGTAAACCATACTTATAACGATGCTCAAATACAGTGGTACCGTAAAGGATCTGCGCTTAATTTAATTAAAGAGCAAAACGCATAATAGTTAAATGATTTATTAAAAAAAGCTTCCATGAAAATGGAAGCTTTTTTTTGGTTTAAGACTATCTATTAATATGTAATTGTTGGTAGGTTACCTCTTCTTGTGTATGAATGTGCAAATAGTAGGTTCCTGGTGGAATGTTTTCTGTATCTACAGTTTTTTCTACATTGTTTGTGGATCCTTGGTACTTAATATTATAATTACTATCATAAATATAGATGTAAAAAACACCTTCTCCTTGGGTTCTAAAATCTAGTTTAAAAGATGCACTTGCCGAGTTTGGGTATGGTACAACTACTAGAGGATCTAGGCATGTAGTGCAGGGTCCAGAATTATACTGTGTTATTTCTAGTAAAGAGAAATTACCCTCTCCGCAACTATTTACTGCCCTAACAAGCATCTCTCCTTCAAATCCAGCATTCCCAGAAAATACGTTATTGTTTGTAATGGTATTTGTTGGGTTCATTTGCCAATTGTCACTGGTGCCCGTTATATATGGAACAACATCATTGTCTGGATTAAATGGCTCTGGAAGTTCCCATATATACTCCTGCGCCCCTTGTGCAGGACCAACACTATAATTGTTGAAAGACCCAAAATGCACATCATCTAAGCCCAGAATATCTCCTGGATTATCTGGTTTGCCAATCCATAACTCTTTACTAATTTGATGATTGTCATAAACTGCTTTAATCCAGGCCTGGTTGTTATAAGTTTCATTTGTATTTATAGATGAAACAGTTATGGACTGCTGGTCAGAGGCTATGATTTGTAAGGATTCAGAGACAAGCCACTGCTTAACATCTGCGCTGGCACACAGATCAAAATCATAGGTTACAATGTCATTAACACAAATAATACTTGGACCATTTAAACTACCTTGTT
>CBFHMO010000174.1:0-2654 GCA_965656925.1 Patiriisocius sp.
CTCACAGTCTTCAACGTAACTAGAACTAACAGAGGGATCTAGTAACATAGAAATTTCTTCCCAGCAATAGGGGCATTGAAAATAGTGTTCGAACATGTTAAAATTTCAAATCTTTATTTTTTTATAGCTATAATCCAGCTATTGCAGTGCTTCTAGTTCTTCAGAAACAAGCTCCCACTTTTTCATAGCTTCTTCCAACTCCTTTTTCTTGCCCTGATAAGAGTCAAAGAAATTTGGCTTAGCAATGGTGTCTTCATAATTTATAGCAAGCTCAAGGTCTATCTCTTTGATTTCTCGCTCCAGTTTATTAATGTTTGCCTCAATTTTACTAAGCCTATTGGTTAATGACTTTTGCTTTTTTTGATCCTTGTAAGATTGCTTTCCAGAGCTTGAGGTACTAACTTGAGTATTTGCAACAACAGTTCGCTTTTCTGCCTCTCGCAAATTTTGAAGATTTCGCTGCTCTAAAAAGTATTCTATATCTCCCAAATACTCTTTAATTTTATGGTCCTTAAACTCGTATACCTTATCGGTGAGCCCCTGTAAGAAATCTCTATCATGGCTTACCAGCAGTAAGGTTCCTTCAAACTTCATAAGGGCATCTTTTAATACGTTTTTAGATTTAATATCCAAGTGGTTGGTAGGCTCATCCATCACCAAGACATTAAAAGGCTGCAGCAATAGTTTTGCCAAGGCCAAACGATTACGCTCTCCTCCACTTAAAACCCGAACGTATTTATCTGCCTCATCACCCCTAAACAAAAAAGAACCTAGTATGTTTCTAACCAAAGGTCTTGTGCGCTCATCTGCGGCGTCCAACATCGTATCTTCTACCGTTTTGGTGCCGTCTAGATAATCTGCTTGGTTTTGTGCGAAATACCCTATCTGGACATTGTGCCCTAAATTCATGGCGCCAGAGTATTTGATTTCATCAACAATAATCTTAGCCAGGGTAGATTTTCCTTGGCCGTTCTGTCCTACAAATGCTATTTTGGTATCTCGCTCTACACGTAAATCAATACCGCGCAACACCTCTGTGTCTGCATAGCTTTTTGATATGTTTTCTGCCTCTATAACCACCTTTCCTGGCACCACACTTACCGGAAATGTTAAGGACATCACACTGTTGTCATCCTCATCCACTTCTATTCTGTCAATCTTGTCAAGTTTTTTAATTAAAGACTGGGCCATGGTTGCCTTACTGGCCTTGGCTCTAAACTTCTCAATTAACTTTTCTGTTTGCTCAATTTGTTTTTGTTGATTTTTTTGAGAAGCCAATTGCTGGGCTCTTAGTTCTTGACGTTGTACCAAATATTTGGTGTAGGGTTTGTTGTAATCGTAAATTTTACCCAATGAAATTTCTATGGTTCTATTGGTTACATTATCCAAGAACATTTTATCGTGACTTACCACCACAACAGCTCCTGCATAATTTTTCAAAAACTCTTCTAACCACAAAATAGACTCTATATCAAGGTGGTTGGTAGGCTCATCCAAAAGTAAAATATCATTGTTTTGAAGTAGTAATTTTGCAAGCTCGATACGCATACGCCATCCTCCAGAGAAGGTTTCTGTGACCTTGTTAAAGTCTTCTCTTTGAAACCCTAAACCCTGTAAAATCCGCTCTGTCTCCCCTTGGTAATTGTAACCGCCCAGTATCTCATATTGATGCTGTACATCGTTTAGATCTATCATGAGTTGGTTATAACTATCACTTTCATAGTCTTCTCTGGTGGCTAACTGGGTATTTATTTGCTCTAGCTGCGCTTCGAGTTTTTTTATTTCTATAAAAGCCTCGTAAGACTCCTGCAATACGGTGCGGCCTTTTGTAAAATCAATATCTTGTTTTAGAAAACCTATAGACACGTCTTTATCCATGGCAATAGCGCCCTGGTCATACTCCTGTTCTCCAGAAATTATTTTAAGTAGGGTAGATTTTCCAGCACCATTTTTACCCACTAGACCCACTCGGGTTCCGCCAGATAGCTGAAAGGTGATTTTTTCAAACAAATAGCTTCCTTGAAAAGAAACAGATAGATTGTGTATATTAAGCATAGTTTTTTCTAATAATATCTTCCTAGAATTTTCTAAGTTGAGATTGCAAAGATGCTTATTTTTGTAGTGGTAAAAAAACAAAATTGGCGCTATGAAAGGGAATAAAATCTATAGTATTTTTACAGGTAAATGTCCCGTTTGCCACAACGGCGATATGTACAAATACAAAAAAGCATACAGCATTTCTAAAAGTTTAAAAATGCACGAGCGCTGCTCGCATTGTAAGACCAAATTTAAAATAGAGCCTTCGTTTTTCTATGGCGCTATGTATGTAAGCTACGCCGTTGGTGTAGCAGTGGCAGTGGCAGCTTTTGCTATTGCCTATGGCATGATTGGCCTTGGGCCAAAAGCCTCTTTTGTGGCCATTGTAACGACCCTTATTGTGTTGTCTCCCCTAATTACCAGAGTATCAAGAAACATTTGGATTAATTTTTTCTTTTCTTTTGACAAAAGTAAAATGTAAAAAGTTAGATATTAATAGTTACTTGAGTTACTATGCAAATCTTTTTATATCTATTAGCTCAGGGATTTGAACATCGTTTTCTAAATAATCGTAAAGATGCCCAGCCAAACAAGGAGCCATGGTAAGCCCGCGCGTA
>CBFHMO010000175.1:0-2648 GCA_965656925.1 Patiriisocius sp.
CGCTAAGATCGCTTTGCGGTGTTAGCTCAAAGTCACCCTCTTTTAATGAGGTAAGGGTGCCGTTTAGGGTATCTTCTAGATATACGTAGATATCTTGGGGTAGCTCCATATCTGCAATACTAATAGTAAAGGCCTGTCCTGCATTTTGTCTAATCTCTAGGGGCACTCTCGTGTTTTGCATAGCATCCATACCCATTGCATTTCTAGTAAATGCTGTTTGGCTACTTCCTTGAGGTAATCTTGAACTAAGTTTTGTTGACTGGTTAAAGGCTCCTGCATCATACCAAGGGTCTAGATCTAAAGAAAGTCCATCTCTAAAGTAGAAACCAGTGGTTGCCTTTTGCAACTCTCCATTGTATAGCTTTAAGGCTACATGATAGGTAAGAGGCTGTGGCCCTGAAACAAAATCTCCAGTACCGGTAGTGGTACGCATAGCTGCCGTGAAATTAAGCGCAGTATCTGTCGTGTTTAATGCCGCTACCCAAAATCCTTGACCAGGAGCTATAGAAAACGCGCCATCTAACAGGTTATAAATATCATAGCTTGAGCCATTCCAACCATATACAGCTCCATAGTTACCGTCAATCACAGCGGTGTTTGCATCTATAAAGTTGGTAGCGCCTGCAGCAGTATTTCCGTTAATATATGATGGATATGGGTTTGAAACTAGGTTCCATCTTCTACCAACACCGTTAACCCCATTGTTATTTATAATATTAATGCTTTGAGATGTAGTTTGCATAGTACCTGTAAAGGCTACCGTAGTGCCTGCACCTGGAGGCGGAGGAGACACTTCTACAGTTGCCATAGAATATCCTTGGGCAGTGGTAAAGCTACCAATTTGTGAGGCAGTTTCATACCTTATCCAATCGCCTATAGCATTGTCATACTGGCTAAAGGCATAATCACTTCCAAGTACCTCAATATTAGCTCCGTTTGCAGTTGTGAAATCTGTAATAGTCATAACAGTTGGAGACCCTACAAGATCCCAACCGCCACCAAAACCGTCGTTATAGGAGTTAACAAATCTATTATATGTGATATCTCCAGTGGCTGTACCTTCTACAATTAAAGAAGAAAAATCATCTGCAGTAGAGTTTAGGGTAACGGTGCCGTCATTGGTGAAATCTCCAGAGACTGTTAAAGAAGAGCTTTGGTCTATAGTTAGGGTGTTGCCAGAGGCAATCGTTACTGATAGAGCTGTAGCATCTGTACTTGAGATTGTTGGCTCATTGGTGAAGGTGCCGTCTATAAAAACAATATCACTACTAATTGGAACCGCTCCTGTGCTCCAGTTTGTTGCAGTTGCCCAATCACTACTTGTAGTTCCTGTCCAGGTAACAGCCGAAAAAGGAATGTTAGTCTCGTTGTATCTGCCAGGAGAAAAATCAACTGGATTACCAGTAATTTCAGAATGTTTTTTAAAATCTCCTGTAATATCCTCATCTCTAGCAAGAGATTGATTACTATTGGCTTCACTTCCATAAGAGTAAGAAGTTACCACAACTGAGGAGGCATCAAGTATTGATATGATGTCTCCGGTATTATTAAGGTATAATGCCTCATTAGAGGCGGTTTGAGTTATGCACGGTAAATTGGTTGGTGTGCCACCACCAAACACTACTATAACTTCACCTGAGGGCACTATAGTTTCTGATGGAAAAACATGCCTAGTAGACCCAGAATCATTTAGTTTATATCCTGAAATATCTAAATCATTTGGTGTGTTGTTATAAACTTCTACAAACTCATCGTCATAACCATCGCGTGCACCATCTCCATTTGCATCTCCACTAACACCACTGGGAGGATCTGCTAAAAATTCATTGATAATTAAAGGTGGAAGCTCATTGTCTTCATTAGTCACAGTTATGGTCGCAGATAAGCCAGCATAGGCAGCATCAGAGAGAGCATCATCAACGGCAACTGTAATAGTTACGTCTATATCACCGTCTTGATCACTATCATCAACCCCAGTGGCTGTTATAGTTTGAGGCGTATCCCAATTTGCAGTTGTAAAAGTTACAGGTGATGGAGACACTGTTACCTCACCCGTATCATCGCTTGTTACATCTAATACTACATCACTGGCTGGAGCCACGTTTAAAACAGCTGTAAAGGTTGCCGTTATACCGTCTTCACTGGTGTTACCTGAAAGAGCACCTAATGATATTCCAGGTTGAGCTTCGATTGCTGATAATTCTAAGTTTTGTAACCTTAGACTTCTTCCTGAGGAACCATTACTTGATAGTCTAATTACAACTTGATTTGATAAATTTGCTAAATTAAAGGTATATGACACATAGCTGGTAGTTGTGATATTAGTTAACTCTACTTGTGTGTAGTTTACCCCATTATCTATAGAAATTTCAATTTTTGCAGCATTATGTGAGCCACTCCCATATGACCTTATGTTAAGAGAGAATTGAGCTGAAATATATGAGGATAAATCATAGGTTGATGTTGTAATAAAATCATTGACAGCACCAACCTCAGTTAACCAATAACTCGATTTATCTATTGGATTTGCTGCTACATTATTTTCAAACGTCCAACCTGATGGTTCAGAGCCGCCTCCAGACTCATTAAAAATTGTAGTTTGCCCAAACCCTATTTGGGTACAACAGACAAGTACTACAACACTAAAA
>CBFHMO010000176.1:0-2635 GCA_965656925.1 Patiriisocius sp.
TTCAACTGCTTTTTCTAGCGTGAGTGTTCCTTCAAAATATTGAAATAATTCTCTATAGCCAACGGTTTGTAGGGCATTTAAATTTTTGTGTGCACGCAGCTGTTTTACTTCTTCTAAAAGCCCATTTTCTAACATGATATCTACCCTTTCATTAATTCTCTGATAGACTATTGGCCGCTCTGCGGTAAGACCTATATAAAGGGTTTCAAAATTTCTATTGGCGGTCCTAGCTTTTAAAAAACTAGCGTAAGGTTTGCCTGTTGCTCTATAAATTTCTAAGGCTCTTATTACTCTTCTAGGGTTTTCTGTATCCATAGTTTTGTAATACATTGGGTCTACCCGCATTAGCTCTTGCTGTAAGAACGCTAAGCCATTAGTGTCTAGTTGGGTGTTTAGCGTTTCTCTAATTTGTTTATCAGTGTCAGGGAAATGATCTAAGCCATTGACAACTGCATCCACATAAAGCCCAGAACCTCCTACAAGTATGACTGTAGATTTCTTACCAAACAGCGTATCTAGTTTTAAAAGCGCTTCTCTCTCAAAATCTCCAACACTATAAGAGTCAAAAATACTTTTATGTTGTATAAAATGGTGTGGTGCTGCGGCAAGCTCTTTAGTAGAAGGTACAGCTGTGCCAATATTCATTGATGAATAAAACTGGCGTGAATCTGCAGAGATAATTTCTGTTTTAAAAGCAGTGGCAAGTGCAATGCTTAGGGTGGTTTTACCAATGGCAGTTGCACCCACAACACATATAAGTAATGGTTTTTTGGACATTAGACTTTAGAATCTTTCTCGAGAAGGGTTGTACCACATTTATGACAAAATTCTGCATGGTCATTGTGGTTGTTTTCATTACAGTTTTGACAAGATTGAGTGTTTATATGAATATATTCTGGGTCATTAACTGAAGGAGTCTTTTTGCTGGCATATTCTGCACTTACAATTCCTGTAGGAACTGCAATTATTCCATACCCCATAATCATGATAATAGCGGCTATAAATTGCCCAAGAGGCGTTACTGGAGCAATGTCTCCAAAGCCTACAGTGGTAAGGGTAACAATACACCAATACACACTTATAGGAATACTAACAAAACCACTTTGTTCTCCCTCTACCAAGTACATGATAGTACCCGCTATAATCGATAGAATAAGTACCGCAAATAAAAACACAAATATCTTAGGTTTACTATCACGAAGGGCTTTGTTGAGTTTGTTTGCCTCCCCCATGTAACGGGTAATTTTTAGGATTCTAAAAACCCTTAATAACCGGAGTGCTCTCACTGCCAGCAGTGCATTACTTCCTGCCAAAATAAAAGATAAATACAACGGTATGGTAGAGAGAAAATCAATAATACCATAAAAGCTGAATATATAATTGGAGGGCTTTTTTACAGTGATGATTCTCAGGATATATTCTATGGTAAAGAATATGGTAATGACCCACTCCCCAAAATATAAAAAGTCATGATAATGAGTATCTATAGAAGAAACACTCTCAAGCATTACCAGTATTACACTCACCAATATCAGTATAAGTAATATAACATCAAATAGTTTACCCATGGGCGTATCTGCCTCATAGATGATGGTGTGTAATTTGCTTTTTAAATTATTGGTAGTCAATATCTTTATTTTATACTGTTAAAAGTACAGAAGTTTCTATTAACTTTTAGGGTTTACATCTAGATTTATAATTTTAATCACTTTGCGCTTTCTAAGGTAAGACTGTAAAATGTGTTGCGCATCTCTATTATTTTGCATAGGCCTTATAATAGATTTTAAAATTTCTGGGTTGGTGATTTGATGATTTAAGGTGTAATACCCAAACCCTCTATAGATTCCTTTTTCAATTAAAATTACAGAGCGCTCTTGGGGGTTTCTGCCTTTATCAATGACTAACATGTGTTGGTTTTGGTAACTGTAGTTGTTTAAAAACTCAGCTACTTTTTTATTGTAGGTCTTTGGTGACTCCTTATCAATACAAGCTCCAAGACATTCTTTTATTTCGTAATTAAAACAGGCCTTATCTGCATTTTGCAAGCCCCCAAGTTTTTGACATAAAGCATATTTACCAATAATATTTTCAAGATGTCTCTTGGCAGATTGAACACTACTAAAAGTAGTAATGGCTTTTTTACGGGCATCTACTTTTTCAATCTTTAAATTTATATATCCTTTTTTGTCTACAAAGGATGTAAGTTGGGCATTAAAGGCTCTTTTTCTTAGGGCTCTGTTATATTTTGGGTTGAGTTGTTTTATGTCTTCACTTTCTTTTAAAAGTGCAATAAGTTCGTTTCCAGTTTTTTCATAGCTTACCGCTGTAACCTCTTGTTGTATTTTTTTAGATTTTTTATTATCGTTGGTAAAATGTTGGGTGAGCCTTTTTTGTATGTTTTTACTTTTGCCAATGTAAATAATAGTGCCATCTTCTCGATGCATATAATAAACTCCAGTATCTGTAGGTGCTGCTTTGATTAGCTCAAGTAATTTTGAATCTACATTTCTTCTAGGATTTACTTTAATATGTTGTTGTATTATTTCTTTTTTAGCATCCTTCACAAGTAGTAGCTTGAAGAGTTCTACGGTGGCTAGAGCATCTCCACCAGCGCGGTGTCTATTGGCTATAGGTA
>CBFHMO010000177.1:0-2596 GCA_965656925.1 Patiriisocius sp.
TAGAAGATCTTACCTCAAAAAATATTGATGGCCCCAAGTTTCCGCAATTGTATTTTTTCCAACCCAAGAAAGTATTTCTTTTTTCTAAAACACAGGTAACCCTCTCATATCTTAACATGGTTGATGATGAGCTGCAGGATGATTGGGACGCTATTTTGGCTACCCAAGTAACTCAAAAAACCATCTCAAAAGAACCTATACAGCTGCAAGCAAGAACTTCAAAACAGCAGTATCTCCAAAAAGTAGATACCATGTTACAGCATATAAATCGCGGTGATATCTATGAAGCTAATTTTTGTCAAGAATTTTTTAGTACAGGAGTTACATTAGATCCTACGGCTGCTTTTTGGAAATTAAATGAATTGTCTAAACCGCCTTTTGCAACGTTTTTAAAATTAGAGCAGCACTATATATTATCTGCCTCTCCAGAGCGTTATCTAAAAAAAGAAGGAACACACATTATTTCTCAGCCTATTAAAGGCACAGCCAAGCGGGCGGCCTCTGATGATGAGGATGCAGCATTAATATTGCAATTACAGCAGGACCCCAAAGAGAGAAGTGAAAATATTATGATTACAGATTTGGTACGTAATGATTTGTCTCGCATTGCAAAAAAAGGAACAGTGGCGGTACATGAGCTTTGTAAAATTTACACCTTTGAGCAAGTACACCAAATGATTTCTACTATAACCTGTGAGGTTTGTGAGTCTATTCGTCCTGTAGAAATTATTAAAAAAACCTACCCCATGGGCAGTATGACAGGGGCACCCAAGGTAAGTGCAATGAAAATTATTGAAACCCTAGAAGATGCTTCACGAGGAGTTTACAGCGGCGGAGTTGGTTATTTTACACCAAAGGGAGATTTTGATTTTAATGTTGTTATTCGTAGTATTTTATATAATGCTGATCTGCAATATGTGAGTTTTTCTGTGGGAGGGGCAATTACTGCAAAATCAATTCCTGAGGCAGAATACCAGGAGTGTTTACTAAAAGCAAAAGCAATGCGACAGGTATTAGGGCAATAAAATTGTGTTACCGGCATTTTATGATTATTTATGCATACACTATTACTATAATATAAGACTTGATTACAGCATTTAAAAAGCATATTGCCGCTCACTTTCCAGCACTGGCAGATCAAAAAATTTTGGTTGCCTGTAGTGGTGGCCTAGATAGTGTTGTATTGCTGCACCTACTTCATCAAATTGGTCTTACTCTGGGAGTTGCGCATTGCAATTTTAAATTAAGAGCTGCCCAAAGCGATGAAGATCTTAGCTTTGTTGAAACGACAGCAGCCAATCTAAAAATCCCAGTTTTTACAACTGTTTTTGACACTAAAAAATATGCCCAAACCCAAGGGGTGTCTACACAGGTTGCTGCCCGTGAATTAAGATATGATTGGTTTTATGCCACCATAAAACAACATGGCTATGATGTGATTGCTACAGGACATCATGCAGATGATGATCTTGAAACTTTTTTTATCAATCTTTCTCGGGTTACAGGTTTGAGAGGCTTGACAGGAATTCCTTCCAATAACGATCAGGTTATTAGGCCTTTACTACCTTTTTCTAGGGCCCAAATAGAACAATATGCTAAAAAAAACGAGTTGTTTTGGAGAGAAGACTCTAGTAATACTTCCCGTGATTATTTAAGAAATAAACTTCGTCTGGATGTAATTCCAGCATTTAAAGGGGTAAATAAAACTGTTTTACAAAATTTCAAACACACCCAACAGCATCTCAAGCAGAGTCAAGCATTGCTTGAAGATTATATTACTTTGGTGACAAAGTTGGTGGTCTATCCCAGAGATACCAGCTTTGAAATTGATATCAAACAATTACAAGCTCTGCCAAATACTAAAGCACTGTTATTTGAGTTGTTATATCCATATGGCTTTACAGATTTTAAAGCAATAGCGACTATTTTAGAGAGTGAGGTTGGTAAGAAGGTGCTCTCCAAGCAATATGTGCTTCTGAAAGATAGAAATCATCTAGTTTTAACTCAAAAAGAACACACAATAGACTCTCGTGTTTGTTTTATTGACGCCAAACAACAAAGATGTACTTCCCCAATCAAGCTAGAGATTACTATGGTAGCTGAGGTAGGTGAGCATGATACTAATACCCTTTATGTAGATGCCGGTAAATTAATATATCCTTTAAAGGTAAGATCGTGGGCTTTGGATGATGTTTTTCATCCCCTAGGCATGAAAGGAAAAAAGAAACTCAGTAAGTTTTTTAAAGATGAAAAGCTATCTTTGTTAGCCAAAAATAAGGTTTGGGTTTTAGAGAGTGCAGGTCAGATTGTTTGGGTAATTGGTTTAAGGCCTGATGATAGATATAAAGTGACAACCACTACCAAAGAAATATTAAAAATACAATGCAGTTTATAATTATGAAAAAAATACTATTTTTTGTTTTAGTAATTACATCATTTATTAGTCAAACTAGTGCCCAAGGTTTTTTAGACCCTGTTTCATGGGAGGTGAGTTTAGAAAAAAACACTGGTGATTTATACACCATTACTATGGAAGCTGTTTTGGAAGAGAAATGGCATTTATATAGTCAAGTAGCCCCAGAAATGGAAGCAGATG
>CBFHMO010000178.1:0-2582 GCA_965656925.1 Patiriisocius sp.
TGGACAGATCCAGCAGCAGCCCCATTACCTGGAGGAAACGAAGATGTTGCTACGCCAAGTTTACTAAATGATCTTGATTTAAGGATATCTAATGATGGAGGAGTTACCTTTTTACCATGGGTTTTAAATGCTGCTACACCAACCGCTGGTGCAACAACTGGAGATAATGTAGTAGATAATGTAGAGAAAATAGAAATCTCTGCTCCAGAGCCTGGAGAGTATGTTTTACGCGTTTCTCACAAAGGGCAATTGCTTACTAATGATACTCAAGTATTTTCTTTGATTTTAGAAGGTGTAGCTAGTGAAGATTTTATTGTCTCTACCACAAACGCAAATGTGTTAACATGTCCAGAATTACAAACTGCCACTTTTGATATAGACGTTACTTTTGACGCGGGCTTTGATGATACTGTTATCTTAACTTTTGATGCGGCCCCAGAAGGTACTACAGCATCTTTTACTCCTAGTTCTGTGTCTAGTACTGCAACGGCTGTTTTAACCATTGAGGGCATTGATCTTCTTGCAAATGGAACTTATCCTATTGTAATTACAGCAACAGGTACTAGCCAAACAACAAACACTTATGTTTCTTTAGAAATTACTGATGATATTCAAGTGGGGTTAGTAGAGCTGGATTCTCCAAGTAATAATTCTCAAAACAGACCTATAGATGGTTTAGAATTAGAGTGGGAACTGGCAAGCAACGCAACGTTGGGGTATGAGTTTGAAGTAGCCTTAGAGGATACTTTTGATACTGTTGTTATTACGGGCACTACATTAGAGTTGGTCACTACCTTGACAGGACTTTCTTATGAGACCGAATATTTTTGGAGAGTACGTGGTATAAATGAATGTTCTTTAGGGACCTATGACGGGTTTAGAAGATTTGTTACCGAGGCAGAGTTGGCCATCGATGACAATCAGATTCCATCACTGGTGGTGTATCCAAACCCAGCAAATGCAGTGGTGACTATAGAATCACCCGTAAGTATGTTAGAGCGTATCTCTGTGTATTCTATAACAGGTGTACTGTTATTAGATAAAGAGGTTTCAGCAAATACAACAACCATAGATGTATCTAGTTTTGCCTTAGGAACCTATTTTGTAAAGGCTACTTCAAAGGATGCTAGCAGTGTCGTACAGGTTTTAAAGAAGTAATACATTTCTTATAGGTTAAAATAATTTAATTTCATATTCAAAAAATAAGCCCTTGTTTAGATTATAACAGGGGTATATTTTTTGAGAAAAGAAAAAACAATGAAAAATAACACTCTATTATTTAGTTTGGCAGCCTTATTGTCTGTAACCAATGCTCTTTCACAAACCTTGGCAGAGCGACAAGTTATTGCCGCAAATTATGATCAACAGGCTCTTACACTACTTGAGGCTGAGTTAAGGCAAGACTTTGAAACCAATCAAAGAATCGCCTTTGAAATGGCTGCTCAAAAGGGATGGGAGACTCATATGACATTACCAAACGGCGGTAACGCTCTTTTGGTTGGTGTTTTTGATGATGGGACACCAAAATACTATGCCACAGATAACCGTGAAGGTGCACTTACAACTAGAGCCAATACTGTTCACACTGGTGGTGTGGCAGGTTTAGACCTCAATGGAGAGAACATGATTGCAGGTGTTTGGGATGGTGGCCGTGTTAGAGAAACTCATAACCTTCTAGAAGATAGAACAACGCAAATTGACAATCCTGGAAGTATAAGTAACCATGCTACCCATGTATCGGGTACAATGATAGGATCTGCAAGTCAAGTCAATGGGCAAGCCAAAGGGATGGCGCCAATGGCAGAACTACTAACCTATGATTTTGGTGGTGATGAACCAGAGATGACAAATGCTGCAGCAAATGGTTTGCTAGTCTCTAACCACAGTTATGGTATTGCAAGTAGTAATGTACCTCTTTGGTATATTGGTTATTATGATAGTAATGCAAGAGATATAGATAGAATAGTTTACAATGCACCTTACTACTTGCCAATTTGTTCTGCCGGGAATGATCGTCAATCTGGAGAAAACCCCTCAGATGGTGGGTATGATTACTTAACAGATAAGAGTGTGGCAAAAAATAATATTGTGGTTGCTGCTACTTTTGAGGTTTTAGAGTATGAAGATGCTAGTGATGTTTTTATGTCTAGCTTTAGTAGTTGGGGCCCAACAGATGACGGGCGTATCAAGCCAGATATTTCTGCAAAAGGGGTAAATATGTATTCTGCATCTGGAGGATCAAACGCCTCATACACTAACATGAGTGGTACTTCAATGGCTACGCCAAATGTATCGGGTAGTTTAATCTTATTACAACAACATTACAACGAATTAAATGGCGAGTATATGCTGGCCTCTACCTTAAGAGCTTTAGCACTTCATACAGCAGATGAGGCAGGTTTTGCTCCGGGTCCAGATTATAGATTTGGATGGGGGCTCTTAAACACCCAACGTGCTGCTCAAGTGATTTCACAGGATACAAACCAGAGCATGATTATTACGGACACCTTAGATGCCAATGATGTGTATACCTACACATTTATGGCTGATGGTACTCAGGACATATCTGCTACTATTGCCTG
>CBFHMO010000179.1:0-2579 GCA_965656925.1 Patiriisocius sp.
GTATATACATACCAAAGGGCATCTGTACCACCATCATTAGTTGCACTTCCATTACCTACATTTATTGCAACATCATTATATACTCCTGGTACCGCAACTAAGGCCTCAACACAAGAATTACCATTAAGAACCACAAACTGTGCTAGGTTATCCCAGTAGTATGTTTGGTCTGCTGGATCAACAACATTAAAGTTCATAAATAGTGTTACTGACTCATAGGTTAACTGTCCAACTTCACTAAAGTCAAAAGAGATAGTTTCCCATGCACTAGTTGTTGTTGTAGTAGCAAGAATCTCTGCATTTGCTCCAGAGGCATTCTCTAACTTTAGAAGTACAGGTGTGTTTGCAACTGGTGACCATACATCTAATGTAAATCCTCTTTCAACAGAAATATCTATGTTGGTATCTAGTGGGAAATTAACACCTGCAAAACCAGCGTTCGCTGGAACTGTATTTTGAGCCACATTAGCAGAGCCGTTTCCTGCTGGATCTGGATTTGCAATAATTTGCGTAGCAGATCCGTTAAAATCACCAAACGCTGGAGTTTGACCAAGTTCAAATGTAATTGGTAACTCCACAATTGGAGCTGGTGTAAATGTTAGCTCCCAGTCAAACTGAGCTGCACCCCATCTGTCATCCCATTCTATTAGGTATTCTTGACCAGCATTTACAATGACATCAGATACGATAGATCCAAAACCATTTGGAGCATCACAACCATCATCATTACCAGCTACTGCTGTTAATGTATCACAACCATCTGTATGCACCCATAATCTTGTGTCGATTCCTGCTGGGTCAGAAATACAAGAGTTAATATCTATAGAACCATTAGCTTCTGCAGTATAAACATACCAAAGGGCATCTGTACCACCAACTTGAGATGCACTTCCAGAACCAACTGTAATTGCAACATCGTTGTAAACTCCTGGTACAGCAACTAGTGCTGTAGCACAACCAAGTCCATCACTTGTAACTGGGCAAGGTGTGTTGGCAGCTTTTGGAGTAGGTACTCCTGCACAGAAACCTTGAGTAGCGTCATCATACTGAAGAGACTCGGTACCATTTTCACCATTCTCGCTCTCATTCCACTGGGTAGTCTCACCAAGTGCGGCTAGTAAACCTGTGTCATCTGAATCATTAGTTCCATAAACAACAGCATCTACAAGACCATCAGTTGTCGCTGCAGTTCCATCAGGGAAGTTTGCTGCATCTGCCATGTACAATGCTACAGCGTCTGCTCCGTTTTGGATTGTGTTATCTGCACCCATTGTAATATCTGCACCTGCAACTGCGTCACTTCCTAAAAGGAAATAACCGTTGTCATCTGAAGCAAAACCGTTAAGATCTACAGTTCTGTAACTTGTATCACTACTACCGTTATAGAAAACAGCAATCATACCATTTAATGACTGGTTTGCAAATTCTGTTTGTATTTCTACAAACTCCTGTGTGTCAGTACCAGTTTGATCTGCATCAATCTCTGAAATTCTAGCATCTCCTGTAACAAGAACATCAACCTGTTCTAGATTATCCCAGTAGTAAGTTTGTGTTGCTGGATCTAAAACATTAAAGTTCATGAAAATTGTTACAGACTCGAAAGTTAAATCACCCTCTGTGCTAAAGTCAAAAGAAACTGTTTCCCATGCACCAGTTGTGGTGGTAGTAGCAGCTCTTTCTGCATTAACGCCTGTTGTTGCATTCTCTAACTTTAAAAGTACTGGAGTGTTTGCAACTGGTGACCATACCGTCATTGTAAATCCTTTTTGAGCAGAAATATCAATGTTTGTGTCTAAACCAAAGTTTACCCCTGCAAAAGCTGCGTTAGCTGGCACAGTGTTTTCAGCTACAGTAGCAGAAGTATTTGCTCCAGTAGCATCTGGATTTGCAATAGCTTGGGTGAATGATCCGTTAAAATCACCAAATGCTGGTAATTGATTTTCTAGTGTAATAGGTAATACGTTAGGGTCTAACGGGGCTGGAGTAAATACTAACTCCCAGTCAAATTGACCAGCACTCCATCTGTCATCCCATTGGATTAGGTATTCTTGTCCTTCTACTACTGCAATGTCAGAAACAATAGATCCAAATCCATTTGGAGCATCACAACCATCATCATCACTATCAAGAATTGTTAACGTATCACAACCATCTGTGTGAACGTATACTCTTGTATCCACCCCACCTGGGTCTGAAGCACATGAGTTAACACCAATAGTTCCATTTGCGTCTGCTGTGAAGCTGTACCAAAGGGCATCTGTTCCACCAGCATTTGTTGCACTACCAGATCCAACTGTTATTGCAACATCATTGTAAACTCCTGGTACAGCAACTAAGGCGTCACTACAAGTCAAACCTGTTGGTGCTACATAGGCTGCAGGTCCAGATAATTCCCAGTCAAATTGGCCTGAGCTCCATCTGTCATCCCACTGGATTAAGTACTCTTGTTGAGCAACTACTGCTATGTCAGTAACAATAGATCCAAATCCATTTGGAGCATCGCAACCATCATCATCACTATCAAGAATTGTTAACGTATCACAACCATCTGTGTGAACGTATACTCTTGTATCCACCCC
>CBFHMO010000180.1:0-2553 GCA_965656925.1 Patiriisocius sp.
TTTAGATTTAAAGGCATTAAACTCTACGTAAGGCAGCACGCTTATAGCGACCCCTAAACTATCAAGTTGTCCAAAATCTGTGAGACCAAGCCCCACACCAGTATGGAGTCCTTTTAATCTGTGTGCCCAATGCTTTGGGGTGTGTTTTTGGTTTTTTGAAATATTTACTAAAAGTTGTTTGTACATTTTGGTTTCTGGAAAACCAAAGTTTGACGGGAGCGTTTTTCCTAAAAGTATCTCTGGAGTTATAACAATGTTGTTGTATTTTCCAGAGATATCTTCTTGTGCTTGCAAAAACAAGCTGAAAACAAAAAAGAATAAGAAGGTTTTTTTTTGCATTTCAAGTCTTAATTAAAAACATTTTTTTTTAGAAATTTCAGATAAACTAAGTCAGTATTTTAAAAATACCAAATGCCTCTATTTACTCAAAATAACTAAAAGAGTCTCCGTCTTTTATTTTAAGTAAAGACTCATATATAAGTTTAATTACATTCTCTACGTCCTCTCTATGTACCATCTCTACGGTAGTGTGCATGTAACGCAGGGGTAGAGATATAAGAGCAGAAGCCACACCGCTACCACTGTAAGCAAAGGCATCTGTATCTGTACCAGTGGCTCTTGATAATGCAGCACGTTGAAATGGTATTTTATTATCCTGTGCAGTGTCTGTAATGAGATCTCTTAATTTTTGTTGCACCGCAGGAGCGTAGGCAATAACTGGACCTTTGCCAATTTGAGCATCTCCTTGGGTTTTCATGTTTATCATTGGTGTGGTTGTGTCATGAGTAACATCGGTAACAATAGCCACGTTGGGTTTAATACGCTGTGCAATCATTTGAGCTCCTCTTAGACCAATCTCTTCTTGTACACTATTGGTAATGTATAGGCCAAAGGGCAATGTTTTTTTATTTTCCTTTAATAATCTTGCCACCTCTGCAATCATAAAACCTCCCATGCGGTTGTCAAGTGCTCTACACACAAACTTGTCTTTGTTTAGAATAAAAAACGGGTCAGGATATGTAATTACACACCCTACATGTACGCCCATTTTCTCTACTTCTTTTTTGTCTTTGGCTCCTATATCAATAAAAATATTATCAGGCTTTGGCGCTTCTTCTTTGCTTTTGTTACGTGTGTGTATGGCTGGCCAACCAAAAACTCCTTTTACAATTCCTTTTTTGGTATGGATGTTTACAATTTTAGATGGTGCAATTTGGTGATCACTCCCTCCATTGCGTATTACATATAATAAACCTGTATCGCTAATGTAGTTTACATACCATGAAATTTCATCTGCATGTCCTTCTATAACTACTTTATATGTTGCCTTTGGGTTAATAACTGCAACGGCTGTGCCATAGGTATCGGTTATAAACTCATCTGCATATGGCTTTAAATAGTCCATCCATATTTTTTGACCATCCCACTCATAGCCGGTTGGTGCAGCATTGTTTAGGTACTTTTCTAGGAAGGTTAATGATTTTTTATTTAATATAGATGTTGCCATGAAGTATGTTTTTTAAATTTGAATCTCAAAATTAGATAATTATTAGCGAAGTCTACACCTTCAATTTATTATTTTTGGAATGGTTTTAGAGACGCTCTGTAATACAATCAATTTTATATGAATTTAACACATCTTACGTATATAGGTATCTTTTTAAGTAGTGTGTTGTGTGGGGCTCAAATTCCAAAAGAATATAAATCTGAGCAAAAAGACTCGATAGCAACCTACTATTATATTGTACAAGGAGATACCATACCCCGAGAGTATATAGACTTAGAAGAGGTAGTGCTTTTAAATAAGTTGTCTTTTAATAATAAAGTAGATAGACGCAGGTATCTTATTTTAAGGCGAAAGACACGTAAGGTGTATCCATACGCAAAACTAGCCTCAGAAAGACTTCTTACCATGACCAGGCGTCTAGAAACTATCAAGAAAAAACGTCAAGCAAAAAAATACACCAAACGCATTCAAAAATATATTGAACAGGAGTTTTCTGAAAAACTCAAGAAACTAACCAGAACAGAGGGGCAGATACTTGTTAAATTAATCCATAGGCAAACAGGTACAACTGCCTATGATTTGGTCAAGGAGCTACGTACTTCTTGGAGAGCCTTTTGGTACAATACAACGGCTAGTTTGTTTGATATTTCTTTAAAGCAAACATACACCCCTTATAATGTTGAAGAGGATTACTTGATTGAAGATATTTTAGAACGTTCTTTCCAAGCAGAAATTTTACAAAGACAGGCACCGTTTTTTAAGATAGATTTTCTAGAACTATCTTCTCATTGGGATTTTAAAACCTCTAAATAAACAGCCCTAGAAATAGTACCGATATATACTTCTCTTATAGGCAGTGTTTTACCTGTACAGTGGTTTGATTATTTTCATGACACATCCTGCAGATTAGCATTAATATTGAATATTTACTTTTTTAATCCTAGATTGTTTTTCATTAAAAGGGAGTTCTAACACCACTATTTTTAGTTTTAATAAAAATAAAAACAAGTTGTAACTAAAACAATAACAGTAGCTTGTGTTTTTTC
>CBFHMO010000181.1:0-2552 GCA_965656925.1 Patiriisocius sp.
TACGGGAAACTGCTCAAGCAAATTAGCCCACTCACCCCAGGATGGGATGGGACGTATAACGGCAATGCATTACCATCTAGTGATTACTGGTTTAGAGTAGAGTACACAGAACAAGGCATACAAAAAGAACTAAAAGGACATTTCAGTTTAAAGAGATAGTAGCTTGTAATTTTCACCCATACACGTGAATTAATATCAAAGCCTAAATAAACACATTACGTTTATTTAGGCTTTTTTGTATCTACTATTTATCTAACAAAAGACACATAAAACTGCGATAAAATAATTTAGAGGTTCGAGTAATTAGTATATTTGGAATTACATTTTTAAGCCATGAAAAAAATATTTTTTTTTGTTTTTACATTTTATTCTTTTCTGGTTTCTGGCCAAATAACGGTAGATGAAACTTTAACCCCTCAACAGCTTGTAGAGGATGTGCTTATTAATAGTCCTTGTGCAGAGGTAAGTGATGCTAGTCAATTAACTGGAACAGATTTTGGGAGAGATAATGGGATTGCTTCTTTTGATGCTAATGGTTCTGATTTTCCATTTGCCAATGGTATTGTTTTAATTTCAGGTAATGTTGCTGATGTTCCAGGGCCTAATACTTCTTTGATGAGTAATGGAGATGGGGGTTGGCCTGGAGATGCAGACCTAGAGGCTAATACTACCGCTAATGGTACGAATAACGCATCATCTATTCAGTTCAATTTTGTTCCTCAAATAGATCAAATTAATTTTAATTTTATTTTTGCCTCCGAGGAGTATAATAGGGGATTTGAGTGTTCTTTTTCAGATGCTTTTGCATTTATACTTACAGACCAAATAACGGGTATTGTTCAAAATCTAGCTGTAATTCCAGAAACTAACATACCCATAGAAGTTACAAATGTTAGGTATGGTATCCCCGGGCAGTGTGATGACATAAATACGGAGTTTTTTCAACAATATAATTTTGATGTTCCTGGTTTACCTTCTGTAGATGAGCAAGATGCTGCTATAAATTTAAACGGGCAAACAGTTCCTTTGACAGCTATAGGAAATGTTGTGGTTGGAAATCCATACACTATCAAGCTAGTTATTGCAGATCAGGGAGATTCTCAATTTGATGCTGCTGTTTTTATTGAAGGAGGTTCTTTTAACCTTGATGTGGATCTTGGTGATGATCTAACCCTAGAAAATAGAAACGCTCCTTGTGAGGGTCAAACAATTCAAATTGGAACTCCTCCTTTTCCTGCTGCTTTATATCAGTGGTTTCTTTTCGACGAAGTAACAGGTACTTTTATAATAATACCTGGAGAAGTTGGACCAAACCTTACTATCAATACACCAGGGACATACCGTATTGAGGTAGAAGTGTCTCCCGGTTGTTTTGTTTCAGATGAAATAATTGTAGAATTTGTTCCTCTACCAGTTGCAGGGGTCCCAGATGCTCTAAGGTTTTGTGATGATAATAGTGACGGTATTGGACTTTTTACCCTTACCGATGCAGATGCTCAAATTATTGCAGGTAATGTTGATGTTATTGTAAGCTATCATCAAACACTTTTTGCAGCCAATGCCGGTACTGCTGATTTAGTTTCACCTTATACCAACATTACCAATCCTCAAACTGTTTTTGCTCGTCTTGAATACGAGGCTTTTGACTGTTTTGACACCGTTGCTCTTGAGCTTATTGTTTTTGACGCTCCCGTTTTTATTAATCCTATTCCAGACTTTGTATTATGTGATGAAGACGCAGATGGACTTACTGTTTTTGATTTAACCTCTTGGGATGCCCAGGTAACGGCAACCCCTGCAGGTCTTATAATAGCATATTATGAAACCCTTGGAGATGCCCAGGGCAACATTAATGAAATTACTCCAGCCAACGCATATATAAACACTAATACCCCACAAATTATATTTGTTCGTTTAGAAAACGCAGATGGTTGCTCGGCTATAAGCCAGTTTAATTTAATTGTAAACCCACTTCCTGTATACACGATTCCCCAGGATCTTTCTCTTTGTGATTATGATGGCACTTTAGATGAGAGTACCGAGTTTGATTTAAGTGAGGTTACTACCACGACAACGGGAGATGATCCTGGCTTTGTTGTTTCTTATCATGAGAGTTTATTAGAGGCACAGGCAGGCACTCCAATTGTACCGCTTTTATATACTAATACGTCCAATCCTCAGACTATTTGGACACGTATTGCCGACGCGGTAACAGGATGTTTTATAGTAGATAGTTTTACCTTGACAGTTTTAGATACTCCTTTTGCCAATGTTCCTGTTTCATTAAAAGAGTGTGATACCGATACCGATGGTATTGACGAGTTTGATTTAACTCAGGCAGATGCAGATATTATAGGCGGGCAAACAGATGTTTTTGTAAATTACTATCTCACCTTGGCCTTGGCCCAGGCTGGAGACCCTGCCACGGCGCTAGCTTCTCCTTATACAAATATTACAAGTCCTCAAACGGTGTATGGACGTATAGAGAAGACCTTTACAGGTTGTTTTGACATTACAGAACTGGAGCTTATTGTTATACTAGCCCAGCCATT
>CBFHMO010000182.1:0-2488 GCA_965656925.1 Patiriisocius sp.
AATAGATGGCCCCACCATGATGGTACAATTACAGCAACAAGCAGAACGTTTTGGCACCCAAGTGAGAATAGGTATGATTACTGCCATAGAATTTAGTACACAAGTTGGTGGTATTCATAAAGCAACCGTAGATGGTAAAACTCAAATAGAGGCAGAATCTGTTGTGATATCAACAGGAGCAACTGCAAAATATTTAGGGATCCCTAGTGAGCAAAAATTACGTGGAGGTGGGGTATCTGCCTGCGCAGTTTGTGATGGGTTCTTTTACAAAGGCCAAGATGTTGCCATTGTTGGCGCTGGAGATACCGCCGCAGAAGAGGCTACCTATCTTGCCAATATTTGTAATAAAGTAACCATGTTGGTACGTAAAGATTACATGAAAGCTAGTAAAGCGATGCAGCATAGAGTAACCTCTACACCAAATATTGATCTGCGCTATAATACAGAAGTAGATGAGGTATTAGGAGACATGGTCGTTGAAGGGTTGCGTATGAAAAATAATGCAACGGGTACCACAGAAGAAATTGCCATTACAGGACTTTTTATTGCCATTGGCCACAAGCCAAATACAGATATATTTAAAGGCCAATTAGACATGGATGATACCGGATATTTAATTACCCAAGGAAAGTCTACTAAGACCAATCTTCCTGGAGTGTTTGCAAGTGGAGACGTACAGGATAAAGAATACCGTCAAGCAGTAACTGCTGCCGGCACGGGTTGTATGGCCGCCTTAGACGCAGAACGTTACCTGGCTACCCTAGAGACGGCGGTAGAGGCATAAGTTTTTAGACACAATACAAAAGGCTGCAATACTTAGTATTGCAGCCTTTTTTGTGACCTATAGCTTTTGTATGCCTCGTATTAGTTTTGATTTGTGTTTACAGGCACAATAGGCACTGGAGGTGTTGGTGGGCTAGGAGCTTGTATGTTAGCATCAATTATAGTATTTGACTCCTCTATACAGTTAAGACACTGAGTCCCTTCTGGTGTTATTAATAGTGTTTTTTCTTCGTCACCTAAAATAAGAATGTCTCTATATATAGGTTCGTTTTTATGAAAAGAGCGTGTATTGGTAGCTGCAATTAATCTTGTGTTTACAGGGAGATATAAAATGACCTCTATTTGCTGGTCTCTATATTTATTGGTGATGTCTGTCAAGAAATAGCCATCTAGTATAAGCTCATTGGTGTTTTTGTTAAAATTATACTTAAAATCAATTGCTTGGGCTCTTGCTTTTGCTTGTTTGTAATCTTTACCACTAGCTATTTTGTTTAGTACTATTTTCCCGACCTTTTCATCGGTACTCCTTACAATTAGCCTGATATCACTAGAGTATAATACTTTGTTTCCATTTGCATCAGGTTTTATTTCTAGTCCACTACGTCTGTAGGCTTCAAAACTATATTTATCGTTGTTATACATGCTTAATTTTAGCGGGGTTTGCATGTTTATACTAAGTGGAGTTTGTGTGCTAAAATTGTTTTCAAAAGCCCTGTCTATAGCTTGCCTGGCCCCCAATATAACAAGTATGCTTATGGCTGCAATCCATAGTATTGTAAAGGTTATTTTAACTGGGGTACCAATAGATTTAATGTTAGGAAACATAATCTTTAGCCCTAAAATAAAAAGAAGTAGCAGCGGAATACCTGCTATTAAAGTAATAATTAATGTTACAATCCAAATGGGTGTATTTGTTGTGTCAATTAATTGGTAAATATCCAAGCCCGTAACACCCGTATCGTAGATACCAAATGTGCCAAAGACTGTCATGCCAACAAGTATCGAAATAAGCCCTAATAGCCCTGCTATTACTATTAATAGTCCAAAAAGCTTTATACCAATTTTAAATACAGTTGATAGAATAGCACTAAGGGAATCAAAAAAAGTGGCAGAGCCTTTTTTTATTTTTTCTTCGTATTTATCATAATCTACATTTTTTATGTTTTGTGATACCTTTTGATATCCTTCATTAAACTTTTTTTCTATGTTAGAGATGTTAATAGGCTCTCCGGTCATTTTAAGCTTATCCCTAGTGGTTTCTGCCCCTGGCACCAAAATCCAGAACAAGAGGTATGCAATTACACCAAAACCAGTGGTTACAAAGGAAAGAAAGATCCAAAATAGACGCACCCAAATAACCTCTAGGCCCAAGTAATGACCAAGGCCAGAGCAAACACCAGCTATAAATTTGTTATCTGAATCTCTAAATAATTGCTTGTTACTTGTAGTTTCTCCCTTTGTTTGGTTACCAGTAGCGCTGTTTGTTTGCGCAGCATCTTCATCCATAATGTAGTCTTCTGGTTGCCCCATTATTTTTATAATTGCATCTAATTCTCTAGTGGAGATTACCTGTGTGCTAATTTCAAGTTTTTCTGAAAAAAGCTCTGCAATTCTTGCTTCTATATCTTGGATAATTTCATCTCCTCCAACGGGATCACTAATCGACTTTTTTACAGCCTCTAGGTAGCGTGATAATTTTGCAAAA
>CBFHMO010000183.1:0-2481 GCA_965656925.1 Patiriisocius sp.
TTCATGCAAATCTGTATGACCACTCATCATTCTTGCTCCCATAGGGTATGCTGAACCATAGGTTACAGCAGCCTGAGCATCTACCTCACGTACTTCAGGGTGGTTTGCCAGGCCTAAGTAATCGTTTACACTCCAGGTAATCACTTCTTTACCGTTAAATTGCATACGGTTAGAAATAGGGCCCTCCAATTTTGGAAACACAAAATATCCTTCTGCAACTTCTGCCCACTTTCCTAAAGGTCCTTTATCTTTGTAAATCTTATCAAATAAATCTCTCATTCCTATATGTTGGTTTCAAAATACCCCGCAAAATTAGGCAATTTTATTCTCTTTTTTTAGTTAATTTTTTGTTGGAATTGTAAAATTTGTAAACAAAAGACAAACAAATACAAAACACAAAAGGTGTAGAAATTCACTTAAAGCACCTATGTTTCAAACAAATATATTTTTTTCATAAAAAGATGTAATAGGATAGTATTACAGTTGCTGTGTAGACTAAAAAATACTACTTTAATTTAGAAATAGCTGCTGTAGGCTGTTCTTGGGTATCAAGGAACCCTTGTTCTTGCATCCAAGTGTCGCTATATATTTTACTCATATATCTAGATCCATGATCTGGAAATACAACTACAATATTGCTGTTAGCATCAAAAACGCCTTCCTGGTTTAATTGCTTTAGCCCTTGCATTGCAGCGCCGCTTGTGTACCCAACAAAGAGCCCTTCTGTTGTGGCAAGCTCTCTTGCTGTTAGCGCGCTTGTATGATCTGTAACTTTCACAAAACGATCTATGCAATCAAAATCTGTAGCGGTTGGGATTAAGTTTTTACCCAGGCCTTCTATTCTGTAAGGATAAATTTCATCTTTATCAAACTCGCGTGTTTCGTGGTATTTTTTTAAGACAGATCCATAGGCATCTATACCTATTATTTGAACCTGCGGTTTCTTTTCTTTTAAATAACGAGCAATTCCAGAGATGGTTCCACCAGTTCCGCTACAGGCTACCAAATGGGTTATTTGTCCACTAGTTTGCTCCCAGATTTCTTTACCTGTTGTTTGGTAATGCGCCTCTATATTTAATGAGTTAAAGTACTGGTTTATATATACAGAGCCAGGCGTATTTTTGTGAATGGTTTTGGCAACTTCATAATAAGATCTTGGGTCATCTGCACTAACGTGAGCAGGACAAACATGTACCTGTGCTCCCATAGTGCGAAGCATATCTATTTTATCTTTAGAAGATTTTGAACTTACAGCCAAGATACATTTGTATCCTTTTATGATACTCACCATTGCAATACTAAAACCAGTGTTGCCACTTGTGGTTTCAATAATAGTATCTCCGGGTTTTAAAATGCCTTTTTTCTCTGCCTGTTCTAAGATATATAAAGCGATTCTATCTTTAGAGGAGTGTCCAGGATTAAAGGCTTCTACTTTAGCGTAGAAATTACCCTTAAAGCCAGCCGTTATCTTATTAAGCTCAATAAGTGGTGTATTACCAATGAGTTCTAGAATGTTTTTATGTGCTTTAATTTGTTTTGTCATAGAGAAATTTCATTGCAAAGCCATTGTTATATGGCCTATTATAAAACATTACAAAGGTACATAAATATAATTATTTGCTTATGTGCTCTAAATCAAGAAGGAAGGCATAATCTTTTGCCACCTCTTTTAAAGCCTCAAAACGTCCAGAGGCTCCACCGTGCCCTGCATCCATATTAACATCTAAAAACAGCACATTATCATCTGTTTTTAATTCTCGTAAACGTGCCACCCATTTGGCAGGTTCAAAGTACTGCACCTGGCTATCATGTAAACCTGTTGTGACAAACATATTTGGGTAGTATTGCGCTTTTACATTATCATAAGGAGAGTATGATTTCATGTACTGGTAATACTGCTCATCATTTGGATTTCCCCACTCATCATACTCACCAGTGGTTAGTGGGATGGTATCATCCAGCATAGTAGTGACAACATCTACAAAAGGCACAGAGGCAATAACCCCGTTGTATAATTTAGGAGCTAGATTTACAACCGCTCCCATTAAAAGGCCTCCTGCAGATCCTCCCTGCGCATATAAATGCGCTGCAGATGTGTACCCCTTTGCAATTACATGTTTGGATGCATCTATAAAATCTGTAAAGGTATTTTTCTTTTTCAGTAGTTTTCCATCTTCATACCATGATCTACCCAGGTATTGTCCTCCACGAATATGTGCTATTGCAAAAATAAAGCCCCTATCCAACAAACTTAAACGAGTGCTAGAAAAATAAGGATCTATGGTTGCTCCATAAGAGCCGTAGGCGTACATCAAAAAAGGATTTGTACCATCCATTTTCATTCCTTTTCTATATACCATTGAAATTGGCACCTTAGTTCCGTCCTCTGCTGTGGCCCAAATACGCTTAGACTCGTAATTATCTTTATTGAAAGAACCTCCAAGGATTTCTGTTTCTTTTAAAACAGTTTTTTCTTGAGTA
>CBFHMO010000184.1:0-2440 GCA_965656925.1 Patiriisocius sp.
GGTCTAGAAGCTGTTTTTTTAACATCAGGTGTGTTTGAAAAACAAACCCAATTAAAAGATATGCGCCACTTGGCAAATTGTAAGAAAGAGCCCAGGTATAACTTCGATACATACCATCAGGTATTTGAGGCCAACCATGGTCATATCGAGAATTTATCTATTTTAGATCTGTTGTTTAATGAAGGCCCTAACACATTGCATTACCTGCAAAACCAGACTTTAGAGAACTAGCTTACTTGGGTATTGCAAAAACAGCTGCGATAGGAAAATGATCTGAGAAAGTTTGCTTTAAAGAAGTAAATTTTAAAACCTCTAAGGGTTTTGATCCAAATATGTAATCTATACGCATTGGGTAAGAATCAAACTTAAAAGTAGTACCTAAACCACTACCCTTTTCAATAAACGCATCTATCATGCCTTTTTGAAGTTTTCTATAAACGTAAGAAAATGCCGTGTTGTTAAAATCACCTGCCAAGATAATAGGATGTTTTGTGGTATTCATATGTTTTAATATGACCTCAGTATGTTCTTGTTGCATTTCAAAGGCAGTCGCTATTCTTTTAAATAATTTTTCTTTGTCTTGTTCTTGTAGAGAATTTACAGAGGGTGTTATCCCTAAAGATTTTAAATGCACATTGTAAAGCCTTAAGGTATCAGTACCTTTTACTAAATCTGCATAGAGGCTATTATTATTGGTGTTTTTAAAATCAAAAGAACCTGTATTAATTAATGGGTATTTTGAAAAAATGGCATACCCTAGACCAATTTTTTTGTTTTTAAAATGAATATAACGGTACGGGTACCCCAGGAACTTTTGTGTAGCTTTTCTATAATATTCTTGAATAAACACAACATCGGGTTTGGCTATTTTAAGGGTGTTGTCTAATACTTCTGAAATTTCAGCTGTATCAATGTTTTTCTGGTAGGCATTAAACAATCGTACGTTATAGCTCAGTACAGAAATGGTATTCTCACTAGAAGATGTTTTTTCATTAGAAGAAAACTTAAAAAATGGATTAAAAATTAAATATGCCGCCACAAGCATCACGGCAGATAGTATAAATTGTTTTTTCAACTTAACTAACCAATACACACCAAACAAAAAAGTAAGCACTATAAGGGGCGATACGCCAAGACTAAGCAAAGATAAACTCGAGAATTGTTTTGGAGCAAGGTAGGGTACTATAAAAGATGCCAAAAGCAACACTGCTACAATACTATTGCACCAAAATAATATCTTCCCAAAAAACGATAGCTTTTTCAAAATTGTGTGTGTTATTTATCTCCAGCTTTAAATAAAAAATCCTTTTCTTGTTTGGTTAAACTATCATAGCCACTTTTACCAATTTTATCTAAGATGCCATCTATCTTTATTTGACGGTCATCTTTAACTACAGTTGCTTTTTTCTTTGTAGTGTTTTTTGGTGTTTTATGAACTTTTCTAAAAGGAGTGCTTTTTCTGGTCTTAAATAAATTGGCTAGGCTAGCTACTATTTTTTCAAACCAAAGACCAATATCATTTCCTTTTGCTAATTGTACTGCGTATAGATACCCAAAAACACCCCCACCTATGTGAGAGAGCATGCCTCCTGGGTTGGTGCCGGAGCCTAACCTAAATAGATCTAATAAAAATAATCCTACCGCAAGTTGCCATAGTTTTATAGTCACCATAAAAAACCGAAATGATATATTGGGAGAATACGTTGCAGCAAATACCATAAGTGCAGATACCGATGCAGAAGCTCCCAAAAGATACCCAGCTTTGCTTACAAACACAGGAAACACATTATAGGCCGTCACAAATAAAAGACCACCATATAAAGCTCCCAATAGATACACCGTTAGAAAGCGTTTCTCGCTAAAGAGATTTAATACAAATTTAGAAAAGAAATTAAGCCAAATCATATTAAATAAAATATGCATAAAACCACCGTGTAAGAAGCTATAGGTAAGTATAGACCAGGGTTGTTTTAATACCTCAATAGGCTCTTCTGGCAAGACAAACCACTGCATTAAAACATCACTTGAGGTATTAAATAAAAATGAAGCAATAAAAAACACTAAAAAGACCCCGATGTTAATCACGATCAATTTGTTGGCAATATTCAGTGTTTTGAATTTATATACTAAGTCTTGTCCTTGCATAGGTTAATCCCAACGGGTATGATTTAAATCGTTTTTCTTCCAGTAATAGGCCATAACAAAACCAAATAAAGCCCCACCAATGTGCGCCCAATTAGCAATGTTTTCTCCAAACAAAGAAAAACCTGTTAGACCAGAAAACAAATCCATTAGTAATAATCCTGGTATAAAGTATTTCGCCTTAATAGGAAATGGTAAAAATAGTAGCATTAGCCCAGTGTTTGGAAACATAAGCCCAAAGGCCACTAGGATTCCGTACAAAGCGCCCGAAGCTCCAACCGCTGGGGTGTTAAATTCT
>CBFHMO010000185.1:0-2424 GCA_965656925.1 Patiriisocius sp.
CTTTTTTAAAGGAATGTTTGCCTGTGCAATCATTTGTCCCTCTTCTTCTTCAGCAGAAAGGTATTGTGGAGTTGTCTTAAGATCAATAACACCATCTGTTACCTTACGATACGGCGTTTCAATAAATCCTAAGTTGTTCACCTTTGCATATACAGCCAAAGATGAAATAAGTCCAATGTTTGGCCCTTCAGGAGTTTCAATAGGACATAATCTTCCGTAGTGTGTGTAATGTACATCACGTACCTCAAATCCTGCTCTTTCTCTTGACAAACCACCTGGCCCAAGTGCAGATAACCTACGTTTGTGGGTAATCTCTGCTAGTGGGTTTGTTTGATCCATAAACTGTGATAATTGATTCGTTCCGAAGAAAGAATTAATCACAGAAGACAAAGTCTTGGCGTTTATTAAATCAATAGGAGTAAATACCTCATTGTCACGTACATTCATTCTTTCACGAATGGTACGAGCCATACGAGCAAGACCAACACCAAACTGAGAAGATAACTGCTCACCAACGGTACGTACACGACGGTTAGATAAGTGATCAATATCATCAATCTCTGCTTTAGAGTTAATAAGCTCTATTAGGTACTTTACAATAGTTATGATATCTTCTTTGGTAAGCACTTGCTTATCCATGGCAATATCAAGACCCAGTTTTTTGTTCATTCTATAACGTCCTACTTCACCAAGGTTATATCTCTGGTCAGAGAAAAACAACTTGTTGATAATACCACGAGCAGTCTCCTCATCTGGCGGTTCAGCGTTACGCAGTTGTCTGTAGATGTGCTCTACAGCTTCTTTTTCAGAATTCGTAGGATCTTTTTGTAGCGTGTTGTGGATAATTGCATAATCTGCAAGGTGATTATCCTCTTTGTGCAATAAAATGGTTTTTGAACCAGAATCTATAATCTCTTCGATGTGCTCTTTTTCAAGAACAGTATCACGATCTAAGATAATTTCATTACGCTCAATAGATACTACTTCACCTGTGTCTTCATCTACAAAATCTTCATGCCAAGTTTTCAGCACACGTGCTGCTAACTTACGACCTAAGTATTTTTTTAATCCAGTTTTTGACGCCTTGATTTCTTCGGCAAGATCAAATATCTCAAGGATATCTTTATCTCTCTCAAAACCAATTGCTCTAAAGAGAGTTGTAACTGGTAATTTTTTCTTTCTATCGATATATGCGTACATAACGCTGTTGATATCGGTAGCAAATTCGATCCAAGAACCTTTAAAAGGAATTACTCTGGCCGAATAAAGCTTTGTTCCATTAGCATGGAATGATTGTCCAAAGAATACCCCTGGAGAACGGTGTAGTTGAGAAACCACAATACGCTCTGCTCCATTGATACAAAAAGTACCAGAAGGAGTCATGTAAGGAATAGTACCAAGGTATACATCTTGAACAATTGTTTCAAAATCTTCGTGCTCTGGATCTGTACAATACAGTTTTAAACGCGCTTTTAAAGGCACACTGTAAGTAAGACCACGCTCAATACACTCTTGTATGGAATATCTTGGTGGATCTACAAAATAATCTAAAAACTCTAACACGAACTGGTTACGAGTATCTGTAATTGGGAAATTCTCCAAAAAGGTTTTGTATAATCCTTCTTGGCCTCTTTCTTCTGATTTGGTTTCCAACTGGAAAAAATCCTGGAAGGATTTGATCTGGATATCCAAAAAGTCCGGGTAATCGGGCTTATTTTGAACAGAAGAAAAATTCAATCTTTCAGTTAACATTGCTGACATCTATGGACGGAATTTAGTTAAACAAGTTATGTTGCGTATACTCAAAAATATAGGAACCTTTATATACACAAAAGGGTTTAGGTCTTTCCGCGATAAACGGAAGACCTAAACCTTAAGGTTTGGAGTTAGGAAAGCTTACTTAAGCTCAACCTCTGCTCCAGCTTCTTCTAATTGAGCTTTAAGTGCTTCAGCTTCGTCTTTAGACACACCCTCTTTAATTGGAGATGGTGCATTATCAACTAATCCTTTTGCATCTTTAAGACCAGCACCAGTTAATTCTTTAACTAGTTTTACTACCGCTAATTTTGCTCCACCAGCTGCCGTAAGAATTACGTCAAACTCAGTTTGCTCATCAGCAGCTTCTGCGCCACCAGCTCCACCAGCAGCAACAGCTACAGCTGCAGCAGCAGGCTCGATACCGTACTCATCTTTTAATATAGTAGCTAATTCATTAACCTCTTTTACGGTTAAGTTAACTAATTGTTCTGCGAAATCTTTTAAATCTGCCATTTTCTATCGTTTTTAAAAATTGTAATTTATTGTTTGTAATTTAATTAGTGCATTGTATTGATTATCCTTCTCTTTCAGAAAGTGTTTTAACAATACCTGAAAGTGTATTTCCACCACTCTTAAGAGCAGAAATAACATTTTTAGCAGGTGATT
>CBFHMO010000186.1:0-2223 GCA_965656925.1 Patiriisocius sp.
CAATTGCCGTGGAAGACATACAACGCATCATCGCACAACTTAAGGATAAAAATATAGGTATTTTAATTACAGATCACAACGTACAAGAAACCCTTGCCATTACAGACCGCACGTATTTAATGTTTGAAGGAAGTATCTTAAAACATGGTGAACCTCAGGAACTCGCTGCAGATGAAATGGTACGCAAGGTTTACCTAGGTCAAAACTTTGAGCTACGTAAAAAGAAATTAAATTTTCAGTAGTTAATAAGCTCTACCAACCAAAATAGTCTAATTCAAAGGCTTCCAAAAGAGAGAAACCAAAATATACAAAAAGATAATTACTGGTATTGCTATGAATTTAAGCAAAACCAAAAGTAAGACACAAGCTGTCAAAAACACATAGCGCACCGCATTGTCTTTAAAATTCCATGTTTTAAACTTTAATCCAAAAAGTGGTATCTCTGCGTTTAAAAGTACACAACTCAAAAGCGTAAGAATAATTAAAAACCAGGGAGCAAGAATAAACTCACTAATTTGTTGACTTGCCTGGAAATTTAAAATTAAAGGCAAACTTAAAATTAAAAGCGTATTTGCTGGAACTGGCAAACCAATAAAACTTGTTGTTTGCCTAGTATCTACATTAAATTTTGCCAGTCTATACCCAGAGGCTACAGCAACTAGCAACCCTATAAAAGGCATAAAGAGCATCCAAGAGGTATTTTCAAGGCCATCTTTAAATAAGGTAGTAATCTCCATATTAGCTCCAGTGTATGCAAGGCTAAGTAGTTGCATCATAACAATTGCTGGAACAACACCACTAGTGACAACATCTGCTAGACTATCTAATTGCAAGCCTACTTGGCTTTGTACATTGAGTGCTCTTGCTGCAAGGCCGTCAAAGAAATCTAAAAAGATCCCAGCAAAAGCAAAAAAACAGGCCGAAACTAAATCTCCCGAGACAGCAAAAATAATTGCCACACAGCCGCATAGCAAATTTAAGGAAGTAATGATATTTGGTATTTGTTTTATCATTTAATAGATAGATTTTAACAACTATGGAGGTTTATAAATTAATACTCCTGTTATTTTAAGCTTATAATTTTTTTTTGTTTTTAAAACATAAATCTAATTGCAAAACCCCAATACTACTGAAATAGTTTCATGATTGAAAATTTACTTGGTACTTTTGTAAAAATAGCAAACTATTTTGCTCTAGCGCCCTCTAGGTACAATATGTTACTAAAATACGAGTTTATTAAGGTAAAGAAAAAATCATTGTCGCATAAAAAAAATACATTGAAAAAAACATTGTTTTTTGGGATACTACTGGTATCAACTTTACTTTCTGCACAAACAGCTGTTAAATACTCTAATGAGTTTTTAAACATTGGTGTAGATGCTAACTCTTTTGGAATGGCTAATGCCGTTGTAGCCTCTACAAATGATGTAAACGCGGGTTATTGGAATCCAGCAGGTTTGGTTAGTCTTGAAAACAGCGAGTTATCTCTTATGCATGCGTCTTATTTTGCCAATATTGCCAATTACGATTATGCGGGTTTTGCAATGCCTCTAGACAACCAAAGCGCCGTGGCTTTATCGATGATACGATTTGGTGTAGATGATATTTTAAACACCACCCAACTTATTGATAGCCAAGGACAAATTAACTATGACCGCATCAGTCTTTTCTCGACTGCAGATTACGCCTTTACAGTGAGTTATGCAAAAAGATTACCCTTAGACGGGCTTAACATTGGTGTAAACGCTAAGGTAATACGTCGTATTATTGGAGATTTTGCCTCCTCTTGGGGTTTTGGTTTAGATGCTGGCATACAATTCAGTAGAAAAAAATGGCAGTTTGGAGTGATGGCTAGAGACATCACAACAAGTTATAATACTTGGTCTATAGATCAGGAAAAGTTTTCTGAAATTCAAGGAGCCGTAGCTGGACAGAATCAAGAATTACCAGAAACTACAGAAATTACCCTTCCTAAATTACAGATTGGCGTAGCGCGTAAATTTATATACCACAAAGATTACACCTTTTTAACAGAAATAGATCTTAACATGCGTTTTACCCAGACCAATGATCTCATCTCAACATCTGCTGTAAGTATCACTCCCTCCTTTGGTTTTGAATTTGGATATATAGACATGATTTATCTGCGGGGTGGAGTTGGTAATTTTCAAACCATACAACAACTAGATGGCGCTCAGGCAACAGGGTTTCAGCCAAACATTG
>CBFHMO010000187.1:0-2192 GCA_965656925.1 Patiriisocius sp.
TTTACTTTAATTGCATTTACTATAGGAATTACTACACTAAGTATACTAATGGCAATAAGTATGAGTATGCCAAGCCCAAAAACAAAGATCAAGGGTATGGATAAGATGCAATACACAATAAGGCTGATTTGAAAGTTTACAATTTGTTTTCCTTGAATATCCATGGCTACAACTTTATCTTTTTGGGTAAGCCATAAAATAAGAGGCACCACAAGACCCCCAAAACCAGAGATATAGGTTAAGAGTTGGCATAAGTGGGTTGCCACTAAAAGGTTGTTATCTACTTTTTTTAAATCTTGGTTGTAGGGCTGCATAAAAATTAAAGTACATAGTTAATTAAAAGGGTGGTAATACCAAAGGCTACTACAGAGACTATTAAAAAAATAAGGATACTTTTAACCAGGGGGTTGCTATTTGGTTTTTGCTGGGTCATGTTATAAAATTTATAGTATTAGTAGCTATTTTATTATAAATGTTACACTGCCCTGCAATGTTAGGTATACTCTAACATAAATGTTTATTTTTGCATACAAATTAGCACATACCCAATATATCTATGACACATCATGACACTATAGTAGCATTAGCAACACCCTCTGGCGCAGGTGCTATAGCAGTGATTAGACTATCTGGGGAAAAGGCAATTAATATAGCAACCCAGATCTTTGAATCTGTATCTGGTAAAGAACTTACAAAGCAAAAAACCCATACGGTACATTTGGGTCATATTAAAGATGGTAGCAGGGTTTTGGATGAAGTTCTAGCTACGGTGTTTAAAAACCCAAATAGCTATACCGGAGAAGACACTGTTGAGTTTTCTTGTCATGGCAGCTCGTTTATACAACAAGAAATCATCCAGCTGTGTTTGCGTAAAAATGCTAGAATGGCAACTCCTGGTGAGTTTACCTTGCGTAGTTTTTTAAACGGTAAGATGGATTTAAGCCAAGCAGAGGCAGTTGCAGATCTTATCTCTAGTGATAGTGCTGCTAGCCACCAGTTGGCCATACAGCAAATGCGAGGCGGGTTTTCATCAGAGATAGCAGCCCTTAGAGAGGAGCTTTTAAATTTTGCCTCACTCATTGAGCTAGAGCTAGATTTTGCTGAAGAAGACGTTGCTTTTGCCAACAGAGATGATTTCCAAAAATTAATTACTAAAATATCCTTTGTATTAAAACGCCTCATTGATTCATTTGCAACAGGAAATGTTTTAAAAAATGGGATCCCTGTTGCCATTGTTGGGCGGCCCAATGTTGGTAAATCTACTCTTTTAAACGCCCTTTTAAATGAGCAGCGCGCCATAGTGAGCGACATTGCCGGAACCACCAGAGACTCCATAGAAGACGAAATAAGCATTGGAGGTATTGCCTTTAGGTTTATAGATACTGCTGGTATTAGAGAAACCACAGACACCATAGAGGGCCTTGGTATTAAAAAAACATTTGAGAAGATAGACCAGGCGCAGGTAGTTGTTTTTTTAATAGACAGCTCCAGATTATTATCTGGCGAAAAAACCATAGCAAATTTACAAATTGAGATAGGTAAAATTAAAAATAAATATCCTCAAAAAGCCTTAATAGTAGTTGCTAATAAGGCAGATATTATAACCGATAAAGAAAAAACACACTTAACAAACAGCATAGATTCTCTGCAATTAATTGCAGCAAAAACGGGCCAAGGTGTTGAAGATCTAAAAACCTCTTTGCTGGAGTTTGTAAATACTGGAGCGCTTAAAAACAATCAAACCATAGTTACCAATACAAGGCATTATGATGCGCTTTTAAAAGCACTAGAAGAAATTAATAGGGTGCAAGAAGGTATTGACGCAGGGCTAAGTGGAGACCTTATGGCCATAGATATAAGACAAGCCTTGTATTATTTTGGTGAGATTACCGGGGAGATTACCAACGATGATTTACTGGGTAACATCTTTGCCAATTTCTGTATTGGAAAATAAAACGTTTTTATTTACAGATTAATAAAAATCTGCGTGTACGCGTCTATCTCCTAGATTAAAATTTAACCCTACAGAGAAGTTTGCATACCCTCCCACTAGACCTTCAGGCTCAGTAGAATAAAAACTTCTACCCGCATAATCATAATGCTGTTTAAAATTAACAATATAGCTAAGATCTGTGGTAAGGGCAAGACCTCTAGATATTCTAAACATAGGTCTTACACCAAGTATGATGTTT
>CBFHMO010000188.1:0-2076 GCA_965656925.1 Patiriisocius sp.
GTAGAGATTGCCATTAAATTAAAAATAGAAAACAAGGCGTTTAAAGTTGAGAAGTATGTGCACAGTTATCCTAACTGCTGGCGTACAGATAAACCTATATTATACTATCCTCTAGATTCTTGGTTTATTAAAGTGACCAACTTTAAAGACCGCATGCATGAGTTAAATAAAACCATTAACTGGAAGCCAAAAGCAACCGGAGAAGGACGTTTTGGAAATTGGCTGGCCAATGCTAATGATTGGAATTTATCTCGATCACGTTATTGGGGTATTCCGCTACCTTTATGGCGCACAGAGGACGGCACAGAAGAGATTATTATTGGTAGTATAGAAGAGTTGAAGACTCAAATGCAAAAGGCGGTCACTGCAGGGGTTTTACAAAAAGATATTTATCAAGACTTTGTTGTGGGTGATTTTACCCAGGAAAATTACAATAAAGTAGACCTTCATAAAAATATAGTAGATAAAATTACCCTTGTCTCAGATAGTGGTAAACCAATGCAACGAGAGGCAGATTTAATTGATGTTTGGTTTGATTCTGGATCTATGCCATACGCCCAGTGGCACTACCCATTTGAAAACAAAGAAAAAGTAGAGAACATCTGGCGCAAAGCAGATTTTATAGCAGAAGGAGTAGATCAAACACGTGGATGGTTTTACACCCTTCATGCCATTGCTACTATGATTTTTGATGATGTAGCCTATAAAAATGTAGTAAGCAACGGATTGGTTTTAGATAAAAACGGGCAAAAAATGTCTAAACGTTTAGGAAATGCCACAGACCCTTTTGAGACCTTAGATAAGTATGGCCCCGATGCAACACGCTGGTACATGATAAGCAATGCCAATCCTTGGGATAACCTTAAGTTTGATATTGATGGTATTGCAGAGGTGCGTAACAAGTTTTTTGGCACCCTGTACAACACCTATAATTTCTTCGCTTTATATGCTAATTTAGATGGTTTTACTTACAGTGAACCAGCTATCGCTGCCGAAAAGCGCCCAGAAATTGACCGTTGGATATTAAGTGAACTTAATACACTTATTCAAACCGTTGACCAGGCCTTTACAGAGTATGAGCCTACCAAAGCGGCAAGAGCTGTACAAAATTTTGTTGGTGAAAACTTAAGCAATTGGTTTGTGCGTTTGAGCAGAAGACGTTACTGGAAAGGAAGCTACGGAGAAGACAAAATATCTGCCTACCAAACCCTGTATACTTGTTTGGAAACTGTTGCCAAATTGGGCGCACCAATAGCACCGTTTTTCATGGATAGGCTATATAAAGATTTAGTGTCCGTTGTCACAAAAGATGAGGTAAAAATTTCTGTTCACTTAACAGATTTTCCAGTTGCAGACACTTCTTTAATTGATAGCGCCTTAGAAGCTAGAATGCAAAAAGCCCAAACCATATCTTCTTTGGTTTTATCTTTAAGACAGAGAGAAAAAATAAAAGTACGCCAACCGCTGCAAAAAATCATGGTGCCTGTCTTAGACGAGATGGCTAGAAAAGAAATTCAAGCCGTTAGTGATTTAATTAAAAGTGAAGTTAATGTCAAGCAGATACAGCTTATTGATCAGGACTCTGGGATTTTGGTGAAACAAATTAAGCCAGATTTTAAAAAGCTAGGACCTCGTTTTGGAAAAGACATGAAGGCGGTAGCCGCTGTTATTATGCAGCTTGGTCAAGACCAGATTAATTTGTTAGAAAAAGAAGGGCAAATGCCTATTAAAATTTCAGAAAAAAGTACTACATTGACCTTAGATGATGTTCTAATTAGCTCTCAAGATATTGAGGGTTGGTTAGTTGCCAATAGCAACGGGATAACTGTTGCCTTAGACGTCACTATTTCTGAAACATTAAAAAATGAAGGAATAGCAAGAGAGATTGTTAACCGTATCCAAAACCTGCGTAAAGATTCTGGTTTTGAAGTTACAGATAGAATTCATGTAAGTTTGTTGTCTTGTGAAGTGTTAGACACTGCAGTTGAGCAAAATCTTGAATATATCAAAGAAGAAACTCTAACAGATACCCTTTCATTTAAAGTAGAAATGGAACAGGGCACCGAAATCTCCTTT
>CBFHMO010000189.1:0-2007 GCA_965656925.1 Patiriisocius sp.
TTTGTCCTTTTTTAAAACAAGTATTTTAACTTATATTTAGTTCTTAAAATTTGATGCTTATTATTTAAAAATAAAAACACAATAGAACACATAACAATTTGTATTTTTGTTTGAGACACCTCATACTTCATGGCTATAAAGAAAACAACTAGATCAAAAAAAGAAAAACAGCCAAGAAAACCCATCTCGTTTTCACTCTCTAAGCAGCAAAAAATACTGCTAGGAAGTTTCTTAGCGCTACTTGGGATTGCATTATTATTTTCTTTTACATCTTTTCTTTTTTCTTGGCAGGCAGACCAAAGCATTATTGCAATAGCAGATAGAAATCTAAAAACAGAAAATTGGCTTAGTACTTTTGGAAGCAATATTGCCTATTTATGCATCTATCAAGGATTTGGTGTTGCAGGCTATATTTTTGCAAGCCTAGTAACCCTTACTGGAGTATATCTCTTTTTTGATTTCACAAAAAAACGATTAAAAAAGTTTTGGTTTTGGGGCATATTAGTGATGATATGGCTTTCAGTGTTTTTTGGTTTTTTTAGCGGAAACAGCTCTATTTTAAGTGGTGTTATTGGATTTGAACTTAATGATTTCATGCAAGATTACATGGGTCTTATTGGTACGGTTCTATCCATGACATTCTTTGCCATTGTATATTTAGTTTTAAGATTAAACATAACTCCAGATAAGATTATAAACGCTGTAAGGAAAACAAAAAAAGACATAACTGCAGATTTTAATGATCCTACAACTACTGCAAATAGCAATCAGGAAAGCAAAACTCCTGTAGACAAAACTAGCACCAACCCCTCTGATGACAAGCAAATACCTCTTGACACAACACCATCAAGCAGTAATACTAACTCACCAGACACCTCTCAAAACAGTAGTGAGACCTCTACGAAAACTTCCATAGAAACTCCTGTAGCACAAAACCCAGAACAGGGCCTTTCTATGGAGATAGAACAAGTAAAAGAAGAGACCGTGGTTGTAGAAAACTTAAGCGATAGACTTGTTAAAGATTTTGGAGAGTTTGATCCTACCCTAGAACTTAGCAACTACAAATTTCCTACCATAGAATTACTAAAAGACTACACCTCAGGCCAAGGAATTACTATCAATCAAGAAGAGCTTGAAGAAAATAAAAATCGTATTGTTGAAACACTCAACAATTATAAAATTGGAATTGCTAGTATTAAGGCTACAGTAGGTCCTACTGTTACTTTATATGAGATTGTTCCAGATGCCGGAATACGCATATCAAAAATTAAAAACCTAGAGGATGACATCGCCCTTTCTCTATCTGCACTTGGAATAAGAATCATAGCACCCATCCCTGGACGTGGTACTATTGGTATAGAAGTACCAAATAAAAGCCCGAAAACGGTATCTATGCGCGCTACCATTGCTTCTCCAAAATTTCAAAATGCTGAAATGGAACTACCCCTAGCCCTAGGTAAAACCATTAGCAATGAGACCTTTGTGGTAGATTTAGCAAAAATGCCCCACTTACTTATGGCAGGTGCAACTGGGCAAGGTAAATCTGTAGGGCTCAATGCAATTCTAACCTCGCTTTTGTATAAAAAACATCCAGCCGAAGTAAAATTTGTCCTGGTAGATCCCAAAAAAGTGGAGCTTACTTTGTTTAATAAAATTGAGCGTCATTACCTGGCTAAATTACCTGGAGATGAAGATGCTATTATTACAGACACCAATAAGGTAATTACCACCTTAAACTCCTTGTGTGTTGAGATGGACCAACGTTATGATCTATTAAAAAACGCATATGTACGCAATATCAAAGAGTACAATACCAAGTTTAAAGAGAGAAAGTTAAATCCAGAAGAGAACCATAGATTCTTGCCATACATAGTGCTTGTTATTGATGAATTTGCAGATTTAATAATGACGGCAGGAAAAGAAGTAGAAACTCCTATTGCTAGATTGGCGCAATTGGCTCGTGCTATTGGGATCCATCTTATTGTAGCTACACAACGTCCTTCTGTA
>CBFHMO010000190.1:0-2001 GCA_965656925.1 Patiriisocius sp.
TAAGAAGGAAAGGATATACCAGGCACCTGTCCAGCTCTATAGCCTGAATAACAGACTGCAGAAGCTGCAGCAATGGAGAAAACATCCGTATACTTCATTGGTGTTAGTTTAATAATTTAAAACTTTAATTTTTCATTTTTATCCCAAAGTCCCCAGAATGCTCCCACATCTCCCTCGGTACCTACTTTCCAGGATTCATCAAAAGAAGAGAAATAAAATAGGTCTATATCATCTTTTTTAGACCAGTTTTGCGCATTTATAAAATAGCGCAATGCATTCTCATAAGACGGATGAGCTCCCTCTAATGAAGCTCCCTGGCTTGGCCAACCTGTTTCGGTAATGATAACTTTTTTACCCATACCCACAGCTTTTGCGTGATGAAACATCTGCTTCATGTATACCAGTGAGTATTCTAAGCTACAACCCTCCCAATATGGATAACAATTGGCTAAAATAACATCACAGGCTTGGGTAATTTTTGGGCGATCAGAGAATTCATAGTAGGCATCCACATACCCAACCGGGATTTCTGGTATAGCTTGTTTTACGCGATTGATAAATGAAATTAATTCAGCTTCCTCCAAATCACCACGATACATTACTTCATTTCCTACAGCTGCAATATCTACCATGCCCTCATGGCTAAGTTTTATAAGCGCCTTAATCTCTTTTTCGTTGGTTTGAGCATCATCACCCAACCATGCTCCAACTAAGGTTTTTAAACCGTATTGTTTGGCCAACCTAGGAATTTGCTCATTGCCATCTGTACACGAGAAGATCCGTATCCATTTGGTATAGGGTACAATAAGTTCTAATTTTCTTTTAATTTGCGCCTCAGAGATAGGATCTCCAGGTTTTTGTCCTTCTAGGTAGGGGCTAAAGCAAAGTCCGTGCATCCCTGAGCTTAACACAGATTGACTCATTTGCTGGAGTTCTGTTGTTCCTAATTTATTGGTATCTATACCTAATAATGATTTTTGTTTTTCTTTTCTGTAAGACATTAATTACTCTTTAAAATAGTTGTTTCTTTTTCTGTTTCTTGTTTTCTTTTGGCCAAGATGGCCGAAATCTCTTTAGATTTTTCCTCTGTAATGCTGTAATTACGCATTACAAGCATGGCCAAGATGGTACCTGCCATTGGGAAAAAGCAGAAAAACGCATGCAAGCCTTCTACTGCAGATTGCTGGTCTATGGTAGCTAAATCAGGATTAAAACCTACTATGGTGATGATCACTCCACTAAGAGCGCCTGCAATACCAAAACCTACTTTTACCATCCACCAATAGATGGCTCCAAATATACCTTCTCTTCGTTTTCCTGTATTAATTTCATCAATATCAATCACATCTGCTGTCATAGACATCATAATGGTAAATAAACTTCCAATCCCAAAAGAGAAGAACGGTAAGGCTATGATATACATCCATGGTTTTCCTGGAATAAATAAAAAGTATAACAATATGTATCCTACTAGTGAGATAGATTGAGATATCATAAAAGCTTTTTTCTTACCCATTTTTTTTGACATCCAAGCCACCGTAGGTATCACAATAAAGGTGGTACCCAAAGCGCCCAAGCATCCAAACATTGATACCCAAATACCACTTGCGCCAGCGTCTCCATTAAATAATTTGTAAACAATCACAAAAAAGGTTAACGCTGCAACGGTATTAAATGCATTGAATATTAAAAATGTTGCTCCGCATAATTTTCTAAACTCTTTTATTTTAAAAGCCTAAGAAAAACTTTCAAAAATCTTTTTTAGACTGTTCCCAATGTTGGCAGTATTTAAAGGCTCATAATCTTCCTTTAAAGTAGATTTGCTCTTTATAAATAAAGCGGGTACAATAGCACAAAGGGCACATGGTATGGCAACCCAAATGGCTAGTTCACGGACGGCTACATCTGCAGATTCAAACCAGTTTGGGTCATACATAATGATCCAAAATAAAGGAGCAATTACCCAGGCCCATTGCCCAATCCATTGGGAAATAGCCATAA
>CBFHMO010000191.1:0-1916 GCA_965656925.1 Patiriisocius sp.
TGATTGCAGGAGCTGTTATATCTGGCGCCTATTTTGGAGATAAAATGTCTCCACTTAGTGATACTACAAACCTTGCTCCCGCTATGGCTGGTACAGATTTGTTTACACACATAAAATACATGGCCTACACAACGGTACCAACTATAATTATTACCTTAATTGTGTTTTCTATCTTAAGTATGACTATAGAAACCTCTGGAGAGGCAGACATAAGCAACCTTTTACAAACCATAAATGCAACATTTAACACCACAGGGTGGCTATTTTTGGTACCCCTTTTAGTGATTACGCTTATTGTACTTAAAATAAACCCCCTAATATCTCTAGCAACTGGAGTTGTTTCGGCAGCTATTTTTGCGGTTGTTTTTCAACCCGAAATTTTAGCTATGGTTTCTGACTCTACAATAGGCGCACTATCTCAAGCTATCTTTAGTGACACAGCTATAGAAACACCCAATGAAACTTTAAATGAATTATTTAGCTCCGGAGGTCTTATTGGCATGCTTTGGACCATATTACTTATTGCCTCAGCCATGGTTTTTGGAGGTGTCATGGACGGCATTGGCGCATTGGCAAGAATCACAAAAGCATTACTAAAAATGGCCTCAAGTGTATTTGGTTTGTTTGCAACAACCGTTGTGAGTTGTTTTGGATTAAATGTAATTGCTAGTGATCAATACCTTGCACTTGTTATTCCTGGAAAAATGTTTAAAAAAGCATACCAAGACAAAGATCTTGCTCCAGAAAACCTATCAAGAACCCTAGAAGACTCTGGTACAGTTACCTCTGTTTTAATACCTTGGAATACTTGTGGAGCCTACCAAAGTGATGTTCTTGGTGTTGGAGTTGGTGAGTATTTTATGTTTGCGATTTTTAACTGGCTTAGTCCATTTATGACACTTATCTTTGCAGCATTTAAAATAAAAATTAGAATGTTAGCACAAACAAAACAAGCCTAATTACAATACTTAATAAAACAAAGCGGTCTAAAAATTCAGTGTTTCTAAGGCCATTTTTTATGAACAACACACAAAAACATTGTGAAGTGTTTTGTACTTTTAAATTATAAAATAAAAACCAAAAATATGGCTCAAATAACTCTTGGCGGAAACCCAGCAACCACTCTAGGAACACTTCCTGAAATTGGAACAAAAGCTCCAGATTTCACCCTTACGGCAGCAGATTTGTCTTCAAAAAAATTATCAGATTATTCTGGTAAAAGAAAAATATTAAACATTTTCCCTAGTGTAGACACGGGTGTATGCGCAAGCTCAGCCAGAACCTTTAACACCCATGGGGCATCTCTTGAAAACACACAAGTACTTTGTATCTCTAGAGACTTGCCATTTGCACAAGCACGTTTTTGTGCCGCAGAAAGAATAGAGAATCTTGAAATGCTAAGTGACTTTAAAGACGGTAGTTTTGGAGACACCTATGGCCTTAGCATTGCAGATGGTCCTTTTGCTAATTTGCATTCTAGGGTAGTAATGGTATTAGACGAGCAAAACAACGTGCTGTATACAGAACAGGTACCAGAGATTGGGCAAGAGCCTAATTACCAGGCTGCTTTAAATGCCTTAGCTTAGTGCTAATTGCTTTTTTAAAAAATCGAATTTTAGCCTCTAAGTATGCCATTACAGGTGCTTTTAAATTAATTAAAAACGAACCTAGCATACAGCTGCAAACCATAATTAGTATTGGAGTTACTATCGCTGGGTTTGTTTTTGATATTTCTGCAACACAGTGGATGCTTCAATGTTTTGCTATTGGACTTGTGATTACCGCAGAAGGGTTAAATACCGCCATAGAAGAAATGGCAAATTTTATCCACCCAGCACAAGATTCCAAAATTGGGAACATAAAAGATATTGCAGCAGGAGCCGTTTTTTTTGCGGCAATAACGGCTATTGTAATAG
>CBFHMO010000192.1:0-1867 GCA_965656925.1 Patiriisocius sp.
GTAACAGGAGCAGGGGCAGCGCCCGTGATTACCCAATCACCTTTGCCATCTTCTTTATACGGCCTTGGTACTATTACCGTTACCCTAACTGCCAATGACGGTACTAGTGAGGTTTCTTGTTCTTTTGATGTGCAAGTGATAGATACCACTTCACCTTCTTTAACCTGTCCTGTAGATCAGTTTGCAGTAACAGATGAGAATTGCGAGTTTATTATCCCAGATTATACACCCCTTGGTAGCGCCGTAGATTTTTGTAGTGCAGGTACTATTCCTGTAACTCAAGTGCCAGCCCCAGGAACCGTAGTATCTCAAAACACCATGATTTTTTTGCAAGCCACAGATAGCAACGGCAATACAGGTGCCTGTACCTTTAATGTTATTTTAAGTGATGTGATTGCGCCCTCTATTGTCTGTCCTCAAGATAGAGAAGAGATGGCAACCCTAGCGTGTTTGTTTACCATCCCAGATTATACCTCCCTTGCCAATGCCAATGATAATTGCGCTACTGTTTTGCTTACTCAAACACCAGCGGTGGGTACACAAGTAGGTGTTGGTGTCACACAAATTACATTAACAGCAAGTGATGGCCCTAACACCACATCTTGTACATTTAACATCACCGTGTTAGATACATCTCCACCCATCGTTAGCTGTCCAGAAGATCAACTAGAAGACTATGATGTAAATTGCCAGTTCATACTCCCAGATTACACATCTCTAGCTACCATTACAGATACCTGTTATCCAGGTCCTTTTACAGTTACTCAGGTGCCAGCTCCAGGTACCCTAATTTCTGGAAATATTTCTGTAGCTATAAACGCCACAGATAACCAAGGTAACACAGGGTCTTGTTCTTTTATGGTCTTGCAAAACGATGTAATACCACCAACCATTACATGCCCTTCAAACCAAATAGAGGAGGTAAACGCAGCAAATTGTATGTTTATTATCCCAAATTATACTGCCTTAGCCTCTGCAGATGATGGGTGTAATGATGATCTTATTATTACTCAATCCCCACCTGCAGGAACTCAAGTAGGTCTTGGGTTTACAACAATAACATTAACAGCTAATGATGGTTTTAATACTGCAGATTGCACCTTCGAGATTGAAGTGCAAAACACAACTACCCCAAATGCCGTATGTAGCGCTCCTTTTAATTTGCCTCTAGACGCAGACGGTAATGCAACCCTTACGCCCTCACAGGTTGATGGAGGATCTAATGCCTTTTGTGATATCGCCTCTATGAGTATAGACCTTACAGATTTTAATTGTGAAGATTTAGGCCCACACCAAGTAACGCTCACCATTATAGATACCAACGGAAATACAAGTTCTTGTACCACAACAGTTACCATTACAGACCCCTTATTTGCCTGTAATGAATTACCAATTGCCCTGTGTCAAGCCTTAGTAGTTTCTGCCAACGAAAATTGCCAGGGTGAAGCCACTGCTCAAGATTTTGATAACGGATCCTATGATCCAGACAATATGCCATTCACCCTCACGGTTACTCCCCAGGGCCCTTACCCACTAGGTACAACTACAGTTGTGCTAACCATTGATGATGGTGAGTATACAGACTCCTGTACAACAACCATTACCGTAGTAGATACCACTGCGCCAAGTTTAACCTGTCTTGATGACCAGATTGTGGCCGTAGATAATAATTGTTCTTATGTAGTGCCAAATTACTTAAGCCAGGTAACAGCCCAAGATAATTGCGCTGTGGTATCTCTAGAGCAAAACCCACTTCCAGGAACGGTTATTGCCCCTGGAGTTACCCTAGTAACCATAACTGCATCAGATGGCACTAATCAAACTCTTTGTGCATTTAACCTAACAGTTATTGATCAAACTGCACCTA
>CBFHMO010000193.1:0-1832 GCA_965656925.1 Patiriisocius sp.
TGGCGTCTATTGTTTGCAGAGTGCTTTTTGCATTGTTTAAAGCCATTTTAGCAATTTCTGTTTGCCGTTTTTCTGAAAATAAGTCTAAATATGAATTCACACTATCTGGCAGCTTTTTTGCTTTTATTTTCTTGTTATTAAATTTAGAGACTCCCGCTCTGTAATAAGTGTTATTTGCAAATGTTTGAATGTCTTTTGTGTACTCCTTAGAGAGCGAATCTATTTCTACAAATAGCTCCCTAATGTTATACATATTTTGGTTGCTTAAATCGTTCTCTCTATCTATATCTGTATTGTTTAACTCTGTGAGGTCAATATTTACAGTATATTGTTTAAAGTCTGTTTTTGCAAAAGGCATTCGCTTTTGTTTTTTGATGTCTTTTTCTTGAATATCTTCATACCTAGAGCCATCGTTAAGAATCAATGACAAGGTGTTACTACCTTCTTTACTTTTAAATTCTCCGGTTTGAGCTATGGTAACGATGTAGTTTCCGTTAGGTTTTGATGGGTTTTTTTCATGAATAATGATACCTGTAAGAAACTCATTGTTTTCTCCATATTTATCATCTACTTTAATGTTAAAACCCTCACCAATTTGGCTAAACTGACCTTCGCTAATAACCATAGAAGGGCTTACTTGGGCTAGGTTTCTGCGCAGGTTTTGCCATTTATACTCAGAGTAAGGAATAATGTTATTGGCAAAGAAAAAAGCGGTTAGTGCCAAAATAGATATGAAAACAGTAAGGCTTCTCATGGCCCTTTGCAGAGAAATACCTGTAGATTTCATTGCGGCAAACTCATACCGCTCAGAAAAACCTCCAAAGACCATTAGTGAGGTAACTAATATGGTGAGGGGCAGTACCAGCGGTATAAGCTTAGGGGTGAAGAACCATAAAAACTTTAAAATGATTATAAAATCAATGTCCTTACCAGCCAATTCTGCGATGTACAGCCAAATGGTTTGTAACACAAAAATAAACATCAAAATAATAAAGACGCTAAAAAACGTCTTGAGGTAAGAATTTAATATGTATTTGTCTAGTATCTTCAAACTAAGAGCTTAATCTAGCATATTAATATAGTACCCATCGGTGGTATACTTTTGCTGGTCAAAAGTAAACAAGCCTTTTGAAAGGGGTAGGTTGGTTTTAAAAGATTGTACTGTTAAGGTATATTTTGTCCCTTTACTATCTATCTGTATTAATTTATAGATGTGCTTTGTTTTTTTGTCAATACCTAGATGAATTTTTTTGATTTCAGCATTACTGTCTATAGGGGTTAATTTTACAAACTGAATTTTTCTTCCTTTTATGTTTTCAACAACTCCCATTTTAGAATCATAGCCCTTTTCGTAAAAAGTTAGCATTTGCGATGGAGTTATGTCTTTTTCATCTTCGGGGTTGTATAAAGAGATGGTTACCTCTTGGTCTTCTGGTACAATGGTGTATATAGATGTGCCATCAAACATACGGGTAATATCTAGCATGTTTATTACATACTTATCATCCAAAAGAGTAAGATCTCCGAAGGTTTCTTGATTAACACCTTCCTTTTGGTTGTTGAGATTGTATTTAAATTTAATCTGGATATTATCATAGCTTCTAACTTTTGCAGAAACCTCACCCAGCAAGGCGTTTGCTTGTTGCCCAAAACTAGTGCTAGAAATTAAAATAATAAGAATGCTTATAATTGTTTTCATGATTTTATTCGTTTTCCAATAATTGGTTTAAAGCCTCAAGGGTAGGTACAGAAACGCTTCTAGCCTTACTCCCTTCAAAAGGACCAACAATTCCAGCGGCCTCTAATTGATCAATAATACTTCCTGCGCGGTT
>CBFHMO010000194.1:0-1774 GCA_965656925.1 Patiriisocius sp.
ATTCTTCTGGCTTTAATTGAGCATAACAACCAATAGCTGCAACAAAAGCATCTGGATTGCTTTTTTGGGCTTGCTTTACGATACTTTTAAATCGTTTGTCTGCATTTTGAGTAACACTGCAGGTATTTATAACATACACATCTGCAGGGTCAGAGAAATCTACCCGCTCAAATCCCTCGTTTTTAAAATCTCTAGAAATAGTAGAAGTTTCACTAAAGTTAAGCTTACAACCTAGGGTATAAAAAGCAGCTTTTTTTAAGACAGCCATATATTATAATAAATTAAGTGTAATTGTATTGGGTTTTAAAAAGAGAATAATTAATACCTAGAAGCGTCTCCACTGTTTACTAATTTCAAACACCTCATTTAAAATAGCCTGTTGTTGAGCATCAAATTCAAGACCGCGTCTAGCCATAACAACAGCTGCTACCTCAAAGGCTTTTGTAGTTTTGAAGGTCTGCATGCCACTGGTGCCGCCCCAAGAAAAACTTGGAATAAAATTGCGAGGATATCCTGCGCCAAAAATATTTGCGCTCACCCCCACTACAGTCCCGGTATTAAACATGGTATTGATTCCACATTTACTGTGATCACCCATCATAAGACCGCAAAACTGAGTTCCTGTTTTGGCAAATTTTTCGGTATCATAATCCCAAAGACGCACCTCTGCGTAGTTGTTTTTTAAATTTGAAGTATTAGTGTCTGCGCCAAGATTACACCAATGGCCAAGCACAGAATTACCCATATACCCATCATGTCCTTTATTTGAAAAGCCCATCATAACAGAATTAGCAACCTCACCTCCTACTTTAGAGTGGGGCCCTATGGTTGTACCACCATAAATTTTAGCTCCCATTTTAACACTTGAATGCTCACAAAGAGCAAAAGGCCCCTGTATGGTAGCCCCTTCCATAACTGTAGCGTCTTTAGCTATATATATAGGTCCATCTGTTGCATTTAAAGAAGTGCACATAACCTTAGCCCCTTTTTCAATAAATATGTTTTCTGGATTAAAAGCTATGGTGGTTTTTGGTATCGCCTCAGAGGTTCTTCCTTGGGTTAATACATCAAAATCTCTTTGAATTGCCTGAGCGTTCTTCTCAAAGATATCCCAAGTGTTTTCTATACGAAACACATCATCATCTGTATACTGAGTAACCTTGAAGGTATTAAAATCTATTTCTTGATCTTCTTTAGCATAAAAAGCCAAAGGCTCCTCATTAAAGAAAATAGCCTGGTTCTCTTGCAGGCTCTTGATTAATAGCACTAAATTTTCTGAAGGACAAAAAGAAGCATTTATGAGCACATTTTGCTCCAACTCTACCATAGGAAACTTATCTGACAGATACTCCTCCGTTACAGTAGTAGTTGTAGAACCTAAGAATTTTTCCCATTTTTCACGAATAGTTAAAATACCAATCCTAATATCTGCCACTGGCCGTGTAAAGGTAAAAGGCAATAACTGGTTGCGCACTGCGCCGTCAAAAAGGATGTAGTTCATAATAGGATATTAAATAGAATAATCAAAAATAGCAATTTAACACAACATAGTACCTATGGTTACAACGCATGACTGCTGCCAGATATGCGATAACGAAAAAAAGCCTACGATTTCTCGTAGGCTTTTTTTATGTGTATAGCAAAAAACTACTCTTTGTCCTGTGCAGGAGCTGCAGCTGGTTTTTTGAATTTTGCGTATTTGTTCTTGAACTTATCGATACGTCCTGCTGTATCAATTAATTTAGATTTACCTGTATAAAATGGGTGAGATGTT
>CBFHMO010000195.1:0-1773 GCA_965656925.1 Patiriisocius sp.
AAACAATACAGAGATTTTGGTTGTCCAGGATACCACAGATTTAGATTTTCTAGGCGGTAGCGATATCAATGATATACTAAAAAGAGTAGATTTCTTTTTTGAGTTTACAAACAGTATTTCAAGAGAATTTAATGTGTCTTTTGACTTTTTAAATGAACAAAATACTTCCAAATATTTTATGCAAACTACAGTGGCATCTGGTAGTGAGGATACACCAGTAGTGAGCTATTTCGTGCAATCCTTAGATGAGGTTCAGATTAAAGAGCTAACAAAGGCAAAAAAGGTTTTAGCTACTGTAACCATACCTTCTTCATCACAAGATTTAACAGGTGTCTTAAATTTACAGTCTAAGACCACCTATTATTTGCAAATAGAGCAATAGTAAAATATAATGAAAAAGTTTCTTATTATTTATCTACTCCTTGGTCTATCAGAAGTTGTTTGTCAAAATAAACAACTACTGTATAATTGGGAGGTAACCCCTCAAACCCTGCTGCTTAATCCAGGAAGCCTTGTCACGAGTCAATTTCATGCAGGTGTCCCTTTGGCGTCTGGATTTCATCTTAATGTTGGTTCTTCTGGAGTTTCTGTATTTGATGTCTTTGCTGATGATGGTGTGGCTATTAATACTAAAATTACTACTACCATCTCTAGGTTAACTTCTCGAGATTTTTTCACTGTAAATCAGCAACTGGATGTATTAAACTTTGGTTGGCTCTCCAAGGGTTTTGAGCCTATGTACTTCTCTGGCGGAATGTATCAAGAACTAGATGCCATTGCCTATTTCCCTAAAGATTTTGCTATTTTGGCTTGGGAGGGCAATAGAGATTATATTGGAAAAGCGTATGATTTTAATGACATTAGTGCTCGCCTTGATTTGTTAACCGTGTTTCATTTTGGGGTGAATAAACAAGTTTCAAAAAAGCTAACTGCAGGAGTGCGCTTAAAACTCTATTGTAGTTTAATGAGTGTTAGTAGTACAAGAAATAAAGGCGCGTTTAAAACAACTGTAAGAGAGGGTAGTGCTAATATATATGAGCACACAGTTACAGATTTGGATGTTGAGGTAAACACCTCTGGGTTTATATCATTAGATGGTTTAGAGCAGTCTCAAGTTAGTGAAAAACTACTTGGCCGAGCTTTACTTGGCGGCAATCTTGGCCTTGGTATAGACGCCGGTATTACCTACCAGTTTAACAACGAGCTTTCTTTAACCGCTTCTGTGCTTGATCTTGGCGCTATTTTTCATACCAAAGACACAGAACGTTACAGGGCCAGAGGAAATTATACTCTAAATGGTATTGAGCTTGTTTTTCCTGAACTAGCAAATGGAGAACCTGCCATTCCTTATTATGATAACCTGGAAGATGATATAGCCCGTGAGATACCAATTGACACCCTCAATACCGGATATAGCCAACTGCGACCCACTAAAATAAATGCTGGACTGCATTATGATTTTGGGAGATTTGTTGGAGACAATGGAGGTTGTAATTGTAAAAATAATGGCACAAAAAAAAAGCAAGTTTCTCAGGCCGGGGTTCAGTACTATAGCATATTTAGACCTAGAGGGCTACAACTGGCCGGTACACTTTATTACACAAGAAGGTTTGGCAACACACTTTCTATAAAAACAACCTACACTATTGATAGTTATTCTGCCAAAAATATTGGAGCTGGAATGTTTTTAAATATAGCAGGTGTAAATTTATTTTTAGCGGCAGATAACCTCCTGCAGATGTCTAATCTTGCCAAGGCAAATAGTGTATCTTT
>CBFHMO010000196.1:0-1640 GCA_965656925.1 Patiriisocius sp.
TAGAGTTTTTTACAAAATAGCCGGTGTCTTCTCTGGTGTCATAAAAACCACGTTCACAATATACGGTACTTGAGTCACTCACTATGGTAGAAGGGCCGTAGAGGTAACTTGCACCTGTTTGAGAATAAAAGTTAAGTTGCTGGGAGTTAATAGTGTACTTGGGGTTTACAATCTTTACATCGCTGGTAAATTGATAATTTTTAGCTTCGGCATAATACCTGCCAATTCTGCTGGTTAGGGTGCTAGCTGTATCTATAACCTTGCCACCGCTTCTGTAGTAGGCCTCTTGTTTTATTCTATCAAAGTAGAGGGTGTCTGTTTTTAATGTTGTTTTTGGTTCTTTAAAAACAACATCACCACTGGCAAATGCAAATTGAGTATTTCCGTTATACTCTGCATAATTACTATTCATGAAAATAGTATCTCCTTGTTTAATCTTAACCTCGCCATAGGCTTTTACAAAGTTGTCTTTTAAATACACATAGGCTTGATTGCACCACATTTGAATACCCTGATGGACAATATATACCTGTCCTTCTGTGTCTTTTGTGTATATGAAAGCATCTGGTAATTCTGGCTTTCGCTCTAAATATCCAGACTGAATATCAACCTTTGATTTGTCTGTTTCTTGACTGGGTTGTGCTGTTAAAACTCCTGTAATAAGGAGTGTTAGCAATAGCGCTATATGTTGTAGATTCTTTTTAACGGTGTATTGTTTGGGTTCTATCTGGACCTACTGAAACTATATTAATAGGTATTTCAAGTTCCTTTTCTAGAAAATCGATGTATTGGTTTAATTCTATAGGGAACTCAGATACCGCTCTCATTTTTGTTAAGTCCTCTTTCCAACAAGGAAAACTCGTATAGATTGGTGTTACATTTTCTGGCTCGATGTTATAGGGTAGGTGCGTGATTGTTTTTCCTTTGTATTTGTATGCCGTACATACCTTAAGGGTGCTAAATCCTGAGAGTACATCTCCTTTCATCATATTTAATTGAGTAACTCCATTTACCTCACAGGTATATTTTAAGGCTACTAAATCCAACCATCCACAACGTCTTGGTCTTCCTGTTACCGCTCCAAATTCACGTCCTATTTTTGCCATTTCAACACCTACTTTATCAAAAAGCTCGGTAGGGAATGGGCCAGAGCCAACACGTGTGGTGTAGGCTTTAAAGATTCCGTATACTTCTTTTACTTTGTTTGGCGCAATTCCTAAACCTGTGCAAGCGCCTGCTGCTGTTGTGTTTGAAGAAGTAACAAAAGGGTAGGTTCCAAAATCAATGTCAAGTAAAGATCCTTGTGCCCCTTCTGCCAGTATTGTTTTTCCAGCTTTTATTGCCTCATGAAAATATTGCTCACTGTCAATAAAGGTTAATTCTTTAAGACGGTCTACAGCATCATAAAATTCAGCTTCCATTTCATCTAAATCGTACTGAATGTCTACATCATAAAACGAAATCATTGACTCATGTTTGTTGGCCAATTGGCGGTATTTTGTTTTCCAGTCTTTCATTTCTAGATCACCAACACGAATTCCGTTTCTACCTGTTTTATCCATATAGGTAGGTCCTATCCCTTTAAGTGTAGAGCCAATCTTTGCTTTACCTTTACTGGCCTCACTAGCTGCATCTAAGAG
>CBFHMO010000197.1:0-1467 GCA_965656925.1 Patiriisocius sp.
TTTAAAGGATGTATGCATTTAGAGCTTTGGAGAGACAAAAGCCAGCCAAACATTTTTTTTACCTACAGTAAATGGGAAAAAGAAAGTGATTTAGAAAACTACAGAAACAGTGAATTATTTAAAGGGGTTTGGGCAACAACTAAACCTATGTTTGCCTCTAAAGCTAGTGCTTGGAGTGTTGATACTCATTGCCATGTAGTACTGTAATACAAGAAATAATGTCAACTTCTTACTAGATGTTACGGGACTTATAAACATACCTAGCAAGAAAATTACAGTCTATTTTTGGACCCAGAAAAATTGAAGCAAACCCGCAGGCTTTGGCAGGTATTGCATATAGGGCTAACACTAATGGCGCTACTATTTTTTGTTTTCTAGTTTGGGTTTTTAAGAAAAAAGAAATAGCAACTCGAAGTGTTAATAAGTTCGTGTTGTAGTATGCTACATTTGAGATATATTTGTAAGTAGACACATATGTCTCAACCTTTGAAATTTTCAATATAATATATAACCTCTAGAAAACAAATTACATGAAATTTATTGTATCTAGTTCCTACCTTTTAAAGCAACTACAAGTGCTTGGAGGCATTATTAATAATAACAACACCTTACCTATTTTAGACAATTTTTTGTTTGATCTAGACGGAAATGCGTTAACGGTTTCTGCTTCAGATTTAGAAACAACCATAGCCTCAAAACTAGAGGTTGAAAGTAGCGAGAAAGGAATTGTATGTATTCCTGCACGACTTTTGCTGGATACATTAAAGACATTTCCTGAGCAGCCACTAACCTTTACTATAGAAAATAACAACACGGTAGAGATAAGCTCTAATCATGGTAAATATGCACTTGCCTATGCACCAGGAGATGAGTTTCCTAGCACCATTGAGCTCAAAGATCCATCATCTACGGTATTGCAAGGAGATATTTTGGCCACTGCCATTAGCAAAACAATTTTTGCCAGCGGTAATGATGATTTGCGCCCTGTGATGAGTGGCGTGTTTTTCCAGTTCTCTACAGAAGGGTTAACCTTTGTAGCTACAGATGCTCATAAATTAGTAAAATACACTCGTACAGACGTTGCAGCTTCTCAAAGCGCAGAATTTATCATGCCTAAAAAGCCTTTAAATTTATTAAAGAGCATCCTGGCAGGTAGTGAGCAAGAGGTTACCATAGAGTACAATGATAGCAATGCAAAGTTCACCTTTGACCAGACAGTATTAATTTGCCGCCTTATAGATGGTAAGTATCCAAATTATGAAGCGGTAATCCCAAAAGAAAATCCAAACAAATTAAGCATAGACCGCAATTTGTTTTTAAACTCGGTACGTCGTGTTTCTATTTTCTCGAACAAGACCACCCATCAAATACGTTTAAAGATAGCTGGAGCAGAGTTAAACATCTCTGCAGAAGATATAGATTACAGCAACAAAGCAGAAGAGCGCCTTACCTGTGATTACCAAGGTG
>CBFHMO010000198.1:0-1398 GCA_965656925.1 Patiriisocius sp.
TGTAACTAATGATTTTAATGTAAGATGGTTTTAGTATTTTGCTATCATGTTTAAAAAGAAATCTTCACTTATCATTGCACTGCTGTTGCCGGTGCAAATTGTTTTGATACAGTTTTTAAAACAGTATCCTTCATTTATAGAAAAATGGTATAGCCTAGGGCTGTATCCTTGGATTGGAAAAATCTCTAGAAGCTTATGGGGTTGGGTTCCTTTTTCTGTTGGTGATGTTTTTTACACCTTAATTTTTATACTAGTAGCACGTTGGATCTATAAAAACTATAAAAGCTTTAGGCATGAGCCTGTAAAGTTAGTTTTTGAAATTACCGCCCACCTATCTGTGGTGTATTTTATGTTTCATTTATTATGGGGTTTTAATTATTACAGAGAACCCCTACATACCTCACTAAATCTAGGCAATGACTACACCACCGAGCAGCTCATAGACATTACCAACAGGGTTATTAAAAAATCAAATGAACTTCATACCGCACTTGGGTATGCCGATAGTGTTAAGATTGACTTGCCCTATTCTCAAAAACAAATGCTTGACCTTACCCAAAACAGTTATACAAATCTTCAAAAAACCTTTCCAAGTCTTTCTTTGCAACCTAGAAGTGTTAAAAAAAGTCTATGGAGTTTAGGACTTACCTATATGGGATATAGCGGGTATTTAAATCCTTTCTCTGGAGAAGCGCAGGTAAATGGACTTATAAAATCTTATAAATTCCCGGTTGTGGCTTGTCATGAACAAGCACATCAGTTGGGATATGCAAAGGAGAATGAAGCAAATTTTATTGCAACTCTTGCAGCCCTGCACAATGACGACAGGTACATTAAATACACAGGGTATATTTTTGCACTCAGGTATTGCGTGAATGAATTATCTTACAGAGATAAAGACCTATACCTGGAAACATTAGAAACCATACATCCCGGAATTTTAAAGAGTTATAAAGAAATGCGAGATTTCTGGGACAGCTATGACAACCCAATGGAGGAATTCTCTAAGGCATGGTACAATCTATTTTTAAAAGCAAACAATCAACCTAAAGGAATTAAAACATACAGTTACATGGTGGCTTTGATGGTAAATTATTTTGACAACAGACCACTTTAAGGTGTATTTAAAATATTTTTTAATTTCAATTATGATATTTTTAACTATCGCAATTACTCTTTAAGATATCTTATAATGGTATCTTTAATAAAAAACACAATAAATCTTCAATGCTATGAAAAAAAACATACTTCTGTTGCTGGTACTATGTATTTCGCAGATTGGTATTTCACAAGAATACTTTCCTAAAAACGATGGTGTAAAAGAGAGCACCGCTCACTACACCGCTTTTACTAATGCAACTCTATTTGTCTCTCCAACAAATAAAATAGAAAATGCAA
>CBFHMO010000199.1:0-1381 GCA_965656925.1 Patiriisocius sp.
TAAATTTGCTACCGTTAAATTACCTTCTGGTGAAACACGTTTAATCTTAGTTACTTGTATGGCCACCATTGGTGCGATATCAAACAGTGACCACCAGTTAACAGTATCTGGTAAGGCGGGACGTTCTAGATGGCAAGGTAGAAGACCACGTACAAGACCAGTAGTGATGAATCCAGTCGATCACCCAATGGGTGGTGGTGAAGGGAAGTCTTCTGGTGGACACCCACGTTCTAGAAACGGTATTCCTGCAAAAGGATTTAGAACCCGTTCTAAGACAAAGCAGAGTAATAAATACATAATTGAACGTAGAAAGAAATAAGCTATGGCAAGATCGTTAAAAAAAGGACCGTACGTTCACTACAAGTTAGATAAGAAAGTACAAAACAATGTGGAGTCAAACAAAAAGACAGTGATCAAGACTTGGTCAAGAGCTTCTATGATAACTCCAGATTTTGTAGGACAAACTATCGCAGTTCATAATGGCCGTCAATTCGTGCCAGTATATGTTACTGAGAATATGGTAGGACATAAACTAGGAGAATTTTCACCAACAAGATCATTCCGTGGTCACGCAGGTGCAAAAAATAAAGGTAAAAAATAATAGGCCATGGGAGTTCGTAAAAGAGAAAAAGCAGAACAGATGAAAGAAGCTAAGAAGACTCAGTACTTCGCTAAGCTTAATAACTGTCCTACATCACCAAGAAAAATGCGCTTAATGGCGGATTTGGTAAGAGGTGAAAAAATTGATAAAGCACTAAATTTATTAAAATTTAGTTCAAAAGAAGCATCTAGGCGTTTAGAGAAGTTGTTATTGTCTGCAATCGCAAACTGGCAAGCTAAAAACGAAGATGCCTCTATAGAAGATGCAGATCTTTTTATAAAGGAAATTCGTGTAGACGGAGGAACTATGCTAAAGAGATTACGTCCTGCACCGCAGGGGCGTGCTCACAGAATTAGAAAACGCTCAAACCATGTTACATTGGTATTAGGGGCTAACGATAACACACAAAGCTAAATTATAAATGGGACAGAAGACAAATCCAATCGGAAACCGCTTAGGAATAATCAGAGGATGGGAATCTAACTGGTACGGTGGAAACGACTACGGTGATAGATTAGCCGAAGACGACAAGATTAGAAAGTATATTCACGCTCGTTTAAGTAAAGCAAGTGTGTCTAGAGTAATTATTGAGCGTACGCTTAAACTTGTAACCGTTACTATCACTACTGCTAGACCTGGTATTATTATCGGGAAAGGTGGACAAGAGGTAGACAAGTTGAAAGAAGAGCTTAAGAAAATTACAGGGAAAGAAGTTCAGATAAACATTTTTGAAATTAAACGCCCAGAATTAGACGCACGTTTAGTAGCTGCAAGTATTGC
>CBFHMO010000200.1:0-1287 GCA_965656925.1 Patiriisocius sp.
TGAGAGCTCTGTCTGGTTGCTAAGTCCAAAGGCAGAAACGCCATAGATAATACCAAAGTTTACAGTTTTAGCATTGCCTCGCTGCTCTCGTGTTACCTGATCTAGAGGCACATTAAATACTTTGGCTGCTGTAGAGGCATGAATGTCTTGCCCATCTGTAAAGGCCTGCATCATGGTTTGCTCTTCACTTAATGCGGCAATAATACGTAGCTCTATTTGAGAATAATCTGCAGCCACCAATACATACTCCTGGTTTCTTGGTACAAAGGCTTTTCTAACCTGCCTACCTCGCTGGGTGCGTATTGGAATGTTTTGCAAATTTGGGTTATTACTACTAAGGCGCCCAGTGGCCGCAACTGTTTGCATGTATTGGGTATGAACTCTTTGCGTTGTTTGTTCTATTTGTAGCGGTAGGGCATCTACATAGGTAGATTTTAATTTGGCTAGCCCACGGTACTCTAGCACATCTGCAATAATTTGATGCTCTTTAGCCAGAGATGAAAGCACGTCTTCTGCGGTAGAGTATTGCCCTGTTTTTGTTTTTTTAGGCTTGGCAACAAGTTTCATTTTACCGAAAAGAATTTCTCCCAATTGCTTTGGAGATGCAATATTAAAATCTTCACCTGCCTCTTTATAAATTGCCGCTTCTAGTGAAACAATATCATGGTCTAAATCTCCGGAGAGTGATTGTAAGAATTCTTTATCTAGATTTATACCCTCTAACTCCATGTTAGCAAGCACTTTTAGTAGCGGGATTTCAATAGTGTCAAATAGTTTTTGAAGATCAGTGTCTTTAAGCTCAGTGGCAAAGTGTTGTTTGAGCTGAAATGTAATATCTGCATCTTCTACCGCATATTGTGTTTGCTGCTCTATTGGCACCTCGCGCATCGATTTTTGGTTTTTCCCTTTTTTACCGATGAGTTCTGTAATAGAAACGGGCGTGTAGTTTAAGTAGGTCTCTGCCAATATATCCATGTTATGTCTCATATCTGGATTGATAAGATAGTGGGCCAACATGGTGTCAAATAATTTTCCTTGTATTGAAATAGTATATTTATGCAAAACCTTAATGTCATACTTTAAGTTTTGCCCCACTTTTTCTATCTCTGTAGCTTCGAAAAACGGACGTAATTGCTCTATAATTTGCTGGCTAGCCTCTCTCTCTTCAGGGAATGGGAGGTAGAATCCTTTGCCTTTTTCCCAAGAAAAAGCAATTCCAACAAGCTGAGCTGTCAAGGGGTTTAGCCCTGTTGTTTCTGTGTCAAAACAAACACTGGTTTGTTTCAT
>CBFHMO010000201.1:0-1139 GCA_965656925.1 Patiriisocius sp.
TTAATTAAAGATGCTGTTTCAAAAGGAGCTAAAATTTTAAACAAACGAGGCGGTGAACTTAGCGAGAATTATTGTTATCCAGCTGTTTTATACCCTGTAACAACAGATATGAAAGTGTTTCAGGAAGAACAATTTGGCCCTGTGGTTCCTATCATACCTTTCACTAATATTGATGAACCACTAGAGGCTATTGCAAGCTCACAATATGGGCAGCAAGTAAGTCTTTTTGGTAAAGATACCAAGCAATTAGGCCCTCTTATAGATATCCTTGCCAACCTTGTTTGTAGAGTTAATTTAAACAGTGCTTGCCAGCGTGGTCCAGATATTTATCCATTCACAGGAAGAAAAAACTCTGCAGTAGGAACCCTAAGTGTTTTTGATGCGCTAAGGAGTTTTTCAATACGCAGTTTTGTTGCCTCTAAGGACAATGAATATAACAATGAAATTCTTGAAAAATTATTAGAATCAAAAGATTCTAATTTTATAAATACAGACTATTTATTATAGCATTTAATAAAACACTACAATCTAGATAACCCAAAAGACATAAAACTTTTTGTTTTGACTATAGCTCAACGGCTATTTCATTTTTTCTAAAAAACAAATCATAGGGAGGATTGTATCCAAAGCAGTAAAATTGGTTGCTGTGCTGTATACCATTGGCCTTTAAAACGGCAATTAATTTGTCCTTATACTCTTTAATAGTGGTATCACTTGCCCATCCAGAAAAGGTAATGACTGCCATAGATTTTTGTGGCTCTTGTTTAAATGTGATGTCTGCTTGATTGGGTTTTGGTAATTCATCTTTTGAAATAGCTGCCGGAACCATAAACTGCATGGAAGCATCTTCTCCGAGTGACATACTAACGGGAGAGGTCATTGCAATTTTTTCATTGCGCTGATTGGCTCCAAAAATATAGCCGCCTAATTTAGAGAATCCTTTGCTTGCGTTTTCTTTATAGCCCTGGCTTGAAAGAGGTACGTTTGTAAAGAGCCTGGCCTCGTAGTCCCGGATTTCTATCTCTCCCACCACAGTAGTTATAGTGTAAGGGTACATCTCAATTTTAGTACTACTTCTATGAATAAAAAACTGAGCTACAATAAAAAATACTATTATTGATCCAATAACAATATATAGT
>CBFHMO010000202.1:0-1131 GCA_965656925.1 Patiriisocius sp.
TGGCGTCTTGCACCTGGTCTTGCGCCACTAATAGCATCACAAACCTGAACTATTGGTGAGAGTAGGCTTGTCATTTCTATTTCATCGTGATGGGCGCCAATTGCATTACAAACCTCTGGTTTCTCTCCATACTTTTCTGCCCATTGCATTCCTAGGATTGCATGAGGTAGCTCTGTTTCTGTCTCTGGCACTTTACCAATGTCATGTAATAGTCCTGCTCTTTTTGCAAGTTTTGGGTTTAAACCTAGTTCACTAGCCATAACCCCACAAAGCTTTGCAACCTCTCTAGAGTGTTGTAATAAGTTTTGACCATATGAAGAACGATATTTCATGCGTCCCACAGCTTTTATTAGCTCAGGTTGCAACCCGTGTATTCCTAGGTCAATCACCGTACGTTTACCAACTTCGATGATTTCTTCCTCAATTTGTTTGGTGGTCTTTTTTACAATTTCTTCTATTCTTGCTGGGTGTATTCTACCATCTGTCACTAATTTATGAAGCGATAGTCTAGCTACCTCTCTTCTTACACTATCAAAACAAGAAAGAATAATTGCCTCTGGGGTGTCATCCACTATAATTTCTACTCCAGTGGCAGCCTCTATGGCTCTAATGTTTCTACCCTCACGACCAATAATACGTCCTTTAACATCATCACTCTCAAGATTAAACACAGAGACACAATTCTCTACAGCTTCCTCTGTACCAATACGCTGTATGGTACTTATAATAATTTTTTTAGCCTCTTGTTGTGCAGTCATTTTAGCCTCCTCAACAGAATTTTGTATGTACCCCATGGCAGCTGTTTTGGCCTCATCCTTTAGGGTTTCCATTAATTGATTTTTTGCATCATCTGCAGATAAACTTGAGATAACCTCCAATTGCTCTACTTGGCTTTTATGCATCTTATCTAAATCGAGTTGCTTTTTCTCAATGAAAACCAAACGCTCATCATAAGATTTCTTTTTGTTTTCTAACTCATCGGTAGATTTTTTACCTCTGGCCAACTCACTTGAGACTTGAGATTCTTTGTCTCTAGTTCTCTTCTCTGCCTCTACCATTTTTCTCTCTCGAGAATTGATCACTTTTTCATGCTCAGATTTTAGTTCAATAAAGCGCTCTTTGGCCTGAAGC
>CBFHMO010000203.1:0-1115 GCA_965656925.1 Patiriisocius sp.
CTTTCATATTTTCAACCATGTCTTGAGTCACTATAATGGGGGAGCGGTTACTTCCTCTAACAGCGCCAATGGCAACATCACACCTTCTGAGAGATTTCATTAAATTTTTTGGTTGTATGGTAGAGGTATAAAGGGTATGACCTACTTTATATTGCAAATCTCTAAGACGTGTTATTGAACTATCAAATACCTTAACATTAGCGCCAAGACCTATGGCAGATCGTATTGCAAATTGACCAACTGTACCTGCTCCAATAACTACAACCTCTACAGGTGGTACGCCACTAATATTTCCAAAGAGTAATCCCTTGCCTTTTTGTGCATTTACCATTAGCTCTGATGCTATTAGTACAGATGCAGTACCAGCTATTTCACTAAGAGCCTTAACGGCTGGGTAAGAATGATCTTCATCTTTGATAAACTCAAAGGCAAGGGCCGTAATTTTCTTTTTTGCTAATGCCTCAAAATAATTTTTTTGCCGGGTTTTAAGCTGCAAGGCAGATATTAGTACTGCCTTAGGATTAATTAACGCTATTTCTTCTTGAGTAGGGGGCTCTACTTTTAATATAATTGGACACCCAAATACTTTTTTTGTATCGGTAGTAATTTCTGCTCCAGCTTCACTATAAGCGGTGTTTGAGAAACCAGACTGTTGTCCAGCACCATCTTCTAATAAAACTCGGTGCCCGTTGGCAACAACGGCTGCAACGGCGTCTGGTGTCAAGCAAATACGTTTTTCTTGAGCGTGAGTTTCTTTAGGTAAGCCTATGTATAAGGCTCCTTTTTGTTTTGAAATCTCTAAAGTTTCTTCTTGCGGAAGTAATTGAGCTTTGGTAAATGGAGAAGTGGGTTTTGACATGATGCATGGTTAACTGCAACAATTTACGTTTTTTTTTTAAGCTAGTCCATAAAAAAAGCAAATCACCTTTTCATTCTCTATGAAAATAACTCCCCAGTTATAGCATGTTAGTAATCAGATGATTTGCTGGGTCAAATATTTAACAATATCTGTTGCTTTCCTAATGGGGTTGTTGTGTATTCTTAAAAAAGCACTATTAATTCTTGAATAACCAGTGCAAAAAAAAGCTTTAAATAATTGTTTATCAGGTAGTTAT
>CBFHMO010000204.1:0-1042 GCA_965656925.1 Patiriisocius sp.
TAGGCATTTTGATGCCCCGTTTCTTTAAACATTCTATCAAGTTCTGCTTGCATCATTTCCCAAATAGCAAAACCATAGGGTTTAATTACCATGCAGCCACGAACACCACTATTCTCGGCAAGATCTGCCTTTATAACTAGTTCGTTATACCATTTTGAATAATCTTCATCACGAGTTGTTAAGTTCTTAGCCATAGATTTAAGTTTGGCACAAATATTGTGAATATTGTATTGATTAGTTTACCTCGACAAAACTAACTAAATTTACCACGTTCAACAATAAAATACTACTGTTATGCAAGCATCTTTTATTACATTAAAAAAAATAGTTCACCTAAGTACTCTTAGTGTTATTGCATTACTTTTAAATGCTTGCGGAAGTTATCCCTTAACTACTTTTGAAGACAGCAACACCAACTACAATACTCAAAACACAAGTCAGCCCCAAGAGGTAGCTAAACTACAGCCGCCTAGTGATAGTTACTACAAACAATATTTCAACTCAAAAACACAGGCCTACGATGCCCTTGAACAAGGCAGTGTATTTACAGATATTGACGCCTACACAACTACTGGTAGCATAAACAAAGATGGGTACATCGTTGAACAACAAACCAAAGAAGAGGACGAATATGGCTCTTGGGGAGAAAACAGTAAAGACATTACAATTAACATTTATGACCATTCACCAATAGTGCGTTGGAACCGTCCTTACTGGTGGTACGGCTCCGGTTGGGGATATTCATACAACTGGTGCAGCCCTTTTTGGGGTATAGGCTATGGATGGGGATACCCCTATTATGGATACTATGGATGGGGATACCCTTACTATTACGGAGGGTATTATAATAATTTCTACAACCCATACTACGGAAATCCATACAACGGATACGTATTTAGCAGAGGAAGAAGAAGTTCAGATTACTACAATGGTACGTCATCTTTAAGAACAAATCGGTACTCCATGAGAGATGCCTCAAGAGGGGTTTCTATTGCTAGAACAAAAAACATAAGAAGAAGCACAAATAACATTACTGCTTCAT